>JBDLSZ010000063.1:0-18264 GCA_039799305.1 Actinomycetota bacterium
ACGGAACTGCAATTGCTAAAGATTCCAAGGAATACACCTTGGCCACACCTGACTTCATTGTTTATGGTGGCGATGGATACACAAACGTATTCTCACCAACAAAGGCTAAAGTCCAGGGTGCGATATTGGATATTTTCGTAGATGCTCTAAAGGCAGATATGACTGCTGGCAAAGTAACAAAGGTGCCTGCAGCAGATGGGCGAATCAAAAAAGTTGGATAACTTCTAACTACAAGATTGAAGCCAAAAGGCGTCCGGTAACGGGCGCCTTTTGGCGTTCTTGCCTGTAAACCGCGCTGATTTATAGCCATTTGGGGCGGAATAAAAAAACAGGTACTATTCGCATTCGCAAGTAATTAAGCGTGCGTAGCTCAACGGATAGAGCATCTGACTACGGATCAGAAGGTTAGGGGTTCGAATCCCTTCGCGCGCACGAGATGAGCCTTTCGGTGCCTTTCACACCGGAAGGCTTTTCTTTTTTATAAGAAGAACTTACTTACAGATTTCAGCTGCCTTTTCCATGGCGTAATCCGCATTTGATCCTGTCTCATCAAGTAACTTCGCTGCTTCAGTCTCGATGCAATTTTGGTTATCACCTGAGCTCGCTGGCTCTTCTTTATCTCCGCCAGTACACCCCACGAGTGAGAGTGCAAGGAGGATGCTGATGGCTACGGGTACTGGTCTCATGGCTTAATGGTAGGTGCCCGCCCATGGGTTGCAAGTTAAATTTACGCTTAAGCCTTCGGCAAAGCGGGAAAAATTCATATAGCGCACTCGCCATTTCTCAGGCAGAATCTCGGAATGAGAAGCGGCCGCATCCTTGCTCTGTGCCTGACCTTAACCCTTGTGTTAACGGGCTGTGGTGAAAGTTCTAAGTTATATCCAGCATCCAAAGCAGATGGAGTTTTCTTTTCTGTTCCCAAGAATTGGAATGGCCTGAGCACTGCAGCACTTAATAAATATGAAAAGGGCGCAGACGAAGATGAATCAGATTCTCGTCAGTCTTTGGTCAGATGGCAGGTTGCATACTCGAGTGATCCAAAGATAAAGGTTTCACAAGTATTTACCTTAAAGCCTCCATCATCACCGCTAGTTTTTGCACGAGTTCGAGACTTAACTGGTCCTGAATCAAACGATTTTTCCTATAACTCTCTACGAAATGTGATTACCCCCATCACGCAATTAGTTGATGGGGTTGATTTAGGAGTTCCTGATTTTAAGATTCTTGAAGACGGTGAGGTTGTGGAGAAGGGTGCCCGCGGCATTCAAACCATCTATAGCTTCTCCATCAATGGCGTTGAACAGACACTCAACCAGACCTCATTAATGTCTAATGATCGTTCAACTCTCTATATCTTCGTTGTTCGATGTGCGACAAAGTGCTACACAAAGAATAAGAAAGTCATTGAAGAGATTGTGACCTCATACACAGTACAGGGAGCCAAATGAGTCAGATAGAAAAAGTAACGAGTCGTCCGCGCGATACTGACCGAAAGACTCGCATCCATCTCTCATTTTATGACCGCATTAAATTCTTCCTTCTCTTTGGCATCACATTCCTAGTTCTGACCTGGTCAAACCTTGCGGAAAACCCAATCCTTGGTGTTGAAGATGCTCTGAGAGAGACTGCGCGCTCTAAATCTTGGCTCATAGTTCTAGCTGTCATTGAAGTCATTCGCCAGATTCACTTCCTTATTGCAGAGCTTCTTGCGCCGTATCACGGCATTTGGACAAAGTATTTTGCATTTGTAGATCGCCAAGTTCATAGACTCAGCGACTGGACTCGTTTTCGCCTCTCTCGCATTGTGAAGTGGGCTCTCGTTGTCTTCCTTCTTGCCGTCGTTCTTGGTGCTGTTTATAAAGAACCACCCATTAAAGCTTTGTTCCTAGCACCAAAAGCATTCATCACAGCTCTGCCATTTTTAGGACAACTTCTCTTTGCTGTCTTCTTTGTCATCATTCAATTTGGTGCAATCTTCTGGTTCTTAAGCCGCGGAGGTGTTGATACTTACTTCCCTGATGACATCAGAACTCGCTTTAGTGATGTGTGGGGACAAGATCATGTTCTCAATCGCATCCGTGAAAATCTTCTCTTCCTAGAAACACCAGAGGAGATTGAAAAGCACGGTGGATATGTGCCAGGCGGAATTCTTTTGTGGGGCCCTCCCGGAACCGGAAAGACTTTGATGGCTGAATCAATGGCTGGTGAGACTGGTAAGCCATTCGTCTTTGTTGATCCAGGTGCATTTACCAATATGTTCTTTGGTGTGGGAGTGCTGAAGGTAAAGAGCCTCTTTCGTAAATTACGAAAGCTTGCCCTTCGCTACGGCGGCGTTGTTGTCTTCTTCGATGAGGCAGATTCACTAGGCAATCGTGGAATCGTCTCTGCAGGTGGCCCTCAGAGAAATTCCACAATGGATGCCACATCAATATTTAAGAGCAATTGCCACGGAGGCACATACCTCTCTGAATCTGCTGTCTCTGCAATTGCACGTGAGAAGTTTGTGATGGGCGGCGCAGCAGGTGGAGGTGGCGGTGGAGGAATGGGAACACTGCAGGCACTTCTGACAGAGCTCTCCGGCTTAAAGAAGCCACGTGGATTCTTTAACAGAGTCGTGCGTCGAACACTTGGTATGCGCCCAAAGAATCCACCGAAGTATCGAATCCTTGTTGTAATGGCTACCAATATGCCTGAAGCGCTCGATGAAGCGCTCCTGCGTCCTGGACGCATTGATCGTATGTATCGCGTTGGTTATCCAAGTAAGGCCGGTCGTGTGCGCACCTACGAAGGTTATTTATCAAAAGTCTCTCACTCACTATCTGCTGAAGAAATCGACAAGATTGCAACGATTACTCCTTATGCAACCGGTGCAACGATTAAAGACACCATCAATGAAGCTCTCATCATGGCTATCCGCAACGGTCGCACATCGATTGAGTGGTCAGATGTTGTTAAAGCAAAGCAACAGAAAGAACTTGGACCATCGGAGGATGTTGAATACATCGAACGTGAGCGCCATGCAATTGCTGTTCATGAAGCGTGCCATGCGGTTATGGCTCATCGCACTCGTCAACATATGTCTATTGATCTTGCAACCATTGAAAAGGGTTCTGACTATCTTGGAATGGTTGCAAGTATTCCGCCCGATGATCAATTCACGCGCTGGAAGAGTGAATACCAATCAGATATTTTGGTATCACTTGCATCCCTTGCTGGAGAACGCATGTTCTTCAAAGATGATAATTCATCAGGTGTTTCCGGCGATCTTGAGAGTGCAACGACTATTGCCTCCCTCATGGAAGGTCATTGGGGCATGGGCTCCACAATTTCATCTCACGTGAGTAATCGCCGTTTTGAGATGGGCTCTCCAGGTGGAGGAAAAGGAAAAGAAGATACAGAGAAGCAGATGCGTATGGCGCTAAGTGATCGTATTGAAGAGAACTTAAGCCAGCTGTTGATTCAAGCTGAAGCGATATTGCGTGAAAATCGGAATCAAATTCTGGCGCTAGCGCATGCGCTAGAGACACACAAGACACTCTCTGGTGAGGATGTGGCAGCAGTTATCGACTGCACGCAAGGCTCGATCGTTGATGGACGCCCCTATCTCAACCCAGCATTTCTTGCTGAGATTGAGAAGTATCACGAGGCATCGGTTGTAGCCCATCAGGAGCATCGAGTTCCTGATGTGCATTTACCAGTGATTGGATCTGCCAGTATCGTTACCCAGTGAGCAAAATCTTCCTCTTTGTGGCTATCGATGTGCGCCCAGGGAAATACGATGAATTTGTCTCTGCTCTCTCACAGCATATCTCTGTGATCCGCACCGAAAGTGGTTGCGAATTTATTGATATCTATCGTGATGTAGATAAAGAGAATGTCGTCAATGTCTGGGAAATCTGGTCTGATCGCCCGTCATGGGATGCTCACATGGTCAATGCCAACAGCAAGGCATGGCAGGCGATTGCTAAAGATTTAGTATTTGGTGAAACAATCACAGTTATGGATCCACTCTCATGAGCCAATTCACTCTCTCCATTGACTGCGGTGGCCTCTTTATTAAGAGCTGTGTTCTTGATGAATCAGGAACCATGCATGCAGCGCCAACGCGCGTGCAGACTCCCTACCCGCTTTCACCCGAACGCTTTCTCGATACCGTTGAGTCCATTGCAAAGTCTCTTCCTAAAGCAGCACGAGTCACTGTTGGTTTGCCTGGAATGATTCGTAACGGTGTTGTGGTTGCAACTCCTCACTACATTAATGATGCAGGACCCCACACACGTATGAACCCTGAACTCAAAGAACAATGGTGGGGCTTTGATGCTGAAGCTGCTGTCGCTGAACGTTTGGGAATGCCAGCTAAGGTATTAAACGATGCCGAAGTACACGGTGCAGGTGTGGTTACTGGTTCAGGACTTGAAATCGTTCTTACTCTCGGAACTGGCCTCGGATTTTCTGTATTCCACGGCGGAAAGCTTTCTCCACACTTTGAACTTTCGCATGCAACAACCCGCCGCAATACAACGTATGACACATGGATTGGCGATCGCGAACGCCACCGTATGGGAAATACATTCTGGTCTCGTCGTGTGCGCTTGATGGTCTCAGAACTTCGCCCAGTCTTCTTATGGGATCGCCTCTATATCGGCGGCGGTAATTCACACAGCATTCAACAACGCGATCTGAACTTAATGGGCGATGACGTTGTGATTGTTCCGAACTCTGCTGGTGTTGCTGGCGGAGTTCGTGCGTGGCAGCTTTAATCCGTTATATAGCCAGCTTTAATCCGTTATATAGATTGTGCCATCTGCTTCACGCACTGCTACACGCTCAAGTGGGTATGAGGCAGGCCCACGAAGTAGTGCACCATTTTTAGGATCAAAGAGCGCGCTATGACATGGGCAAAGCAAGCCTTCGTTATCAATCTTCACAGTGCACCCGTTATGAGTGCAGGTTGCGTTCATCCCAATCAATCCATCTGAACCGCGAGCAATAAAGTATGTCGTGCTGTAGCCATAACGATTCTTTGCAGTGAAAGATTTTGTTGAGTTATTGGCAACTTCTGAAGACTTTGCAATGGGAATATCGATCTTATTGACCGCAACTGGTGCTGCCGATTGTGTTGCTGTGGCAGATGGAGAAGGCGATGGAGAAGGCGATGGAGAAGGTGCTGGAGCCGGAATTATCTTTCCTGAATCCCACGCAAGAACAGTCTTACCTTTCGACTTCGTCTTGATACAGGTATAGAGCTTGCCCTTATAGGTTGTTTTTTGTCCTAGGACCCGGCACTTCACTGGTGGGGTAGTGGCAGCCAGTGCAGGAAAGGCGATTGTGGCCAATGTGGAGATGAATCCCAAGCTCAGGATTCTTCGAGAGATAGCGTTCACAATCCTAAAGATAAGGGTCGAAAGTTAACGGCAGGTGTATTTCTCATGCAATAAGTGCGATAACTATTTCTATTAACTTCACTCTCCATTTTCTATCCAGTCTTATGAGGGATGCAAACTCAGCCCCACAACGTCGAGCGGAACTCATCCCGACTCGAATCACTAGAGGAATGGATCAACATGAAGCTTCGCTACAAAGTAGCTGCGGTGCTCTCGATTGCAACTTTGGTTGCAGGAACAGCAGCAGCAAACTCAGTGCTGACAAAGCCTGAATACATTATTGCATCTACTGATGCAGCAACAATTAAGCCACTTGCCTACGCAGGTGACACATTCTCTGGCTTTACTGTTCAAGGTATCCCAGATGGCATGGGCGCAATGCGCAATGCAGATGGAACAATCACACTTCTTTCAGTTCACGAAGTTCCTTCATATGGAGCAATCGGAACATTGGCAAAGGCTGCAGATAAGGGCAAGGCAATCCAAGGAACATCGATCACTAAGTTCACATTGAACAAGGCAGGCGATCGCGTTCTTAAGGCTTCAGACCTCGTTTCTTCATGGAGCTTCTACAACTACAACACAAAGCAATACCAAACATCTCCAGTAGGAGCAGCTCCAACTACACAGACAGTGGGCATGGACAGCTTCATTAGCCGTTTCTGTTCAGCAACTCTCGTCCAAGCTGGAGCACTTTCATTCAAGGATGGTTCAACAACTCTTGGATATGACGGAGCAGTATTCCTAGCTGGCGAAGAAGATGGCGATAGCGGTTACGGTCGTGGTTTCGCATTCGACATGGATGGCAACGGAATTAACCTCCCACGTATGGGACTTGCATCATGGGAAAACTTGATGCCTAACCTCAAGCCAGGCAAGAACACTGTTGTCATGGGTAACGAAGATGGATCAGCAACTGATTCACAACTCTTTATGTATGTCGGAACAAAGACATCAACAGGAACATTTGCTGATAAGGCTGGTCTTACAAACGGAGACCTTCACGTTATGAGCATTCCAAATATTGCCAATGACAACGCATTCCGTGCTGCATATGGCAAGAACAAGGCTGTCGATGTGAAGTTTGAAAAGACAATCTGGGATGGCGATATGAAGACTCAGCAGGTAGATCATGCTGCAAAGGGAACAGAAATGTCCCGAGTTGAAGATGGTGAATGGGATCCAAAGAATCCAAACGTCTTCTACTTCGTAACAACTGAGTCAAATAAGGATCCAGGAGCTACTAAGGAAAATCCATCAGAGCCAGGTGTTTCACGTGATGGTGGCGGATTCTGGAGACTGACATTTGTTGATGGTCAGAAGCCTGAACTTGGTGCAAAGCTTGAACTCCTTCTCGATGGATCAGAAGCTCCATACTTGAGCAAGCCAGATAACATGACAGTTACATCAGATGGAATCGTCTTGCTACAAGAAGATCCAGGTAACAATGCACACGTTGCACGTATCGTCGCTTTCCGCATCGCTGATGGAAAGCTTGCAACAGTTGCAGAGTTCAATAAGGAGTACTTCGCAAAGGATGCTTCAAAGTTCATGACAATTGATGAGGAATCATCAGGAATCATCGATGCCACTGCAATGGTGGCTAAGCCTGGAGATACAAAGAAGTACTTCTACTTCAATGCTCAGGTACACACAACTGGCGCGTACACAGCGCGTCCAGATCTCACCACAAAGTCAGCTTCTGGAATCTTGAAGTTCAACCAGAAGACACTCGAAGGTGGCGGTTACTACAGTCTCGTAATCTCTGATTGGAAGACTGTTTTCGGTTCTTAATCTCGGGACACAACTAAATAAATAGATAAGGCCCCGTACTCTTTGAGGGAGAGTGCGGGGCCTTTTCTATTCCTAAATTAAGCGCGTATTGCCTTAGCGAAGTCGCGGAAATCTTCAACCAATAGATCAATCTCTGTTTGGCCATGTGCCAATGAGATCAACCATTGCTCATCAAGTCCTGGAGGAGTGATGATTCCGCGGTTGAGTGCAAAGAGCCAGTGTGCTTCTGCAACACCAAAGTCAGTTGCTTTGTAATCACGGTAGTTGCGCACTGGTGTTGTTGACCAGGTAACGCAGCCTTTGACTCCAAAGCCGACAGTCTGGGCAGGAAGTTGGTATTCATCAATGATGTCACCAATGCGGTTAAGTGCCTGAAGATTGAATGCCTCAGCTTTTTCAAGGGCTTCATCTGTGCAAATTCGATCAATTGCGCGAACACCCGCCATTGCAAGGGGATTGCCATTAAAAGTACCGAAGTGAGCCATCTTGCCGTTGGTAACAAAGTCCATGTACTTCTTCTTGCCGCCGAAAGCTGCAAGTGGAACTCCACCACCGATTGATTTTGCAAGAGTAATAAGGTCTGGCTTAACGCCAAGTCGTGCGGCTGCACCGCGCGTGCCTGCGGTAATACCTGTCTTGACCTCATCAAAGATAAGAACGACATCGTATTGATCACAGAGTTCACGAACGCGCTCAAGATATCCCGCATCAGGAAGAATGATTGCAAGGTTTTCAAGCACTGGCTCGACGATGAAGCATGCGATTTTCTTCGAATTCTTTTCAAACATAGCCTCAAGAGATTCAATGTTGTTAAATGGAACAACATAGACATCTCCTGGAACCAAGTTACCTTCGATATAAGGAGTTGGTTCCTCTGGATCTCCAGCCTTCGCAAGTGGAGGCTTGGCAGAGACAACGAATGGGTCATAGCTACCGTGGTAGCCGCCTTCAATCTTAAGGATGCCCATCTTCTCTGTGGCAGAGCGAGCAACGCGAACTGCATACATCGTTGACTCAGTACCTGAGTTGGTGAAGCGAACCTGATCGATACCAAAGCGCTTACAGATTCGCTCTGCAGCATCGGTAGAGGTAGGTGAAGGGGTGACAAAGAGCATTCCTTGATTGAGCGCTGACTGCACCTCTTCAACCACGACTGGGTTGAGGTGACCGGCGAGCATTGCGCCAAAGCCCATAGAGAGGTCAAGAAGCTTTCGACCATCGACATCGGTCATATAGGCACCGGATGCTGAGACGATGGAGATTGGGTATGGATCCCAGTGCTGGAAGCTTGAGGTGACACCTAGTGGCAGTGAGTTAACTGCGCGCTTGCTCTCGGCTGCTGAGCCTTTGGTGTTCTTAGTGAAGAGATCCCATTCGGCTGCAAGGACTGCGGCAACCTTTTCAGGAGATATTGGAGTTGATGTTGTTGGTACATAACGATGTGTTGCGCTGTGGTGCGATTGGATCGCTGTTGGTGTAGTCATTGTAAAGCTGTACGGCAAATGTTTCTGATTTAGAAACGGTTTGAGAAGTACTCTCCTTTTTGGTTGCGAATTAACGCGTGATAAGTATCTCTGAAGGCAAAAAAGTTTGCAACTAATAGGGATTTTCCCGCGTGGCTTACGCGTAAAGGGTTGATAACCTTTGAGCCTTATGGAAAAACCAACAATTATTCTTGCGACCAGTAATGGAGTGGGAATGGGACACCTTGCACGTGCAAGTGCAATTGCGTTGGCTCTTAAAGAATATGCAAACCCCATTATTGTTTCTATGGCCGGTGGCATTGCAGAGATTCCAGAATTTATGGGAATCCGCTGCGAATATATTCCTGGTCGCGATCGCATGTGGATGTCTCGCGAAAAGTGGGATGCATATTTGCGTGATCGCCTAATGGCGCTTGCAGATGAAACCGGCGCACGAGTTATGTCATTCGATGGCGTTGTTCCTTATCCAGGAGTTATCGCAGCAAAAGTTTCACATCCCAAACTTGCACTCGTCTGGGTGCGACGCGGTCTATGGCAGAAGAAACCACAACGTTTTGTATTAGGTCTGCAATCACAGATGATGGATTACATCGTTGAACCTGGTGACTTTGCTCGCGCATATGATTTCGGCCCCACTGCTGAAAGAAAAGATGCTCGTGTGACTTCTTCTGTCTCCCTCTTTCAGAAAGATACAGCGCTGCCTCGCGATGAGGCTCGCGCAGTGTTAGGACTAGATCCCAACCGCCCAGCAGTTCTTGTTCAGCTGGGAACTGGCGATAGTGATGTCAATGAGAAAATGACAGCAGCGCTTTCTGGCTTACTCGGATGGAAAGATCTGCAAGTCATCCTTACCAAGCAACCGCTGGATAAAGATGGAAAGTCACTTGCGCCAGTCGGCCTTGATATCCGCGTCGTTCGCCACTTCCCACTTGCTCAAGTACTCCACGCATTCGATGCCAGTGTCTGCGCAACTGGTTACAACGGAGTGCATGAACTCTTGCCCGCACACGTTCCCACTGTCTTTGTCTCCAATATCCGCGGTACTGATGATCAAGAAGCTCGAGCACAGTGGTGCCACGATATGGGATTTGCTCTGCGCGCCAATCAAGCAGACCTAGGAGACATCACCGCAACGGTGAAGAAGTTACAAGATGCTGATGTGCGCACACGGTTGAGTAAGAAATGTGCAGAGCTACCTGATCCAACAGGTGGGGCAGAGATTGCAAAGATTTTGTATGAATTAGCTGTGCGAGAAGAACCCATTCGCCCTTCATGGCTGCGTTATAACCAATTACGTATACAAGAACATATCAATCGTGGCATGCGCCATGTTGCCTATATGGGTCTGCGTCGCCTTGCACTTGTCTATCGCTTTATCAATCCTCACATTGTTGTGCAGGTAACTCGACAAGAGCCACCTATCTGGGGATCACAGAACACAGCCAAAGAGTTACATCCACTCATTAAAAGTGATCAACGTTTTGAACATCTCATTACTGGGGCATCTGATGCCTATATCAAGCGCCGCAAAGAGATTGCAGAAGCTGCCTATGGCGAAAAGATTGAAGTGATCAATACAAAGAAGCAGTAATTTCAAAGTGCGGTGAACCTGTGTAGGCAATAAGGTACGCGTTATGAAAGCACAGACTTCAGTTCCCGTTCACGAAATCATCGCAACCCGTCGTAGCCCTCGTTCATTTAACGAAAGCGCCACAATCAATAGCGAAGACCTCACAGCAATCCTTGAAGCAGCTCGTTGGGCAGCCTCTGCATTTAATAGCCAGCCTTGGCGCTTCTTTGTGGGAAAGCGTAGCGATGAAGTCTTCACTCAGATCCTCTCCTCATTAGTTGAGTTCAATCAGAGTTGGGCAAAGAACTCATCAGCGCTTATCTTGGTTGCGGGAAAGACTACGAAGTCAGATGGCTCTATCCATGCTGATTATCAATATGACTGTGGTCTAGCTGTCGGACAACTTGTTATTGAGACTCATCACCGTGGCTTAGTTGCTCACCAGATGACTGGATTTGATAAGGCAGTTGCACAGAATGTTCTATCCATTTCGCCAGAGCTCATGCCCGTTGTTGTGATTGCAATCGGAACACAGGATGCTCCAGAAAAACTTGCTGGCCCGCTACTTGAGCGCGAGATTGCAAAGCGCGAACGCCTTCCACTTACTGAATTAGTTGTTAAAGGTTTACCTGCCTAAAAGCGAGATCTAATCTCCCATAAGTCTTTAAAGACTGGGTTAAAGAGCGTGCTTGCAAGGTATTCAACTCCACTAGAACCACCGGTTCCCATCTTGTGGCCAATTGTGCGTTCAACCATCTTCACATGGCGATAGCGCCACTCTTGAATACCTTCATCGATATCAACGAGGCGTTCAGAGACCATCGCACTTTCAGGATCACTTTGGTGGACCTTGAGCAATACATCTTGCACGGCAGAGTTAGATACATAGGCAACTGACTTATCACGGCTGATCACATCGGCGGGAAGTGTGTAACCGCGCTTGGTCAGGTAATCCAAGAATGAATCCCAGATGGAATTACGTGATGTGATCTCTGCAATCTCTTCCTGCATATCAGGAGGAAGGTGGCCTGCCATGCGACTATCGCGACGCCCGAGGATTGCTTCTACTTTTCTAAATTGCGCAGATTGGAAACCACTTGAAGATGAGAGATAACCACGGAAAGCATTAAATTGCAGAGGCGTCATCGTCTCCAGAATATCTACCTGTGCCACACAGACTTTCATGATGGTGCGGATGCGACCAAGGATTGACAGTGCGTAATGAGTATTGCCATCTTCCAGAGCACGTTGTGCTTGCTGGAATTCATGGATCAGTTGCTTAAACCAGAGCTCATAAGTCTGATGGATGATGATGAAGAGCATCTCATCATGTTCTGGACCATCAGAGAGTGGCTTCTGTAGTTGAAGGAGGTCATCAACTGCGAGATAAGAGTTATATGTCAGTGCTGATTCGTAGTTCTCGCTCATGTGACTCGTGAATCCGATCCTTGGATCTCTTCGTATTGACGACTTTCAGTGAGATCGCGGATGCGCTGAAAACCATCCCAGACTTCAACATATGAAGTTGGAAGTGGAGATATAGCTAAACGAATCGCACTTGGGGTGCGAAAATCTGGAATCACATTGGCAAATTTACGAAGTGCAATACAGATCTTTGCCGCCTCTGGATGGCCAAGTGAAATATGACCACCGCGATCTTTTGGATTACGTGAGGTAAGCAGCGTGTATCCAAGGGGTGCTAGCCACTCGTCATAGAGATCAATCATCATCTGTGTTCCGATTGCAGCCTTTGATGCAATCACATCAATTCCTGCTTCAGCGATCATTTCGAAGGCAATCTGCACGCCGCGAATTCCAATAATGGATGGGCTTGCAATTTGAAATCCTCGAATTCCTTGCGCCTTCTCAAAGTGAGGACCCATTCCAAATTGATCCTCGTTACCAAACCACCCTTGGATAGGAACCTGAAGTTCGGCCTGCACACGCTTATTCACATAGAGCCATGCAGGTGAACCAGGGCCGGCATTTCCATATTTATAGGTGCAGCCAACTGCAAGATCCACTCCGTGTTGATCAAAGTTCATTTCAATCGCACCCGTTGCATGGCTTGCATCCCAGAGGACAAAGGCGCCATAGGAGCGAGCAAGATCTGTAATGGATTCAATATCTGTGCGAGCACCTGAGCGGTATTGAATTACTTCAAAGGTTACGAGTGCAACATCTTCAGACATATATTTTTCAAGAAGTTCTGCCGTAATCAATTCATTCTCAGCAACAGCAGGATCTTCGTTATCGATAATGACAAGGTTGAGACCAAGTTGCTGTGCGATGCCGATCAGGATGTAGCGATCGGTCGGAAAGTTTGCAGCATCGGTAATGATTGTCTTTCGACCAGGGCGCGCATTGATTGCTGCAAGACAGAGTTGGTAGAAGTTCACCGATGTTGTGTCACAGACAAGGACTTGGCCAGCTGCAGCACCGAGGGCAGCGCGACCTAGAAGATCTCCTGCAACTTGGGCCTCATCAATCCAGTGGCTCCAGCCAGTGACAACTTCATTGCCCCATTCGTGGGAGACGAAGTCACTGACCGCTTTGACCGTTGCATGGGGCAGGCGACCGAGAGAATTTCCATCGAGGTAGCAGAGATTGGGGTCTGTAATAACAAATTTGCTGCGATAGGGAGCAAGAGGGTCATTCTTATCGAGCTCTAACGCATATGCGCGGTCAGTGACCTTCATAGTTCAAAGGTACGCTCTCCTACCGTGGCGCGCAATGTAGTGAATATCGAAGAGGTCTCTAAAGCCTTTGATATTCGCCCACTTCTAGAGCGAGTTTCTCTCGGTGTTTCAGAAGGCGATCGCATCGGAATTGTTGGTCGCAATGGCGCTGGTAAATCCACGCTCATGAAAATCATTGCAGGCGTAGAAGAACCTGATGCAGGTCGTGTTACTAAGTCCAATGCTTCAAAGATTGGAATCCTGTCTCAAATAGATAGTGCTGCCCCTCATGCAACTGTGGGCGATGTCGTTATTGCCAATCGCGAGAAACATGAATGGGCAAGTGATCCACGCATCCGTGAAATCTTTACCGGCCTCTTTGGAAGCTTTGATGACCATATCTTTGATCGCACATTTGCTTCCCTTTCAGGCGGAGAAAAGCGTCGCGTTGGATTGGCCAAGTTACTGATCGATGATCTGGATTTGATTCTGCTGGATGAACCAACAAACCACCTTGATGTTGAAGGCGTTGCTTGGCTTGCATCCCACTTAAAGAACCGTAGAGATTTAGCAGTACTTGTTGTGACGCACGATCGCTGGTTCCTGGATGAAGTTACAGAGCGCACATGGGAAGTTGTACTTGGCAAAGTAGAAGAGTATGACGGTGGGTATTCAGCATTTGTATTGGCAAAAGCTGAGCGCGCACGTCAATCAAATGCAATGGATGCTCGTCGCAATAACTTAATTCGTAAGGAACTTGCTTGGCTGCGCCGCGGAGCACCTGCCCGAACTACTAAGCCAAAGTTTCGAGTTGATGCGGCAAATGACTTGATCTCAGCAGAGCCAGCACCTCGCGATTCCACAGAGCTCTTAAAGTTTGCGCTCAACCGTCTTGGCAACACTGTCTTTGAACTCCACCATGCGCTGATCAAAGCTGGCGATAAAGAGTTAATCGATAACCTGACATGGAATATCGGGCCAGGAGATCGCATCGGCATCGTTGGCATTAACGGCGCAGGAAAGACAACACTGATGCGTACTTTGGCAGGTCAGTTGCAGCCGGCGGCAGGCAAGCTTGTTACAGGTATTACCGTCAAGATTGCCTTCCTGACACAGCACCTTGATGAACTCGATCCCACATGGCGCTTACTTGAAGCAGTTGAAAATGTGGCAACACATGTGGAGATTGGTAAAGGTAAGACACTTTCAGCATCACAACTCTGTGAACGCCTTGGATTTGATCGCGATGCACAGTGGACGCCGGTGGGGGATTTATCAGGTGGTGAGCGAAGGCGCCTGCAGTTAACACGTTTGCTCATGGATTCACCGAATGTGTTACTTCTTGATGAACCAACGAATGATTTTGATATTGAGACTCTTACCGAGCTAGAAGATCTACTCGATAGCTATGGCGGCACCTTGATTGTGATCTCTCACGATAGGTATTTCTTGGAGCGCGTCTGCGATCGATTCTGGGGGTTACTGGGAGATAAGCATCTTCGTGATTTGCCTCGAGGGGTAGATCAATATCTTGAACAGCGCGTTGCATCGATTACATCTGCAGCCGCATCCGGTGGAAAGTTCTCATCGACATCAACTGCTGCAGAGCAACGACAGCTCAAGAAGGATCTGACTCGTGTTGAGCGTCAAGTTGCAAAGGGCAAGGAACGTCTTGCAGAGCTTATGGCCGAACAAGATGCACAGAGCTTTAATCCAGAGCGCTTAATTGAGATTGCTGCTGAGATAGAGAAGGTGCAGAGCGAATTACAGACGCGAGAAGAAGAGTGGCTAGAGATCACTCTTGCCCTTGAAAGTTAATAGGATTTACCTATGTCCACCAAGAATCAGCGCCTAGATTTTCTCGCTGCAATCTCTGGAGTGATGATTGCTTTGCAGGCGCGCGCTAATGGCGAGCTCTCGCATCTAATTGGTAATGGCGTTGAGGCAGCTCTTGTCTCATTTGGATCTGGGCTCATCATCATTTCAATTATTGCTCTCTTTACTCCTTCTATTAAAGAAGGTGCTCGTAATTTGCGAGGTGCGGTTGCACGTAAAGAGCTACCTAAGTGGACACTCTTTGCAGGAGCTCTGGGTGGCAGTTTTGTGGCGGTTCAGACCCACATCGTTCCTCTCATTGGCGTTGCTATCTACTCTGTTGCATCTATCGCAGGACAAACAGCTGCATCCCTTATTGTCGATCGCATTGGTCTTACAGGTGGTGGAAAGAAACACATCACTCCACGGCGCATCGCAGCAGCTTTCTTCACCGTCTTTGCAGTCTTTATCTCTGTCTATGACCGCATCGATGCACGAAATCTCTCACTGATTGCAGTGGTTATGGGATGCGTTGCAGGTGCCATTGTTGGCGTGCAGCGTGCAATGAATGGTCAGATTAATGAGCATTCCCATCAGAGCTTTACAACATCACTACTTAACTTCATTATGGGAACAACTTTTCTTGTCATTTTCTTAAGCATTTTGGTGCTGATCAACTCTGAAGAACTCGTTCCGCTTCCAGCAGGCCCGTGGTGGATCTACACAGGCGGAATCATTGGCGTTATCTATATTGCTTTCACATCAACGATTGTTCAACACCTTGGTGTTCTCACATTCACCCTCTTTAGCGTGGGCGGCCAATTGGTGGGTTCACTCTTGATCGATCTCTACTCACCAACAGATGGTGTGCAGGTATCAATGTATTTGGTGACTGGAATTGCTATGACCTATGTGGGAGTTATCGTTGGCGGCGTGAATAATTCACAAGGCCGGAAACGATTGAGCCACAAATAAAGAACGCTGCAATTGCATAAGAGGAAGTCTTTACCCATGGCAGCGTTGCTGCGTAATAACCAGCCAAGGTAATTCCAGCTCCCCACAGCACAGCGCCGAGTATGTTGGCTGATAGGAATTTGTAATAATTCATCATTGATGCACCTGCAATTGGTGGAACAAAGGTGCGAATCCATGGGAAGAAGCGAGCTGCAACTACTGCCCACCATCCAGTTTTCTCATAGAAGCGTTCAGAGTTCTCAATCATTCTTCGCATACGAGGTGATGTGCGCTTATCTAGATAAGGACGACCGACAACGCGGCCAATGACAAAGCCAACTTGATCGCCGAAGAATGCAGCAGCCAAGATGATTGTGACCAGCAGAACGATATTGATATTGCCTTGAGCTGCAGCAACTAAACCAGCGCTAAAGAGGACTGAATCACCGGGTAAAAAGAAGCCAAAGAGAAGTCCAGTTTCAATGAAGACAATGGCACCGACGAGCACGTAGAAGAGGAATGGAGCCAGTGCGGTGAACTGCTCATCAAAGGATGCAAAGAGCTCCATTACACCGACTTCTTTACTGCAGCAGCCACTTGTGTCACCACATTCGGGTCAAAGACACTGGGAACGATGAAAGATGTATTGAGCTGAGATGGGCTTACGCAATCTGCGATTGCTTCAGCAGCTGCAACCAATAACTTATCTGTGATCTTATGAGCGTTGGCATCGAGTAACCCGCGGAAGATTCCAGGGAAGGCAAGAACGTTGTTGATCTGATTTGGGTGATCGCTACGGCCTGTTGCAACAACCGCCGCATATTTACGCGCAATCACAGGATCAATTTCAGGATCTGGGTTGGCAAGTGCGAAGACGATTGAACCTGCAGCCATTGAGGCGATATCTGCCTCCTTGAGCACATTCGGTGCACTCACACCAATAAAGATGTCAGCCCCTGATAGCGCCTCATGGACGTTTCCCTTGAAATTATCCTTATTGGAATGTTCAATAAACCAATCACGCATGGGATCTTCAGATGGTGAATCCTTTGAGATCACACCATCTTTATCAAATGCGATGATGTTGGTTGCACCGCTTAAGACGAGAAGGCGAGCAATCGCTGTTCCTGCAGCTCCCGCACCGCTCATAATGATTCTTACCTTGGACATATCCTTCTTGACTAACTTCAGCGCATTGCGCAGAGCAGCAAGAACAACAATGGCGGTTCCATGTTGATCATCGTGGAATACAGGAATATCAAGAAGTTCGCGAAGGCGGCGCTCTACCTCAAAGCAACGTGGTGCTGAAATATCTTCAAGGTTAATTCCGCCATAGACAGGTGCAATGAGTTGGACCGTGCGAACGATCTCATCGACATCTTGCGTATCAAGACAGACAGGCCATGCATCAACATTGGCAAAGCGCTTAAAGAGTGCAGCTTTTCCTTCCATGACAGGAAGGGCGGCCGAAGGGCCGATATTTCCAAGGCCTAATACTGCTGAACCATCGGTAACAACAGCGACAGTATTGCGCTTCATAGTCAGGCGGCGAACATCAGATGGGTCATCAACGATTGCTTGTGAAATACGTGCCACACCTGGTGTGTAGGCGCGAGAGAGATCATCGCGAGTTTTAAGAGGAACTTTAGAAGTTACCTCAATCTTTCCACCAAGGTGGAGCAAGAATGTGCGATCACTGACTTTGCGAACTGTCAGTCCATCATGTGCTGAGAGTGCATCGTGAATTTCCTGAGCGTGATCGGCATCAATGGTGTCGCATGTAACGTCAATTACTACCTTTTCAAGGAGTGATTCAACGACGTCGAGCGCTGTAATAGTCGCACCTGCATTGGTAATTGTTGTTGTTATCAGCGCAACTGGTTGGAGCTCAGGAGAACCTTCGACACGAATTGTGATTCCGTATCCAGGGGAAGTTGATGCCATTTACACAACACCATAGAGACGATCGCCTGCATCGCCAAGACCGGGAACGATATAACCCTTTTCATTGAGTTTCTCATCGAGTGAACCGGTTACAAGAGTAATAGGAACTCCAGAGTTCTTAAATTCATCTTCGAGGACTTTAATTCCTTCAGGAGCTGCAAGTAAACAGATTGCTGTGATCTCATCTGCGCCACGTTCAATCAGGTAGTTAATTGCCATGACCAAAGTGCCACCGGTTGCAAGCATCGGATCGAGAATGAAGCATTGACGACCAGAGAGATTTTCAGGAAGACGATTGGCATAGGTGGTTGCCTTCAGAGTCTCTTCGTCGCGAACCATCCCCAAGAAACCAACTTGTGCTGTCGGAAGCAACTTAGTCATTCCCTCCAACATTCCAAGACCTGCGCGCAAGATGGGAACTACAACAGGGCGGGGTTCTGCCAGAACTAATCCTGTTGTCGCAGTTACGGGAGTCTTAATGGTGACAGTCTTTGTGCGAACTTCGCGGGTTGCTTCATATGCAAGTAGTGTCACGAGCTCTTCGACGAGAAGTCGGAAGGTCGGTGAATCCGTTCTTTCATCACGTAAAACAGTGAGTTTGTGAGAGATCAGTGGGTGATTAGCAACGTGAACTTTCATGT
>JBDLSZ010000064.1:0-3394 GCA_039799305.1 Actinomycetota bacterium
TAACTTCAGCGTTGAGCATCATCATGAGTGAAGATTACTACTTACCCGCAAGAAGTTCTAAAAAGCGCGCTTCATCGATGATTGTGACGCCTAACTCTTGAGCTTTTGCCAGCTTTGATCCAGGGTCACTGCCGACCAATACATAATCGGTCTTCTTAGAAACAGATGATGTTGGCTTTCCACCATATGCGGTAATCGTTTCAGCGATGGAATCTCGCGTGAATCCCTCAAGGCCGCCTGTGACAACAAAGGTAAGGCCTGCAAGTGTTTGCGGCATCGCTTCACCTGTTGCATTGACCATAGCGACACCTGCATCAGACCACTTCTTGATGATGTTTCGATGCCAATCAACTTCAAACCACTCAACTACAGATTGAGCGATGACATCACCTAGACCATCAATATCTGCAAGATCTGCAACTGAAGCTTTGGAAATTGCATCCATACTTCCCAAATTGGTAGCAAGTGCTTGCGCTGCAGTAGGTCCCACGTGGCGAATAGAGAGCGCAACGATGGTGCGCCACAGTGGTCGACTCTTAGCATCCTCTAACGCTTCCAGTAACTTCTCAAGATTCTTACCTGCACTGCCATCCTTCTTGGTAAAGAAGGGTGACTTCATTAAGGTTTTTTCGGTCAGTGAGAAGATATCTGCTTCATCGGTGATGATTGCATGCTGCAACATTGCAACTGCCGCTTCATATCCGAGCACATCGATATCAAGGGCTGCGCGAGAGCCGATGTAGTAAATACGCTCGCGAAGCTGTGCGGGACAACTTCGGGTATTAGGACAGCGAATATCAACATCGCCTTCAGTGATTGCGCGAAGATCGGAAGCACACTCAGGACACTGTGTCGGCATCACAAATGCCTTCTCTGTGCCCGTGCGCTTATCAAGAACTGGCCCTAAAACTTCAGGGATGACATCTCCAGCTTTACGGATTATGACTGTGTCGCCAATTAATACGCCTTTACGTTCAATCTCTTCTTGATTATGAAGCGTTGCATTGGTGACGGTGGAGCCTGCAACTTTGACTGGCTCCATAAATGCGAAAGGTGTAACCCGTCCTGTGCGACCAATGCTGACTCTGATATCAAGTAACTTGGTTGTGACCTCTTCAGGCGGATACTTATAAGCAATAGCCCACTTAGGTGCGCGCGATGTGAATCCAAGCTTTTTCTGCTCAGCGATGGCATCTACCTTGATGACAACGCCATCAATCTCATGTTCAACATCGTGACGATGAAGGTTGTAATTCTCAATGAAATCAAGGACTTCTGCGCGGGACTTGCAGACTTTAAATCGATGAGAGGTCGGTAGCCCTAGCGCTTTGAGTTGGGCGTAGGCATCGGATTGAGATGTAAATGAAATACCTTCACTTGCGCCAACGCCGTGGACAACGACATCGAGTGCGCGAGAGGCTGTAACGCGAGGATCTTTCTGTCGAAGAGAACCTGCAGCGCAGTTGCGTGGGTTGGCAAAGAGTGGCTTTCCTGCCTCTTCCAACTCTTCATTGAGTTGGTTAAAGGCTGCAACAGGTAGGAAGACTTCACCGCGCACTTCAATCAGAGATGGAAACTTCTTCCCCGTTAAGGTGTGAGGAAGTCCCTTGATGGTCTTCACATTTAGCGTCACATCTTCACCTGTCACGCCATTACCGCGAGTGAGTGCGCGAGTGAGTTGTCCGTTCTCATAGAGCAGGTTGATAGCAAGGCCATCTACTTTTAGTTCACATAGATATTCGGGATTGGAAGAATCCTTCTCCACGCGATCAAACCACGTTGCAAGTTCTTCACTATCAAAGACGTTATCAAGGCTCATCATCTTCTCGATGTGATCATGTTGATCAAAGGTAGTTGCAAATCCCCCACCGACTCCAAGGGAAGGTGAATCTGGTTCAAGGAGCTCTGGGTGCTTGGCCTCTAGGGCTCCTAGCTCCTTCAGTAGTATGTCGAATGCAGCATCAGTAATAGATGGGCTATCTAGAACATAATATTTAAATTGGTGATCGCGAATCTCTTGAGTGAGTTCAATAATGCGATGGCGTGCTTGGTTTGTCATGCTGTCTCGCAGATTGTTGCCGAACCAACAACACGATCGCCGTCATAGATAACCATTGCTTGTCCTGTTGCAAGACCAAGAAGAGGTGCATCGAGTTCAGCAACTAATTGCTCGTTATCCATGTAGTAGGTGCAATCCAGTGCTGCGCCATGAGCTCGAACCTGAACATAGCCACGCATAGGCGCAGCGCCCACCTCTTGGCCACAGAAGATAGGTCGTTCACCACGCATCGAAGTCACGGCTAAATCTTCTCGCGGACCTACGACAACTGTGTTCGAGACTGGTTCAATCTTTAATACAAAGCGTGGTGAGCCATCCTCTGTTGGAATAGTCAGCCCTAACCCTTTGCGCTGACCGATTGTGTATGTGTAAGCGCCCTTATGTTCACCCAACTTATTGCCATCTTGATCCACGATTGGGCCCACTTCACTGCCCATGCGATCGCGAAGCCATCCAGCGTTATCTCCCGATGGAACAAAACAGATGTCGTGGCTATCAGGCTTTTGAGCAACAGCAAGTCCGCGAGCTTCTGCCTCAATACGAATATCAACTTTCTCTGTATCACCTAGTGGAAATATTGCACCGTTGATCTGTTCACGATTAAGAACTGCCAACACATAGGACTGATCTTTAAGTGGATCAACCGCCCGATGCAGCGTGCGCCCTGCAGAAGTTTCTTGTGTGCGCGCATAGTGGCCGGTAACAACGCCATCGAATCCCATCGCCTTTGCGCGATCTAGCACTGCAGCGAATTTAATCTTCTCATTACAACGAAGGCATGGATTTGGTGTGCGCCCTGCCTTGTACTCACTCATAAAGTTTTCGACAACACCTTCATGAAATTCATCTGCCATATCCCAGATATAGAAAGGAATGCCAATCACATCTGCAGCACGGCGCGCATCATGAGAATCTTCAATGGTGCAACATCCACGAGCACCACTGCGGTATTTCTGAGGATTAGAAGATAGAGCTAGGTGCACGCCAATAACTTCATGTCCTGCCTCAACTGCGCGCGCTGCAGCAACAGCTGAATCAACGCCACCGCTCATGGCTGCAATGATCTTCACTTCTTGCCCACCGCATGTGCTGCTAGCCCGCGCTCAATCACATCAGGCAACACTGAGAGCGCATACTCAACATCACCTGTTGTATTTGTTGAACCGAATGAGAAACGCAGTGATGATTGTGAGACCACATCTGTAAGGCCCATAGCCATCAAGACATGGCTGGGGCGATGAACGCCTGCTGTGCAGGCAGCACCTGTGGAACAGGAAACTTTCTGTGAATCCATCAGTAGCAAGAGTGAATCACTCTGAGTTCCAGGAAATGTAA
>JBDLSZ010000065.1:0-7454 GCA_039799305.1 Actinomycetota bacterium
ACGTCATTAAGTTGCTCGCCATTGCAGAGCTCACACCAGCAGATGAAATTTCAGTGCGTGTGCACCCAGTCATGATTGATAAGAGCCACCCTCTTGCATCTGTGCGCGATGCATTTAATGCTGTCTTTATCGAAGCAGAATCTGCAGGGCCCTTGATGTTCTATGGTCGCGGTGCTGGTGGACAACCAACCGCATCTGCAATTTTGGGTGACATCGTTGCAGTCTCTAGACACATCGCCCTGAACTCAATTGGTCAGCGCGAGACAGATTATGCAGATCGCGATATTGCACCGATTGAAACAACCAAGACAAAGTTTCTTATTCGCCTTGAGGTAGAAGATAAATCAGGTGTTTTAGCTGCAATTGCCAAGGTATTTGCAGATCAAGGCGTCTCTATCCAGACTGTTGATCAAAATGGCCGCCATCAAGATGCCGAACTCATCATCGTGACTCACCGAGCAACAGAAGGCGAACTCAAAGCAACTGTTCAAGCTCTAGAGAAGATGCCGATGGTGACAAAGATTTCTAGCGTTATTCGTGTTGAGGGAGCTATCTCCTAATGGGCATCTTTTCAAAGAAGTCTGGTGCGCATCAGTGGCGCGGAGTGATTGAGGAATATCGCCATCGCCTACCTGTATCTGCAAAGACTCCCATCGTTACTTTGCGTGAAGGTGGCACACCTCTTATCTATGCATGCGTTCTCTCTGAAATGCTGGGTAACAATGTTTGGGTGAAGTTTGAAGGAATTAACCCAACAGGTTCTTTTAAAGATCGCGGAATGACAATGGCGATTACAAAGGCTGCAGAAGATGGTGCCAAGGCAGTTATCTGTGCTTCAACTGGAAATACATCGGCATCAGCGGCTGCCTATGCAGTCAAAGCTGGAATGGTTCCTGTTGTTCTTATTCCTGAGGGCAAGATTGCGCTGGGCAAACTCGCGCAAGCAGTCGTGCATGGTGCAAAGTTGCTCCAAGTTGATGGAAACTTTGATGATTGTCTCGTTCTTGCTCGCGATCTCTCTGAGCACTATCCCGTCTCTCTTGTGAATTCAGTAAACCCATATCGCATCGAAGGTCAGAAGACAGCAGCCTTTGAAGTCGTCGATATGTTGGGCGATGCTCCAGATATCCACACACTGCCAGTCGGTAATGCAGGAAATATCACTGCATACTGGAGGGGCTATAACGAATACCGTAATGACAAGATCTCAAAGAAGTTGCCACAGATGTGGGGATTCCAAGCAGCAGGTGCGGCGCCTCTTGTCACAGGCAAGCCCGTTGCAAAGCCAGAGACCATTGCAACAGCAATTCGTATTGGAAATCCAGCGTCATGGGATCAAGCAATTGCTGCCCGCGATGAATCAGGCGGACTTATTGATTCTGTGACTGATGAAGAAATTCTTGCTGCCTATCACCTTCTTGCATCAAAGGAGGGAATCTTCTGTGAGCCATCATCGGCTGCAGGCCTTGCAGGGCTTATTAAATATAAGAACGCTGGAAAGCTTCCTAAAGATAAGACAATCGTCATTACCTGCACAGGCAATGGCCTGAAAGATATTCCGTGGGCACTTGAAGGCGCTGTAGATCCTGTGGTCGTTCCAGTCAATGCAGATGCAGCAGCTAAAGCCCTTGGCTTAGTGAAGAACTAGAGAAACAATTGCCCCATGGCCAAGCCAACATTTAAAGCTAATCCGATGCAGGTGCAGGTTCCTGCAACTTCTGCCAACTTAGGCCCAGGCTTTGATTCATTCGGTTTAGCTTTTGGAATGTATGACCGATATGTCGCACAAATCCTTGATGAAGGTGGACTCGATATTGACGTCACCGGCGAAGGATCTGATGAAGTTCCTCGCACAGATAAGAATTTACTTGTGAAGGCAATCAATAAGGGTTTTGATTACCTAGGTGGTCGTCCCAAGGGACTTGCAGTGCGTGCACTCAATGTCATCCCACATGGTCGCGGACTTGGATCTTCAGCATCTGCAATTGTTGGTGGGCTCGTTCTTGCTCGTTCACTAGTACTAACAGGCTCAGACAAGATGAGCGATGAAGTTCTTTTGAATCTTGCAAGTGAGATGGAAGGCCATCCTGACAATGTTGCTGCAGCGCTCTTTGGCGGAGCAACAATTGCATGGCAGGATCTTGTAAAGGGTAAAGCTGTGGCTCACGCAGTGCACCTGCCAGTAGATCCACGCATCAAAGTGATGGCATTTATTCCGGCAAGCCCGCTAGCAACGTCGAAGGCGCGCAAGATGTTGCCTGAATCAATTTCATTTGCAGATGCTCAGCGCAATACAACTAATGCAGCGCTGATGACACAGGCGCTTACGATCCGCCCAGACCTACTCTTCACAGCAACAGAAGATTTCTTGCATCAGTCATATCGCCAAGAAGCGATGCCATCTTCATTTGCCTTGATGACAAAGCTACGTGCTGCAGGAATTGCTGCATGTATCTCAGGTGCTGGGCCAACAGTGCTTGCCCTTCACACAGAAGGTGATGATGAAACTACTCAGCTTGCACGCGCTGGTGGAGCGAAATTTGAGGGTAAATCTCTCGAAATTGCTAGCCGTGGAGCCACCCTGCTATAGTTTTACCATCAGTTCAGCCCCGTAAGTTAAGGGTCAACTTTAAGAATTGATAAATCTAAGTAGTAAAAATCCAGAACATAAATCCCAGGGCTCGACTCATATGGTTAGCCCCAAAGTGAAAAGAAATACATGACAACAACAGAACCAGTTCGTTCTAGCAGTCCAGAGCTCTCAAGCATGACCCTTCCCAAGTTAAAGGAAGTTGCGTCTCAGCTCGGTATCGACGGTGCAGCAAAGCTTAAGAAGGATGATCTCGTCACAGCAATTGCAGATCTTCAGTCATCAAACCGCGAAGCAGCTAAGGCAGAACGCGAAGCTCGCCGTGAAGCGCGCAATGCTAAGAAGAGCAATCGCGATAATAAGAATTCAGATAACTCATCCGATGAGGGCGATGATGAAGAAAATTCATCAGAGAACGCACCATCGAATAATGAGCGCAGCAATGACCGCGATGACCGTGGTGGTCGCAACCGTGGTCGTGATCGCAACCGTGGTCGTGATCGTGGCAATCGTGAACGCGGCAACCGCGAAGAGCGCGAACCAGTAATTGGTGAAGATGATGTCTTGGTCCCAGTTGGTGGCCTCGTTGACATCATGGATAACTACTCATTTATTCGCACGGGTGGATACCTTCCAGGACCTGATGATGTCTATGTCTCACAAGGACAGGTACGTAAGTACGGTCTTCGTAAGGGAGATGTTGTAACAGGTCAGGTTCGCCAATTACGCGAAGGTGAAACTCGCCAGAAATACAACCCACTTATTACTCTAGAAACAATCAACGGATTGCCATATGAAGAAGCACGTGGCCGCGTTGAGTTTGGAAAGCTTGTTCCTCTCTATCCTCAAGAGCGTCTACGCCTTGAGACTGAGCCAAACATTCTGACAACTCGCGTTATCGATTTGATTGCACCTATTGGTAAGGGTCAGCGCGGACTAATTGTTTCGCCTCCTAAGGCTGGTAAGACCATGGTCTTGCAAGCAATTGCCAATGCGATCACAACAAATAACCCTGAGTGTCACTTAATGGTTGTTCTCGTTGATGAGCGCCCAGAAGAAGTTACCGATATGCAGCGCAGCGTGAAGGGTGAAGTTATTGCTTCAACCTTCGACCGTCCTGCAGATGACCACACAACAATTGCAGAGCTTGCAATCGAGCGCGCAAAGCGCCTGGTTGAAATGGGCCACGATGTTGTTGTTCTTCTCGACTCAATCACTCGTTTGGGTCGCGCGTATAACATCGCAGCTCCTGCATCAGGCCGCATCCTTTCCGGTGGTGTTGATTCAGCAGCTCTTTATCCACCAAAGAAGTTCTTCGGTGCAGCTCGAAATATTGAAGATGGTGGATCACTGACCATCCTTGCAACAGCACTTGTTGACACAGGTTCACGTATGGATGAAGTAATCTTCGAAGAGTTCAAGGGCACTGGAAATATGGAGCTCATCCTCGATCGCAGAATGGCTGATAAGCGCATCTTCCCTGCAGTCAACGTTGTTGCATCAGGAACACGTAAGGAAGAAATCCTTATGGGAGCCGAAGAACTCAACATTGTCTGGAAGCTTCGTCGCGTGCTTCACGCACTCGAACCACAAGCAGCTCTTGAGCTCTTGCTTGAGAAGATGAAGGGCACTAAGTCCAACGTCGAATTCTTGATGCAGATCCAGAAGACAACGTCAGGACCTGACGACAGCAAGTAAGCCCAAATCCAGCCCGGATTTTGTGGTTTACGGCCTATAGGAGAGAATTACGGCCTATTGCCACACCTGATGGCGATGACCTGGTTCACCAGCTGCGGCTGGACCCAGACTCAAGAAAAGGAAATGAAGAATATGAGAAAAGATATCCACCCAGAGTACAAAGATACTCAAGTAACTTGTGGTTGCGGTGAAAAGTTTGTTACCCGCTCAACAGTTGCAAGCGGTTCTATCTACGTTGAAGTTTGCTCAGTCTGTCACCCGTTCTACACAGGTAAGCAGCGCATCCTTGATACTGGTGGACGCGTCGCTAAGTTCGAAGAGCGTTTCGGTAAAAAAGCAGCTAACTAGCTTTCTAAAGAGACCGCATCGCAGCCGAAAGGTTGCGGCGCGGTCTTTTTATTTCTCCAAAGAACGTATATTCAACGAGAGAGAAAGGATGAGGTCATATGGCTAACGATCGTTTTGCGTCAGCGCATGAGATGGTGCGTGAATATCAAGAGCTTGAGTTAAAGATGGCCGATCCTTCAATCCACGAAGATCAAGGCAATGCCCGCAAGCTCGGTCGCCGTTACGCCCAGCTTGGACCTGTCGTTGCAGGATTTAATGCTTGGAAATCTGCAGCCGATGATTTAGAGGCCGCTAAAGAGATGGCCCTAGAAGATGATTCCTTTGCCTCTGAAATTCCAGCGATGGAGATTGTTGTTGAAGCAGCAGCGGATAAGTTAGAAGAACTCTTACTTCCACGCGATCCCAATGATGATCGCGATGTGATTATTGAAGTTAAAGCTGGTGCTGGCGGAGATGAATCTGCTCTCTTTGCAGGGGATTTAGTTCGTATGTATCAGCGCTATGCAGAAAAGCGTGGCTGGAAGATTGAAATTATCGATATGACCGAATCAGAGCTCGGTGGATATAAAGATATTTCTATGGCAGTGAAATCAAAGGGAACACCAGAGCCTGGAACGACTCCTTATGCCCGCCTTAAATTCGAAGGCGGCGTGCACCGCGTGCAGCGCGTTCCTGAAACTGAAAGCCAGGGACGTATTCACACATCTGCAGCTGGTGTGCTCGTTCTACCTGAAGCAGAGGAAGTTGATGTTGAGCTCAATATGAATGATGTGCGCGTAGATGTCTATCGCTCATCAGGTCCTGGCGGACAGTCAGTAAATACCACCGACTCTGCTGTGCGATTGACCCACGTTCCAACCGGCATTGTTGTCTCTTGTCAGAACGAAAAATCTCAGCTGCAAAATAAGGAATCAGCGCTACGTATCTTGCGTGCTCGTCTTCTTGCCGATGCGCAAGAAAAGGCAGAGGCAGTGGCCATGGCAGAGCGAAAGAGCCAGGTGCGCACCGTTGATCGCTCAGAGCGCATTCGCACATATAACTACCCAGAAAATCGCCTCAGTGATCACCGCGTGAATTACAAGGCAAATAACTTAGATGCCGTCCTCAATGGTGAACTCGATGAAGTCGTGCAGGCACTACTTGATGCCGATAGAGCCGCAAAGCTTTCATCAACGAATTAAGTAGCCCTTATGGAACTGACCTTTAAAGAATTCTTGCGAGGCGGAAAAGAACAACTATCTGCGGCGGGTTTTGCTGAAGTGGAAGCAGAGATATTGCTTGCACACACTTTAGGAATTTCGCGGATGGATCTTCATAATCCACTCACCGTTGAAAATGCGCTGACAGCAATTGGCGATATGGCCATTGTTGAAGAGACTTTCTGGAAGTTGCTTGACCGTCGCTGCGCTCATGAGCCACTGCAATACCTAACGGGGGTCGCATATTTTCGTCATCTAGAAATCAAAGTGGGCCCTGGCGTTCTCGTTCCACGTCCTGAGAGTGAACTACTTGTCGAATCTGTACTTACTTATATTGAGAAGTTAAGTGGCGCAGTCAGTGTTGTCGATCTTGGATCAGGCTCTGGTGCACTGGCACTTGCTATTGCAACCGAGGCACCACACACCCATGTCATTGCTGTGGAGAAGAGTCCTGAAGCAATTTACTGGCTTAAAGAGAATGTCTCCTTCATTGATGAGAAGGTGCGCATTCTTGAAAGCGATGTTGCAACCGCTCTCGATGGCGTCAAGTGTGATGTGGTGATTGCCAATCCGCCCTATGTTCCTGATTCGCAAGAGCTGCCTCGCGATGTTGCAGAGCATGAACCTGCAATCGCACTCTATGGGGGAGTAGATGGGATGAAAGCACCACGTCTATTCATCTCAACTGCGAGCCGACTACTTAAAGAGGGTGGCTTTCTCGCTATTGAGCATCATGAAGAGCAAGGCCCGGCTATTGCAGATGTACTCAGCGCTGATTTCACAGATATTCTTCTGCATCAGGATTTAACGGGCCGCCCGCGATTTACGACAGCAGTGAGGAGATAGCGATGCCACGCATTGACCTCAAACAGGGTGAACAGGCAAAGCATGTTGCTCGCGCTCTCAAAGAAATTCAAGCAGGGTTTGTCATTGTTGCTCCCCTCGAACATGGCTATGTCTATCTCGCAGATGCATTCTCACCATTTGCTGTGCGCGCAATGCATGTTCTGCGTGGAGATAAAACTGGCGTAGTGGCACAAGTACTTGCTCATAGCTTGGATACTGTGAAAGGAATTTCACGCGATGTATCACCTGAGACACAAGATCTCTGCAATAAATTCTGGCCCGGACTTCTATCCGTAACCCTCAGACCTAGCTCTGTTCTCAATTGGGATCTTGGTGATGATAAAGATTTAGATTGGTTTAACGTGCGCGTTCCAAAATCTAAATTTGTTCGTGCACTTTTGAAAGCATCTGGCCCACTTGCTGTTGCAAGTGCATCTAGCGCAGGTGAAGAACCTATGCTCAAGATTGATCGCACGCAGGTAAAGGATTGGAGCGTTGCCGTCATCTTTGACAATGGCGCCCTTAAATCTGGCCCGCGCTCCACCATCATCGAAGCCGATTCTGGAGGCGTGCGCCTAGTGCGCGAAGGCGCTATTTCGATGGATGAGATGGAAAAGGTCGCCCCGCGCATTTCGATGCTGTAAAGAAAAATAGGGCCAGAACTATTAGGCTATCGCCATGTCCGAAACCTTCTATGGCCCTGATTTCACACTTCTTTCCAAGCAAGATCCAGATATCGCAGCAGTGCTGCTCTCTGAGCTCAAGCGCCAACA
>JBDLSZ010000066.1:0-6025 GCA_039799305.1 Actinomycetota bacterium
CCATCAAATTTTGCACCGTAGGGCGAATACCGAGTTGCTACACCGCCTTCAGCGACCAACTCTTCCTGCGTTGATGATCCTGGCCATGAGACAAGTGTTGGCATTGCCGGGACATTATTTGCAGACAGTTCTGCTTCAACACGGTCGAAGTCTTTCAGGAGATCAAAATAGGCCGAGACAATCCATTCAGGATGCGAATATTGAATAGAGAGGCGAGAGACTGGATCGCTAATCAGGAGAACTGGTTCCATCCACTCTTCCAACGATTTGGCACTAACCTTGCGAAGAATTGCATTGACGAATGATGCCTTCGATTCTCCTATGACTTTGCGAGCTAGCTCAACTGTTGCTGAAACAGCAGCATGGGTTGCAACGCGCATTTCGAAGAGTTGATGGACTCCCAAGCGACAAATATCTACGATTCCCTCATCAACTTCACTCCAAGGGCGATCTGAAACTTGAGCAAGGATGTAGTCGTGGCGACCCTGCATACGCAATGTTCCATAGAGCAGTTCTGTCGCAAATCCCTTATCTCGTTGTTCGAAATTGCTCGCATTGAGCGCTTGTGGGAGAAGAAGGTTCGAGTATCCCCCACGTCGATTGACCTCAGAGAAAATGTCATAGACCAGAACGCGTGGGGCATCTGGCTTAGGTGATTTAAATGAATCCCTGCGGGCTTTAACCAAAGTGATCGCCCTCTGCGATGCGAGCTCCATTAAGCCAGGAATTTGCATCCATCCGCGATTTACCTGAGGGGGTTAAATATCCGATCGAGATGGCCTGAGAACCAGTACCAACAAAGAGCACCTTATCGATCACCTGGATAGAACCAGGAGCAAATGAGAGTTCAGTAATTGCGACTGAGTCGACCTTGACTGTGTCTGCACGAAAACGAGTCCAAGCACCAGGTACTGATGTGAAGGCACGGATCTTTTGCGAGATTATCTGAGCGTCTTGGCTCCAATCAATCTCACACTCTTGTTTCGTAATCTTCAACGCCCTTGTTCCGCCTTCCTTTGGTTGGGCAATCGGTCTCTTCCCCTGCGTAATATCTTGTAAAGATTCTTCAACAGCTTCAACTCCTAGAGCTGCTAGCTCAAGGAAGAGCTCATCACTTGTAATGTCAGCATCGAGTGCGAATCTCTTGGTGGAAAATATTGGTCCAGTATCCATTCCTTCATCCAATTGGAAGACAGTTACGCCAGAGAGTGAATCCCCGGCTTCAATGGCTCGTTGAACCGGCGCTGCTCCTCGCCATCGCGGTAGGAGTGAAAAATGCAGGTTGAGGCATCCATGATGAGGTAATCCAAGAATCTCAGCAGGAAGTAACACTCCATATCCGATGGTGAGAAGCAGATCGCAATCATTTACAAGAAGTGCGGTCTCAGCGACGTTCGCTGGTTTGAAACAGGGAACAGAGTTCTCTCTTGCCCACGTCGAAATTACTGATTCTTTGAGTTCACGACCACGCCCTGCTGGTCGATCAGGCTGGGTGATTACTGCAACGAGAATATGCTCGGAATCGAGTAGCCAGTTAAGAGTTGGAACTGCAACTTCTGGCGTTGCCGCCACAATAATCTTCAATTACAGCCCTCTGCCAAAGAGATCATGTGGTGATACTTTGATCTGTGGCTGACCGCCGATTGCACTAGCCATTCCAAACCAATCGGATTCTCTAATCTCCTTCATTGCTAACTTGCGATCATCCTCTGAAAGCCGATCGATAAAGAGGATGCCATTGAGATGATCCGTCTCATGTTGCAGAGCTCGCGCAAGAAGTTCGGTGCCTTCAACAATCACAGGCTCTCCATGCATATTGAAACCTTTAGCAACTGCTCTAAATGCTCGAGGAGTTGGATAGACCAACTCGGGAAAACTTAAGCATCCTTCATCGCCATCCTGCATATCATCGCTCAGTTCTAACGTGGGATTGATCAGATGGCCAAGTGCTTCATCCACATCCCATACGAAAACTCGCAGTGGAACACCAATCTGCGGAGCGGCTAAGCCTGCGCCGGGCGCATCCAGCATTGTTTCGGTGAGGTCTTTAACCAACACGCGTAGCTCTTTATCAAAGTCAGTGACTTCAGAGGCCGGTGTCACAAGGACGGGATCTCCGAAGTGGCGAATTGGCTTGATGGACATGTGCTAATCCTACTATCGAGATAGTGAATATGGATCAATACGTATGGATGCGAGCGTCTTCTTCGACGAACTTCTTCTGCGTTGAAATTCGTGCAGCAATGAAACGAGTTCTTCACCATCAACTAGCGGCGTCAATACGACGATGCGATCCACATCTGCCTTCAGTTGTGATGGCCCAAGAATTGTTGTGGAGGCGGGAAGGCGGCCATCTTCTTGAGATTTCTTCAATCCTCGAAGCAGTGATTGTGACTCTGAACTATCGATATCCAAGGTAATAGCGCGCGTAAAGGGCGGTAGATGAACCTCTAGCCGCTCACGCAGCTCGCGTTGTGAAATCAATGATGGCTTCCATGAAGCAATAGCTCCAATAATCGGATGATCACTCGCCATCACCAGAGCCACTGAACCCTTCTCGGAAGCCATTGCTGCGGTGGAAAAAAAAGTCTCCCGGCTTCGCTCATGAGCTCGAATATCTGATTGCGTAAAGAAACGCTCTCCCTCGAGAATGATCACCATTGCATATCCGTTCACTGCCAACGGAGTAGCAACTGGAGTCGCGATGACAAAGCCGTTCTTCTCCTCAAACCTATCAATCATATTCTCTGCAGATGATTGCACTATCGTTGTGCCCGCAAATGCGGCACCGATTTCATATGCAAAGCGTTCACTGCCTCGCCCTAATAGAAACGGCGTCGTCCCCTGACACCACGTGCATTTCCATTCTGCAACAGACTGAGCGCAGATCACACATTGCACAGCAGACTGGTTGCTCTTCTGCGTGAGTTTTCCTCCACATGAGCAGAGAGCGACATTGCGACATTTAGAACATGTGATCGCCTGCGAGTAACCCTTACGGGGAGACAGGAAAAGGATTGGTCCAACTTTCATCGCTTTGCGAATCTCTGACATTAAGCGACTTGGCAATAGTTCACCGTGAGTCTGCGCAAATGCTGCAACGTTAATGCGGGATTTGACGGCTGAATAGTCCATCCACTTCGTCTCTATCAGTCGTGCCGCCTCTGAGCTCGGTGAGTAACCAACAAAGCTCAGTGAAAGATTTGCTTGCATCGATCTAAGAATCGCAACATCCCTAACATTCCATCCCGGGGTTCGCGGCTCATAATGGCTCTCTGAGCCCTCATCGATGACCACGATCGAGGACAAGTCAGCAATGGGTGCAAATATTGCACTTCGCGTTCCAATAACGATCAGATCTCTACCGTTTCGAATCTGCAGAAAGTTTCGATATCGCTCTGATCTCTCAAGCGTTGAATCAAGAAGAAGCGAACCCTTCACAAGTAAATGCAAGTAGTGAGCCGAACGAGAATCAGGAACGACAATCAGGGTTGAGCCCTTAATAGATGAATTTCGAACCAAAGTTGCAATGAAATCAAAGCGATTGGCAACGGGCGGAATCTGAATATATGTTCGCTTTACCTTACCCACGCTCATGTTTGAATCAGAGACGTGGAAGCTCTCCTTATCCACTGAGGCAACACGAGGAGGAATAGCTGATCGCAGAATGTCATAAGGATGCGCTGCCCAGCGATGAGCCGCAGCTTCGATCAATGACAGTGATTCGGAAGTCGCTACTGAATGTGGAGAAATCACCTTTGAAATCGATTTGAGAACTGGCGAGTCTGACTGCGCAATTCTTGCAATCACGAGAGCTTCAACTTCTCGTCCATGGAATGGAACCTGAATCCGAATACCTGTCTTAACTAGGGGTGATAAATTATCTGGAACAAGATAGTCAAAGTGTTGATCAAGATGGAAAACACCTGAATCAACCCATACGCGGGCAACCGGCAAATCAGATGAACTTACTTCAGGGCGAAGTTTTGCCACCTCAGACTTCAGGCGTAGTGGCCGCGTGAGTGCCACAGATTAATTCCTTCTGCTATTTAACAGCTGCTTGTAGCTCTGCGACGCGATTTGTTACTTCCCATGTGAAGTTAGGAAGCTCGCGACCAAAGTGTCCGTAAGCAGCAGTCTGAGAATAGATAGGACGTTTCAAATTCAAGTCACGGATGATTGCAGCAGGACGAAGATCGAAGACCGTTGTCACAGCATTCTGAATCTTCTGGACTGGAACAGTCTCTGTTCCGAAAGTTTCCACGAAAACACCGACTGGCTGAGCTTTACCGATTGCATAGGCAACTTGAACCTCACAACGTCGAGCAAGACCTGCAGCGACAACATTCTTTGCCACCCAGCGCATTGCGTAGGCTGCAGAGCGATCAACCTTCGATGGATCCTTACCTGAGAATGCACCGCCACCGTGGCGAGCCATTCCTCCATAAGTATCAACAATGATTTTGCGGCCAGTCAGTCCAGCATCTCCCATAGGGCCACCAATAACGAAGCGACCTGTTGGGTTGATTAGAGTACGCATATCTTTACGAGGTAAATCAATCTTTGCTAACACCGGATCAATCACCTGAGCAATAATTTCAGGAGTCAGCTGCTTAATAACATCGACTTCTTCTGAGTGCTGGCTTGAGATAACAACAGTATCGAGTGCGACAGCCTTATCACCGTCATACTCAATAGTTACCTGCGTCTTACCATCTGGGCGAAGGTATGGGAGTGCGCCAGACTTACGGACCTTAGAAAGCTGTTGTGCTAATTCATGCGCGAGCCAGATTGGTAGTGGCATCAACTCTTTTGTGTCATCGCATGCGTAACCAAACATGAGCCCTTGATCGCCAGCACCCTGAAGATCCAGTGGATCAACAGCTGATGAAACGCGGTGTTCAAATGCATCATCGACGCCTTGCGCGATGTCAGGAGACTGCTGACCAATGGAGATGGAAACGCCACAGCTATTTCCGTCAAAACCCTTTACAGATGAGTCATATCCAATTCCAATCACAGTATCGCGAACGATTCCCATGACATCGGCGTAACCATTAGTGGTTACTTCACCAGCAACGTGAACTTGACCGGTTGTGATGAGCGTTTCCACTGCGACACGGCTTGAAGGATCTTGTTCAAGGAGTGAATCTAGGATGGCATCCGAGATCTGATCTGCGATCTTATCCGGATGGCCTTCGGTGACTGATTCTGAGGTGAAGAGGCGTTTTGACATTGTCCTAACCTAACTGAAGAAGTGCTTCATCGAGTAGTTGGTGAGCTAGCGTGTCCTTGGTGGTCTGCGACACCTTCGACGGTTCCTTACCTTTTGCGAGGATATAGCCACGAGTTGTCTCGCTATTAAAGATATCCCCCGCCGAGACATCATTGAGATAGAGAACATCAGCGCCTTTGGCATCCATCTTCTCTCTCGCAACTTGAAGATCTTCAGAGGTCTCAGCAGCGAAACCAACGATGATTTGACCCCTCTTAGAGGCAGCAATTGTGCGCAATAAATCGGGGTTTTCAACGAGTGCAATATTTGTATAGTCACTCTTCTTAATCTTCATATCTGCGATCTGCGATGGACGTGCATCTGCGACAGCTGCTGACATAACAAGAATATCTGCTTGCGAGAATTCACTCTCCAGTGAGCTCAACATCTGCGACGCACTTTCAACTTTGATAATGCGCACTCCTTCAATATCAGAAAGTGATGTATTGGCTGCGATAAGAGTTACTTCCGCTCCGCGCTGTAGTGCGGCTCGAGCAACGGCATATCCTTGCTTGCCCGAAGATTGATTACCGATGAAGCGCACAGGATCAATTGCTTCACGAGTTCCGCCTGCTGTAATCAAAACTTTCTTGCCAAGTAGATCCGCTCGTGATTGCGTAAGCGATGAGAACTCCTCCAAAATTCGAGCAGTCTCTGGGAATCGTCCTTGACCAACATCTCCTGATGTCAGCGCTCCCACATCTGGATCCATAACGAAATAGCCGCGCGATCGCAGCGTCTGCACATTCG
>JBDLSZ010000067.1:0-7395 GCA_039799305.1 Actinomycetota bacterium
TTTCAAAGAGTGAGTCCATCACGATGGTCTTAACGCCAACCGAGACTGCGCGATCTATTTCAGCTACAGATTTATTGTTGCCGTGTACTTCAATCTTCTTGGGATCAATTCCACCGTTGAGTGCAACAGCTAGTTCTCCCCCAGTGCACACATCGATACCGATTCCGATATCTGCAATCCACTGTGCTACAGCAGTACAGATAAAGGACTTTGCTGCGTAGTACACAGTGCCTGCATGTGCGCCAAATTCAGATTGCAGTCCGTTATGCCAAGCAAGAGCACGCGCACGATATGCATCTTCATCGAGGAAGAATGTTGGGGTACCAAACTCTTTTGCTAATTGCGCAGCAGGAATTCCTGCAAGGCTAAGAGTTCCGCCAGCACGGGATGCATTCTTTGACCACATCGACATCGCTACATCCTCTCCGGTGCAGAGACACCCAATAGATCAAGACCATTAGCAATGACTTGCATCGTTGCTGCGGACAACGCTGCACGCGCTGAATGAATAGGTGCAATTGTTTCATCACCCAAGGGAAGAACTCGGCAATCTGCATAGAAGCCGTGATAGACCCCAGCTAGCTCTTCAAGATATCGCGCAACGCGGTGTGGTTCACGAAATTCTGCGGCGCTTGCAACTACACGTGGATATTCGGCAAGGGCGCCAAGTAATTCATTCTCACGATCATGTGAGAGCTGGGCTGGATCAAATGCGGCAAGATCAGATTTAATTCCAAGTTCAGCCGTATTGCGCAAGACTCCTGCGATGCGGGCGTGTGCGTACTGCACGTAATACACGGGATTCTCATTTGTATTGCGGCGCAAGACATCGATATCCATCACCATCGGCGTATCAACGGGATAACGAATGAGTGTGTAGCGAGCAGCATCAACACCCACCTTTTCAACCAGTTCTTCAAGAGTAATGATGGTGCCAGCGCGCTTTGAAAGCTTGAGCTCCTGCCCACCTTCCATAATCTTTACAAGCTGGCCAATCATGATTTCAACGTTGTAATTGGCATCATCTCCTGCGCATGCAGCAGTTGCCTTAAGGCGATGGATATATCCATGGTGGTCAGCGCCCAGCATGTAGATACAGATATCAAATCCTCGTTCGCGCTTATTGATGTAATAAGCAGTATCTGAAGCGAAGTATGTGAGGTCACCATCTTCTTTCAAAATGACGCGATCTTTATCATCTCCAAAATCAGTTGTGCGAAGCCAGACTGCGCCATCTAGTTCAAAGACATGTCCTTGTGTGCGCAGTTTCGCAACTGCATGCTCGACTGCACCCGTTTCGTGAAGCGAGCGCTCTGAGAACCAGATATCGAACTTAGTGTGGAAGCTTTCAAGAACTTTTTGTTGCTGTGCGAGCTGGACTTTATATGCAGCCTCACGAAACTCTTCACTCGTTGAAATTTTTGGATTGGCAGCAATTACTTCCTTTGCCAAATCTGCAATGTAATCCCCTTGGTAGCCATCTTCCGGAATCGGCTTTCCTTGGGCTGCTGCTTGAACAGATTGACCAAACAAATCCATCTGGCGACCACGGTCGTTGATATAGAACTCACGTGTTACCTGTGCTCCCGCTGCGCTTAAAACACGACCGAGTGAATCACCCACCGCTGCCCATCGCGTATGACCTAAGTGCAACGGTCCAGTTGGATTGGCGCTAATGAATTCAAGGTTGATCTTCACGCCATTTAACGCTGCGCCTCGACCGTATTCATATCTATTGGTAAGAATGGTGCGCACAAGTTCAGCTTGGCTTGCGCGATCTAAGGTGATGTTGATAAATCCTGGTCCTGCGATTTCTACCTTGCTCACACCTGCAATGGATGCAATCGCACCTTGAAGAATTGTGGCAATCTCGCGCGGATTCTTGCCGGCAGCCTTGGCTAACTGAAGTGCAATGGAGGTGGCATAGTCGCCATGATCGCGATTTTTAGGCCGTTCAAGAGTGATGCTCTCAGGTGCACTTCCCTCAATGAGCCCCTTTGAGAATGCAGCCGCAATGACAGCCTGAATATTGGCTGAGAGCTGATCTGCAAGGCTGGGCATGAGGCAAGGTTACCCGTTCACGCATGTGTGACGTCGCCCATATAGGAGCCAAGCGTTACCAAATCGTTAGCCGATATCCGTATCTTTTGCAGGCCAGGGGCTAATACCTTTACTTCACCCGTCGTAGGCCATAAACAGAAATGAAAAATCTTCTTTCTGGGTTTTCGACTTTTCGAAAGGTCACTACATACATGACAAAGCGTCGTAACGCAGTAGCAGCGGTCATCGCATCAGCTGCACTTGCACTCACAGGCTTCGTTTCAGCATCAACAGCTTCTGCTGCTGGCGCACAGGTTGGCGTAATCCTTCCTGATGCTGCTTCATCAGCTCGCTGGGAAACTGCTGACCGTCCATTCCTTGCTGCAGCATTTAAGAAGGCTGGCGTAACAGCTGACATTCAGAATGCAAATGGCGACAAGGCAAAGTTCGCAACAATCGCAGATCAGATGCTTGCTAAGGGCGTCAAGGTCTTGATCATGGCTGGACTTGATTCACCATCAACAGCTGCTATCCAGGCAAAGGCTGCAAAGGCTGGCGTTAAGACAATCGATTACGATCGTCTAACACTTGCAGGATCAGCTTCATACTACGTTTCATTCGATAACGTTGCAGTTGGCAAGCTTCAAGGACAAGGCATCAAGTCATGTCTCGATAAGGCTGGTAAGAAGAAGGCTTCTATCGTTTACTTGAACGGTTCACCAACAGATAACAACGCAACACTCTTCAAGCAGGGTTACGACTCTGTTCTTCGCCCATCAATCAAGTCAGGTGCTTACACACTTGTTGACGATCAGGCTGTTCCAGATTGGGACAACGCTAAGGGTGGAGTTATCTTCGAACAGCAGCTCACAAAGGCAGGCGGAAAGCTTGATGCAGTTGTATCAGCTAACGAAGGTCTTGGACTTGCAGCAGTTGCAGTTCTTAAGAAGAACGGTCTTAACGGCAAGGTATGCGTATCAGGTCAGGATGCAACAGCAGACGGACTTGCAGCAATCCTTACTGGTGACCTTTCAAACACCGTTTACAAGGCTGTAAAGCAGGAAGCTAACGGAGCTGCAGCTCTCGCGATCGCATTGATCAAGGGAACTAAGGTTGCTAACGCAACAGGAAAGACAAACGATGGAAAGCGTGATGTTCCATCAGTTCTTCTTGTTCCAGTTGGAATCACAAAGGCTAACGTCAAGGTTGTCATCGCTGATGGCTTCCAGACACGTGAAGCTGTATGTAAGATTGCAACAGAAGCTGTATGTAAGAAGAACGGTATCTAATTCATTAGATTCCATAGCCTTACATAGCTAATGCTTAAGAATCCGGTCCGAGGGTTTCCTCGGGCCGGATTCGCATTAATAAGTTAAGAAAGTATTTTTCACCCGCATATCGAGAGGCGCTCATGAGCACACCGTTGCTATCGCTCAAAGGAATCAACAAGTCCTTCGGTCCAGTCCATGTTTTAAAAGATGTTGACTTCGATGTCTACCCAGGACAGGTGACCGCTCTTGTTGGCGACAACGGAGCCGGTAAGTCCACTCTCATTAAATGCATTGCTGGTATCTACACACCAGAAAGTGGCGATTTCCTCTTTGAAGGCAATAACGTCACCATCGATGGACCTAGAGCAGCTACTGCGCTCGGCATCGAAATCGTTTATCAAGACCTTGCCCTCTGTGACAACCTCGACATTGTTCACAATATGTTCCTTGGCCGTGAAGAGAAGAAGGGCATCACTCTTAACGAAACTTCCATGGAGTCCCTTGCTCGTAAGACTCTCGATGGTCTCAATGTGCGAACAGTGAAATCTATTCGCCAAACCGTTTCATCTCTCTCTGGAGGTCAACGCCAGACAGTTGCTATCGCTCGCGCAGTTCTCTGGAATTCAAAGGTAGTTGTACTGGATGAGCCAACAGCTGCACTCGGCGTTGCTCAAACAGAACAGGTACTCAATCTCGTTCGCCGCCTTGCAGATAAAGGTCTTGCCGTTGTTCTAATTAGCCACAACCTCATTGATATCTTCCAGGTCGCAGATAACATCGCAGCCCTTTACCTCGGAAAGATGGCAGCGCAGGTTAAGAAGTCAGATGTCACCACCAACCAAGTGATCGAACTGATTACGACTGGTAAATCTGAAGGAGTGACAAAATAATGAGTACTCAAACAACTTTAGAGAAAGAGACTCTCAAGGGAGCAGCTTCGAACTACCTTTCACGAGTGAAGGCTGGAGATATCGGTTCTCTTCCTGCCGTACTTGGGCTCATCTCACTCATTGCAGTATTTGGTGCGATGTCTGAGTTCTTCCTCACCAATCGCAACTTTGCAAACCTACTTACACAGGCTGCCCCAGTAATTGTCATTGCTATGGGCCTTGTATTCGTCCTTCTTCTCGGCGAAATCGATCTCTCTGCTGGTTACGCATCAGGTGTGTGTGGCGCTGTTCTTGTACTTCTTGTGACCAATGAAGGTTGGAGCTGGTACACAGCGCTCACTGCAAGTATTGCCGTTGGCGGACTTCTCGGAGTTCTAATCGGAACACTCGTCTCTCGACTCGGCATTCCCTCATTCGTTGTCACACTCGCCGCATTCTTGGCTTTTCAAGGCGTACTTCTTCTCCTTGCAGGTGAAGGTGGAACAATTCCTATTGCAGATAAAACTATTTTGGCAGTTGAAAATAGCAATCTCTCGCCGATGCAAGGGTGGATCCTCTGGGCAGTTTCATCTGCTGCCTATGTTTTGGGCGGCCTCAATCGCATCAACTCACGTCGCAAAGCAGGACTTGTCGTTGAATTAACGCAGCTCTGGGCGATGAAAACGCTTGCCTTGCTGATCATTACAGGTGGCGCAGTCTTTCAACTCAATCAAGAACGTGGACTGTCTGCAACAAATAGCACTAAAGGTGTTCCTATTGTTGCGCCACTGATTCTTGTCATCCTTATTGCTGGCACATTCTTGCTATCTAGGACAGCTTTTGGTCGCCACATCTATGCAGTCGGTGGAAATGCTGAAGCTGCACGCCGCGCAGGTATTAATGTGAAGCGAGTGCGCACTATTGCATTCGTACTCTGTTCAGCACTTGCTGCAGTTGCCGGAATGCTCTTTGCATCTCGCATGAACTCAATCTCACCTTCTACTGGTGGATCTTCAACACTTCTCTATGCAGTGGGTGCTGCTGTGATCGGTGGAGTTTCACTCTTCGGCGGAAAAGGTCGCATGCGTGATGCAATCCTTGGAGGACTAGTTGTTGCTGTTATTGATAACGGTATGGGTCTTCTTGGTTACGGCGCAGGAATTCAATACCTAGTTACAGGTGCAGTTCTCTTGGTTTCAGCAGGCGTTGACGCGGTTTCGCGTCGTGGCGCACTCTCAAATTAGGCAATTACGCAAGGATTTGTTGCATCAGCGAAAGACGCGTAATCTTTCGCATGCAACTCCAGCGGGAGTGGTGAAATGGCAGACACGCAAGTCTTAGGAACTTGTGCTCCGGCGTGCGGGTTCAAGTCCCGCCTCCCGCACCAGAATTATTGATTTAATTGCCCCATGGCAAAGCAATCTCCAGCAAAGATAAAAAAGCTCCGTGGCGAAGCCATGCGCGCTGCTGCAGAACGTAAAGCGGCGCGAGCAGTATCTGCCTCAACTCAAAATGAAGTAGATCTCGATGCCTATGCAGGCGTTGATGGCCCATGGCGTGAACTCGGCCTCTCAGCCCCTGCACGCAGAGCGCTCATTGATGAGGGCTATTACAAGCTCAGTGACCTGCGCAAGGTTTCCCTGGATGCCATTAAAGATTTGCATGGCATGGGCCCTAACACCATTCGCATACTCACAACGGCTATGAAGAAGGCTGATCTCTCCTTTAGGAAGTGATCTTGCAAGTGACTTGCAAAGAAGATTGATAGGCGATTTTTCATTTTTATTTCTTCCAGTTAATATTTGCCTGTTCACGAGTTCTACGTATTAGCCCCGGCTCAGTAGACGGCAACCCTCCACCGCGGTGGGGTGCTCCGGGTGACGAACAGGTCAGTTAACTGGCAAGCGCGAATTTCATTAATGAATACATCGCTCTCGCTAGTAACGGACACCTACTGCGATGGAGATAAAAATGTCTAACAATTGGTCTTTCGAGACTCTGCAGATTCATGCAGGGCAAACAGCAGATCCCACAACTGGTGCACGCGCACTTCCGTTGTATCAAACAACTGCGTATCAGTTCCGCGACACCACACACGCGGCTAACCTCTTTGGTTTAGCTGAACTTGGCAATATCTATACACGCATCATGAACCCAACACAGGATGCAGTCGAACAACGTCTTGCCGCCCTTGAAGGTGGCGTTGCCGCGCTCCTTCTTGCATCAGGATCTGCTGCAACAACATTTGCAGTTCTCAATGTTGCTGAAGCTGGTGACCATATTGTTTCTAGCCCAAGCCTCTATGGCGGCACATATAACTTATTCCACTACACGCTACCTAAGTTTGGTATCGAAGTAACTTTCGTTGATGATCCAAATAACCCAGAATCATGGAAGAAAGCTGTAAAGCCAAATACCAAGGCATTCTTTGGTGAAACTATTGCAAATCCAAAGAATGAAATCCTCGATATCAAGGCTATTGCAGATGTTGCTCACTCAGTCGGCGTCCCACTTATTGTCGATAACACCGTTGCAACCCCATATCTGATCAAGCCAATTGATTTCGGTGCAGACGTTGTTGTTCACTCAGCAACTAAGTTCCTATCTGGCCATGGCAATGCTGTGGTTGGTGCAATCATCGATGCTGGAAAATTTGACTATGCACAGCACCAAGATCGCTTCCCAGGTTTTAACAAGCCAGACCCTAGCTATCACGGCCTCGTCTTCTCACAGGCACTCGGAGTCGGTTCTGCATTTGGTGCAAACCTTTCTTACATCTTCAAGATTCGTCTGCAACTGCTTCGAGATATTGGAGCTGCGGTTTCACCATTTAATGCATGGTTGCTTGCACAAGGTCTTGAAACTCTCTCACTTCGTATGGATCGCCATATTGAAAACGCTAAGGCAGTTGCAACGTGGCTCGAAGCCCATCCTGATGTTGAAAAGGTGAGCTACGCAGCGCTGAAGTCATCCCCATGGAATGCACTTGCTGCAAAGTACGCACCTAAGGGACCCGGCGCTGTTCTCTCCTTTGAACTCAAGGGTGGAGTTGAAGCAGGAAAGAAGTTTGTTGAATCACTCAAACTCTTTAGCCACGTTGCAAATATCGGTGATGTTCGATCACTGGTAATTCACCCAGCAACAACAACACACTCTCAGCTCTCACCAGAAGAACAGTTAGCGGCTGGAGTAACACCAGGGCTAGTACGTCTAAG
>JBDLSZ010000068.1:0-3947 GCA_039799305.1 Actinomycetota bacterium
ATATGTAAAGAATATGGGAGGATTCGCATATGGCCCTAGTTCTTGCAGCGACTCCTCTGGGAAATCCGCTCGATGCGAGCCAGCGGCTGAAAGATGCAATCGAATCAGCGCAAGTTATTGCTGCTGAAGACTCACGCAGATTCCATCGATTGGCATCTGATCTTGGTGTCACATTTACAGCGCGCATCATCTCGTTCTTCGAAGGCAATGAAACCGATCGCACGCAAGAGATATTGCAGCTTCTTCGCGAAGGAAAAGAAGTCCTCGTTGTCACAGATGCTGGCATGCCCACCATTAGCGATCCAGGATTTCGTTTGATGCGCGATGCGATTGCAGAAAACCTTCCTACCGTTGTTATTCCAGGACCAAGTGCGCCAACGATGGCTATTGCACTATCGGGGCTACCCACTGATCGCTTTACCTTTGAAGGCTTTGCACCTCGTGCACACGGTGCCCGCAATACTTTCTATGAAAACCTTCGCTTTGAAGAGCGCACGATGGTGATATTTGAAGCACCGCATCGCCTGCATGAATCACTTGTTGATGCCGCTGCAATTCTTGGAGATTCACGAAAAGGTGCAATCTGCCGGGAGATGACAAAGACCTATGAAGAAACTATTCGTGGCACACTGGCAGAACTGGTTGTGTGGGCGGCAAGTAAGGAAGTCCTTGGTGAAATCACTCTGGTTATTGCAGGAGTAGAAGCAGGCTCTGCAAGCAAGACGGCAGATGATGCTGTTGCTCGTGTTCGTGAATATGAGGCGGCCGGAATGGACCGAAAAGGTGCGATCGCTACCGTTGCCGATGAATTCGAGCTACCCAAGAAGATCGTTTATGCAGCCGTAGTCGATGCGAATAAGATGAGCAGATGAAGTCTTTCTACCTGACTACGCCTATTTACTATGTAAATGATGCGCCGCATATTGGCCATGCATATACAACAGTTGCCGGCGATGTCCTTACTCGTTGGCATCGCCAGCGCGGTGAGTCAGTCTGGTTCCTAACTGGCACAGATGAACATGGTCAGAAAGTCATGCGCACCGCAGAACAAAATAACGTTGCGCCACAAGCGTGGGTCGATAAGTTAGTTGCTGATGCGTGGAAACCCAATTGGCAAGCGCTGAATATCGCAAACGATGACTTTATCCGCACCACAGAACCTCGCCACACAGAGCGCGTTCAGAAATTCTTGCAATCACTCAAAGATTCAGGCCATATCTATGCAGGTAAATATGAAGGCCCTTACTGTGTTGGCTGCGAAGAATTTAAATTACCTGGCGACCTCATTGATGCAGATGGAGAGAAGCTCTGTCCTATCCACAGTAAGCCAATCGAACTAGTCAATGAAAATAACTGGTTCTTTAAACTCTCTGAATTCACGCAGCCACTTCTTGATCACTACAAGAATAATCCTGAAGCCTGTCAGCCTGAGAGTGCGCGCAATGAAGTCGTCTCATTCCTAGAAGGTGGCGTCTCAGATCTTTCTATCTCTCGCTCCACATTCGACTGGGGTATTCCTGTTCCGTGGGATACCGATCAAGTTGTCTATGTCTGGTTTGATGCTTTGCTCAACTATGCAACGGCAGTAGGTCTTACCGATGCACCAGATTCAGAAGGTGGCAAGAAGTTTGCAGCCACCTGGCCTGCAGATGTGCACTTGGTTGGAAAAGATATTTTGCGATTCCACGCTGTTATCTGGCCGGCCATGTTGATGGCAGCCGGAATCGAAATTCCTAAGAAAGTCTTTGCACACGGCTGGCTCCTTGTCGGTGGCGAGAAGATGTCCAAGTCAAAGCTGACCGGTATTGCACCATCTGATATCACCGACCACTTTGGTGTGGATGCATTCCGCTACTACTTCCTGCGCGCTATTCCATTTGGCAGCGATGGCTCCTTCTCTTGGGAGGATATGAGCGCTCGTTACACATCAGAGCTTGCTAATGACTTTGGAAACCTTGCATCGCGCCTTGCTGCGATGATTGAAAAGTACTGCGGTGGAAAGATTCCAGCAGTTGCCAAGGATGCAACCCTTGCGCAATCACTTCAGGAAACTGTCGAGAAGGCAGATAAGGCGATGGTTGCACTTGATTTCCAAGGTGGCATCAACGCTGTGATGGATTACTGCAAGCAGGTCAATGGCTTTGTGACCATTAAAGAGCCATGGATTCTTGCTAAAGATCCAGCTAATCAGGGAGTCCTTGAAGAAGTGCTCTATAACACTGCGGAATCTCTACGCGCACTTGCCGTATTGCTCCACCCTGTAATGCCTGCAACGACTGAAATTTTGTGGGAATCACTGGGTGCGAAGGCTTCACTAGGTGAAATCGGCAAGCAAGAAATTTCTAAGGTTGCGACCTGGGGTCAGTTGCCACAAGGCGCAACTGTCACAAAGACTCCGGTCTTATTCCCACGGTTAGAAGTTAAAGAGTAATTTTCTTATGACAGATCGCCACAATCGCGATATTGATCGTCAACTAGCTCCAATGCCTGAACCACTCCCTGTTCCCACAGTAGATGCGCACGCTCACATTGAAATCGTTACTAACGATGCACCGGATTCAGATGCGGTGAGACAAGTTCTGGATGATGCCAAATCAGTCAATGTTGATCGCATCGTGCAGGTCGGGTATTCAGCAGAGCAATCACAGTGGTGTGTTGATATGGCAAATGCCTTTCCTGGTCGCGTTCTTGCAGCAGTTGCCCTGCATCCCAATGAAGCCCCTGTTGTTGCCGATATGCAAGCAGATTGGGCAATCATTGAAAAGCTTGCACAAGAACCACGCGTTCGTGCAATCGGTGAGACAGGCCTTGATTACTTCCGCACAGAACCTGCGCTGCGCAAGCGCCAACAAGAATCCTTTAAGTGGCATATTGATTTAGCAAAGCGAACCAATAAAGCACTTGTTATTCACGATCGTGATTCTCATGATGATGTTCTCTCCATTTTGCTTGAAGTAGGAGCACCCGAAAAGACTGTCTTTCACTGTTTCTCAGGCGATGTGGAGATGGCAAAAATCTGTATTGAACGCGGATACATCTTGTCTTTTGCCGGCACTATGACATTTAAGAATGCACCCGCCTTGCGCGATGCCCTCAAACTTGTTCCGCATGATCAACTGCTCGTTGAAACAGATTCACCATTTTTAGCACCCATGCCTCATCGTGGGGCGCTCAATACACCTGCGCAGATTGCCAATATCGTGCGAGCGATGGCTGCAGAGCGCAATGAAGATGTCGCAGAGCTTGCCACAGCACTTTCAGTCAATGCAGAGCGCATCTTCGGATCTTTTGCATGAGCCTTCTAGGAGCTGCAGAGATTCGTGAGCTTGCAGAAGCACTCGATCTCAAGCCATCGAAATCACTAGGACAGAACTTTGTCCATGATGGCAATGTCTGCCGCAAGATTGTTCGCACAGCAGGGCTTACCTCAACAGATATCGCACTGGAGATTGGTCCAGGTCTTGGGTCACTCACTCTTGCGATGCTGGAGCAAGCACAAGCAGTTGTTGCTGTTGAGATTGATGCACGACTTGCGAATCAACTTCCTATTACTGCAGCAAAGCATTCAGAGCGCGCAGATATTTTGACTGTGATTAATCAAGATGCACTAACCCTTAAAGACCTACCGGTTGCACCCACAGTCTTAATTGCCAACTTGCCCTATAACGTCTCTGTTCCTGTGTTTCTCCATCTTCTTGAAATCTTGCCTTCCCTTCGTAGTGGAGTTGTGATGGTGCAGGCAGAAGTTGCAGATCGTTTAGCTGCAAAGCCAAATTCAAAAGAGTATGGAATACCTAGCGTGAAGGCAGCATGGTGGGCTGATGTCACAGGTGCTGGTTCTGTCTCTCGCAACATCTTCTGGCCACAACCTAATGTGGATTCAAAGCTTGTTGGTTTCACAAGACGAGCAACACCAGGGGATGAAGAACTTCGCAAGAAAGTATTTG
>JBDLSZ010000069.1:0-11243 GCA_039799305.1 Actinomycetota bacterium
GGGGTGGGTTTATCGGTCTGGGCCTTCTTCTCGGAAGGGGGAAGCAGGATCAGCACGCGACACACCCTACTTGTCAGTGGCGCCTGCTACCTTTCGAACAGATGTTCGGATACCCTAAGCAAGTTCAACCAGAGCGGTGCTCAGCCTCCACCCACAGCGTCTCCATAACGCCAGGGCCGTCGCAGAGAATTTCCGTACCTTCTGGGCCGAATACCAACGGCTGCGCTCGCAGACGTTCGAGATGAAATGGAGAAGACAATGGCTGCTGAAAAAGTAAAGCCTGAAGATAAGAATGTCTCTGATCGCCAGAAGGCGTTAGATACCGCGCTAGCTCAAATCGAACGACAGTTTGGTAAGGGCTCAGTAATGAAGATGTCAGATCGACAAGCACAAGTAATTGAAGTTATTCCTACCGGCTCTATCGCACTCGATATTGCACTGGGTATTGGCGGCCTTCCACGCGGTCGTATCGTTGAAATTTATGGACCTGAGTCTTCAGGTAAGACAACTCTGACGTTGCATGCAATTGCTAATGCGCAGAAAGCTGGCGGCATCTGTGCATTTATCGATGCTGAACATGCATTCGATGCAGAGTATGCAAAGAAGCTTGGCGTTGATATCGATGCCCTCCTTGTCTCACAGCCAGATACTGGCGAGCAAGCACTTGAGATTATGGATATGTTGATCCGTTCTGGTGCTCTCGATCTCGTTGTCGTTGACTCAGTTGCAGCACTCGTTCCTCGCGCAGAAATCGAAGGCGAGATGGGTGACTCACATATGGGTCTTCAAGCACGCCTTATGTCACAAGCACTTCGTAAAATCACTGGCGCTCTTCACCAATCAAAGACCACTGCAATCTTTATCAATCAGCTGCGCGAGAAGATTGGTGTCTTCTTCGGTTCACCTGAGACAACTACAGGTGGAAAGGCGCTGAAGTTCTATGCATCAGTTCGCCTTGATATCCGCCGCATTGAAACTCTTAAAGAGGGTACTGAAGCAGTTGGAAACCGTACACGTGTGAAGGTTGTCAAAAATAAGATGGCTCCACCATTTAAGCAGGCAGAGTTTGACATCATCTACGGTGTTGGAATCTCACGTGAAGGATCTCTTATCGATATGGGCGTTGAGCTTGGAATCGTGAAGAAGTCAGGTGCTTGGTATACCTACGAAGCTGATCAACTCGGCCAAGGTAAGGAAAATTCACGTGCATTCCTGATCGATAATCCAGATCTTGCCAATGAGATCGAATCTAAGATCCGCGCCAGCTTCGTACCTATCGAGGTCGATGCGGAGATGATTGCAGAGATCGATGAAGCTGCAGCAGAGGTTGATTTCTAATTTCACTGCAATTTGCAAAGGTTGAAAGAGGCGAAGGCTCCGACCCTTACGAAGTAGCTCACACAATTGCACTCAATGCACTTGTGGCGAGAGCGAAAAGTAAGGGCGAGCTTCTCGCTCACTTGAAAACCCGTGGCGTCGAAGACGATATCGCGCAAGCTGTCGTCTTTCGCCTGCAGGAGACAGGCCTTGTTAACGATCGTGAATTTGCTGCTGCCTGGGCAACATCGCGCCATTCCCATAAGAAGTTATCCAAGCGAATCATTGCAGGTGAGCTTCGTCAGAAGGGCGTGACGCAGGAGCAGATTGATGAAGCACTCGATGGCATTGATGATGAATCTGAATACCGGGTTGCATTTGATCTGGGATTTAAGAAATACAACACCATGTCACGGCTAGAGCCTGATGTTCAGATTAGGCGGATTCAATCACTTCTTGCGCGAAAAGGATTTAACTTCACGATTATCTCCAGAGTCCTTCGCGAACTCGATCTGGCTACCAACTAAAGATTTGCTCTATTTGCCTTGCTTAAGGTGCTCTGTGAGTCGCTCAGCGGTTGCAACAACTGCAGCTGCATGTAATCGACCTGGTTGACGTCCAAGACGTTCAATCGGTCCACTGATAGAGACTGCGGCAATAACTTTTCCATTAGGACCGCGCACAGGTGCTGAGACAGATGTAACCCCTGCTTCACGTTCTCCCACAGATTGTGCCCAACCACGACGACGATCTGCAGCAAGGTGCGCAGCTGTGTAACGCGCATTCTTAAGCCCACGATGAATCTTCTCTGAGTCTTCCCACGCCATTAGAATTTGGGCGGCAGAACCTGCCTGCATTGTCAGCGATGCTCCAACAGGGACAGAGTCGCGAAGACCTGAAAGACGTTCGGCAACTGCAACACAGATACGGATATCTCCTTGGCGGCGATAGAGCTGGGCAGATTCTCCTGTGGCATCACGAAGGGCGGCGAGTGCGGGCGCTGCTGCTGCAATCAGACGATCTTCTCCTGCAGCTGCAGCAAGTTCTGCAGAGCGCGGACCTAAGATAAATCGACCGTTGAGATCGCGGGCGACAAGGCGATGAAATTCAAGAGCCACGGCTAAGCGGTGGGCTGTGGGGCGGGCGATACCAGTGGCCGCAACGAGCTCTGCGAGAGAATGGGGTCCAGATTCCAGGGTTGCAAGGATTCCTACGGCTTTATCTAATACGCCGACTCCGCTATTCTTCTTATCCACGAAGTGATATTAGCATCCCATCTAATGAGATGCAAAGTATTCAAGTTTTAAAGGAGCACACCAGCTGATGGCCAAGACGCTAGCCGAGAAGATTTGGGATGACCATATCGTTCGACAGGCCGAGGGAGAGCCAGATCTTCTCTATATCGATCTGCAGCTCGTGCACGAAGTAACAAGTGCGCAGGCATTCGATGGTTTGCGTCTTGCAGGTCGCAAGGTGCGCCGCCCTGACCTCACTATTGCAACAGAAGATCACAACACTCCGACCCTTGATATTTTAAAGCCGATTGCAGATCCTGTCTCCAAGCTTCAGATCGACACATTACGCAATAACGCAAAAGAGTTCGGCGTTCGCATCCACTCATTAGGCGATGCTGACCAAGGGGTCGTTCACGTTGTTGGGCCACAGCTTGGTATTACACAGCCAGGCATGACCATTGTCTGCGGTGATTCACACACATCAACTCATGGTGCTTTCGGTGCGATTGCATTTGGAATTGGTACATCTGAAGTTGAACATGTACTTGCAACACAGACACTTCCTTCACGTCGTCCCAAGACTATGGCGATCAATGTTGAAGGAACTCTCAAGACTGGAGTGACAGCAAAGGACATCATTCTTGCCATCATCGCTCAAATCGGTACCGGTGGGGGACAGGGCTACATCATTGAATATCGCGGTTCAGCAATTCGCGAGCTTTCGATGGAAGGCCGCATGACTGTCTGCAATATGTCTATTGAAGCTGGTGCTCGCGCCGGCCTTATCGCACCTGATCAGAAAACATTTGATTACATTTTGGGCAAGCCACATGCGCCGGAAGATTTTGCAGCTGCGCAAAGCTATTGGGAGACGCTCTTCACGGACTCTGATGCAAAGTTTGATCTTGAAATCACACTCGATGCCAACACTCTTGAGCCTTTTGTTACATGGGGAACTAACCCAGGACAAGGTTTACCGCTCAATGCATCCGTTCCAAATCCTGCAGATATTGCCGATGCAGAAGAGCGAGGAGCTGCAGAGCGCGCACTGGAATACATGGGCCTAACAGCTGGCACACCACTGAAAAAAATAGCTATTGACACTGTTTTCTTAGGCTCCTGCACCAACGGCCGCATTGAAGATCTACGTGCTGCAGCCTCTGTCATTGAAGGAAAGAAGATTGCTCCCAAGCTTCGTATGTTGGTAGTTCCTGGCTCTGAGCGCGTTCGTCAGCAAGCGATGAAGGAAGGACTCGATAAGGTCTTCTTAGATTTCGGTGCTGAATGGCGTAATGCTGGGTGTTCTATGTGTCTTGGCATGAACCCTGATCAGCTTGCTGTGGGAGAGCGTTCTGCATCAACATCAAATCGTAACTTCGAAGGTCGTCAAGGAAAGGGTGGGCGTACTCACCTTGTTAGCCCACTTGTTGCAGCAGCGACAGCAATCCGCGGCACGCTCTCATCACCGGCAGATTTGTAAGAGGGGGAAAGAGACCATGGAAAAATTTATTAAGCACACAGGTACGGGAGTTCCTCTTCGTCGCAGCAATGTCGATACAGATCAGATCATCCCTGCCGTTTACTTAAAGCGCGTTACCCGCGATGGCTTTGAAGATGGCCTCTTCTCAGCATGGCGCAGCGATCCTGAATTTGTCCTGAATAAGGATGAATATAAGGGTGGAACAGTTCTCGTTGCTGGCCCTGAATTTGGTACGGGTTCATCTCGCGAGCATGCGGTCTGGGCGCTGCAGAACTATGGATTTAAGGCAGTGATTTCAAGCCGCTTTGCCGACATCTTCCGCGGTAATTCACTCAAGGGTGGGTTACTGACTGTCATCTTGCCTCAGACGGCTGTGGAAGCTATCTGGCAGGCTATTGAGGCAGATCCAACGACTGCTATTACTGTCGATCTCGATACTCGCACCGTTTCCTATAACGATGTCAGCGTGCCATTTGAACTCGATGACTACACCCGTTGGCGTTTGATGGAAGGTCTTGATGACATCGGATTAACCTTGAAACATACTGATTCCATCGATGCTTTTGAGGCTAAGAGAGCAAGTTACAAGCCAACAACACTTCCTATCCGCATTTAAGCGCTGAAAAACGAGCGTAAATCGCTCCTTTTCGGTGTGGGGTGAGTGGAATGTGTAAAAGTCTCAACGAAAGAATGAGAGTTATTTACGCATAAAAAGTGGAGTTTTAACTAAATATTTACTTGCGACACGCACGCGTCAATAACGCTCTCACCCTATAAATAGGTTTAAGTTTTACTCAGTTAGGCAAAAGCTTAATTATTTACGCGTAAACTTAAGGGGAATTGAATGAATAAGGCCCAGTTTATCGCTGCGTTGGCCCCACACTTCAACGGCAGCAAGAGAGAAGCTACACACGCTGTAGATATCGTTTTTGACACAATTACACGCAACATGTCAGCTGGAAACGATGTCATGATCAACGATTTCGGTAAGTTCAAGAAGGTCGATCGCAAGGCACGTATGGGACGTAACCCATTTACTGGCGAGACCATCAAGATCAAGGCTTCAAAGAAGGCTCGTTTCCTTCCTGCGAAGGCTCTCAAGGAGATTGTTGCTGGCGATCGCAAGCTCGGTCCAGCACCAAAGCCAGAAGTAAAGGCTGCTCCAAAGCCAGTTGCAAAGAAGGCAGCTAAGAAGGCTCCTGCTAAGAAGAAGGCAGCTAAGAAGGCTCCTGCAAAGCGTAAGCCAGCTAAGAAGGCAGCAAAGAAGCGTTAATTCTTCTTTATTAAAACTGGGGTCGCACAATGTGCGACCCCAGTTTTTTTATGGCTAGGATTTCATGCATGTCGCAGTTCAACGTTCGATACGAACCGCCTGCTGGGTATCCGCTAGGTACCAACCTGACTTTTAAAATCTGCGCAAATATCATCATCCCAATCTTTAATCTCTTTATGAGCAGGGATTGGAAGGGCGCCGAGAAGATTCCTTCTTCTGGCCGGGTAATCGTTGCGAGCAATCACATGTCATACCTGGATGTTCTTGTCTTTACCCACTTTCTCTATCGCAATGGTCGCGCTCCTCGCTACTTAGGTAAATCGGGAGTCTTTAAAGTTCCCATTATTGGAAAGATCATTCTTGCAGCGGGACAAGTTCCCGTAGAGCGCGAAACATCAGATGCCAAGAAGGCTGTCGATCATGCAAAGATCATTCTGGAACAGGGCCATATGCTCGGTGTGTATCCCGAAGGAACTCTCACGCGTGATCCGAATATGTGGCCGATGGTTGCAAAGACGGGATGTGCGCGCCTTGCGCTCTTGACCAATACCCCTGTTATTCCGATAGCCCAATGGGGATCTCAACTCGTTGTTCCTAATTACACAAAAAAGCTCAGCCTCTTTCCTCGAAAGACAATCATCATTCGAGTGGGAGCGCCAGTGGATTTATCGAAGTGGTATGGAAAGAGTGATGATCCCAGGGCACTTGTGGAGGCAACTGCTGAAATCATGCGGGCGATTACAGATTTATTGGAAGAAATTCGTGGGGAGAGGCGACCTGAAGTAATCTTTGACCCTCACACATCAGATCTGCCGCGCACAGGAAACTTCAAAAAGAAGAGAGCATGAGCAAAGTAACGGTATTCGGAGCAGGCGCATGGGGATCGACCATGGCGCAGGTCTTAAGCGATGCTGGCAATGATGTTCTTCTCTGGGGTCGAAGCCAGCAGGTCATCGATGAGATTAATTCATCGCACACCAATGCAAAGTATCTTTCCTCTCACATCCTGCCATCTGCAATCACAGCAACAACAGATCTCTCTTCAGCCTTTGCATTCTCTGATATCTACGTGTTGGCAATTCCAGCCCAGCAGATACGCGCCACATTGCAGGAGTGGAAGGGCAATTTCAGTAGCACCTGCACCATTGTCAGTACCCTTAAAGGTATTGAGATTAGCTCCCAAAAGCGTATGACAGAAGTTATTGAAGATGTGTTAGGCCCTCACAAGATTGCGATCATTACAGGACCGAACTTGGCGGATGAGCTTGTGCTGCGCCAGCCTGCAGGAGCTGTTGCTGCCGCCTCAACTACCGAACTTGCAGAATCAATTCGTGAATTATTTCGCACTCCGTACTATCGCGTCTATACATCAGTAGATGTGATGGGCTGTGAATTAGCAGGTTCGATTAAGAGCGTTATTGCGCTGGCAGTGGGAATTTCTATCGGCATGGGCTTTGGTGAGAACACCCAAGCGATGCTTATTACTCGAGGGCTGAATGAAGTGGCGCGACTCTGTGCTGCCCACGGATCTGATCCGCTATCTGCTGCAGGTCTTGCTGGAATGGGTGACCTGGTTGCAAGTTGTGGTTCACCACTTTCGCGCAATCGCACATTTGGTGAAGTGCTGGGGCGCACTGGCTCTATGGCTAAAGCCCGCGAGCAAGTGTCAAAGACCGTGGAAGGTGTTGCATCGGCTGGCGCAGTTGTGGAAATTGCTCACCGCGTGGGCGTTGAAGTGCCCGTTATTGAGGCTGTTGCAGAGATAGTCAGTGAACAATTATCGCCAGCAGATGCTCTCCAGAAGTTGATGGAGATTACAACGAAAGGCGAGAACTTCATCCGATGAAGCGCGTTGCAATCTTATGCGGAGGACCTGGTAGCGAACACGAGATTTCTTGTCTATCCGCAGGTGGTGTTCTCTCAGCGATAGATCGCAATGAATATGAACCAATTCTGATTGGCATCACACGTGAAGGACAGTGGATGGCTCTGCCGCTTGATTATCCGTTATCACTTGAAAACGGAACTCTTCCATCCGTGAGTGGAAATTTCCCTGAGGTAATTCGAGGAAAGAATGGAATGACCGTTGGCGGGGCTCAACTGGTTATTGATGTGATTTTTCCTGTTCTGCACGGTACTTATGGAGAAGATGGGCAGCTTCAAAGCGATCTCGATCATCTCGGTATTGCATATGTGGGAAGCGGTGCAGTTGCATCTGAGTGCGCCATGGATAAATCAGAGGCGAAGACGCTCTTTGCATCAGCAGGAATTGCTATTGCTCCCAGTGTTACCGTCACAGAAGCTGAATGGAGGCGCAGCCCTGAAACAGTCAGAGAATCAATCAAGCAGCTCGGGATGCCACTATTTGTGAAGGCCTCTCGTGGAGGTTCAAGCCGTGGGACAGTCAAGGTGAAGGAGCTAAATACATTTGCCTCCGCGATGGAGGAAGCGCTCTCCTTTGATTCTAAAGTATTGATTGAAAGTGCAATTGATGGAGCTGAAGTTGAATGTGCTGTTCTTGTAATTGATGGCAAAGCAGAGGCATCAATTCCTGGAAAAGTGTGGATTGATCCTCAGTATGAGTTTTATGACTTTCAAGCTAAATATCTCGATGGTGCAACTCGCATAGATATTCCTGCACCTTTTGGCGCAGAGATTATTGAGAAGATTCAGAAGCTTGCCCTCATCGCATTCAATGCGATTGGGGCTAAAGGTTTAGCGCGTGTGGACTTTTTCGTAACTCACAGTGGAGAAATCATTATCAATGAGATCAACACAATGCCAGGATTTACGAGAACTTCGGCCTACCCAAAGATGTGGCAGGCGACAGGTATCGGATATTCAGAAGTTATTACGCACCTATTACAGAGTGCATTAACGAGTTAATTAGTTACGGGGCAAGTCAAGGTGCGAGTAATTCCTGGCACTGCTTGGACCTTAGTCAGAATTGCGCGGCCAAACTCTTCCATCGATGGAGCTTCAGCGCGCATGATGACATCGTAAGGACCGGTTACTCCTTCAGCCAGTGAGACTCCAGGGATCGACTTAATTGCAGCCGCAACTGAAGATGCCTTGCCGACTTCTGTTTGAATCAAGATGTACGCGTGTACTGACATGTGGGTTCCTTTCGCTTCGACCTAACGCTATCTCATGACCTAGTCTTGTGGCTATGGGGTTAAGTGAACGCGATGTTATAAATGCGCTGCAGAAGATATTCGCAACCTCTGATTCTCGCGTGAGAGTTGGCATTGGTGATGATGCAGCCGTTGTCACAACCCAACCGCAGTCAATTATCACCTCGGATATGGCTGTTGAGGATGTTCACTTCAAGCTGGAATGGTCTTCTGCATTTGATATCGGGCGCAAGATAACGGCTGCCAACGTGGCCGACATTCTCTCGATGGGCGCTAAGTGCGATTACCTAACCGCATCCGTTGCCCTGACTGGTGATGAGACCATGCAATGGATTGAGAACTTAGCGCGTGGAATGAAACATGAGGCAGATGCTGCTGGGGCTCTCATTGTCGGCGGAGATATTGCACGTGGTCCCAAGATTGTTATCTCGATGACAGCAGTCGGAAGCGCGCAATCGCCCATCTTGCGAAGCGGTGCAAAGGCGGGAGATAGTCTCTATCTCTCATCACTGACTGGCTGGTCAGCTGCCGGACTTGAATTACTCACACGCGAAGTTTCAATCAATAGCGCGATTGCTGAGAGAGCACTTTCGGAATTTTCTGCACCAACGTTGGATTACTCAAGTGATTTCAGTGGGGCAACTGCGATGGCCGATGTGAGTGATTCAGTACTTATTCAAGCGGAACAGATCGCAGAAGCATCGGGCGTGCAACTCGTGCTGGATCAAGTGTTGATAGCGCAGGCGAGTGAATTTAAAGATCTTTCTACCCTTGCAGATGAGTTGAAGGTAGATGTCTTCCAATGGATTCTTGGCGGGGGAGAAGATCATGTTCTTCTTGCAACCGGTGAGAGCCTTCCAGGTATTCGTATCGGCTCTGTTGTTGCAGGCACAGGTATTGCTGGTGTGGACATGAAAAAGGCCCCAGTTTCCTGGAGCCACTTTCACTAAGAAGAACGAATTATCGAGTTACTTTGCCAGCCTTAAGGCATGAAGTACATACGTTCTGACGCTTTGATGCGCCGGCAACGATTGTCTTAACGCGCTGGATATTTGGATTCCAACGACGACGTGTCTTCACCTGTGAGTGTGAAACGTTATTGCCAAAGCTTGGGCCCTTGCCACAGATGTCGCATGAAGATGCCATGTCGGTACTCCTTCTAGATTACAAATTCCTTAGATCTAAAGAATTCTCGTTCCTGTGAGGAACAGGGCGTAAGGGTAGCAATAGGGGGCGGGGTAGGGCGAATCCACCAAAATCCGTGCATAAACAAGGGCGAGTGGGCGCTAGTAACGAGAGAATAACGCCATGGCTACCCTCGACTCGAAACTTGTCGGCGTCTTGGGCGATCGCACCACAAAGGTGCTCAACGATTTATTTGGCTATTTAACTGTTGGAGATCTTCTCCATCACTACCCTCGCCGCTACCTCGTGCGCGGTGAACTCTCCAATATTGCAGAGCTCAATGAGGGCGATGAAGTCACGATTCTTGCTGAGGTATACAGCGCTACCAGTAGACGTCTACATGCTCGCAAAGGAAATATTCTTGAAGTCATTGTGACCGATGGCTCTGCAAAACTCTCTCTCACATTCTTTAATCAGGCCTGGCGCGAGAAGGACCTTAAAGTTGGTAAGCAAGGGCTCTTTGCCGGCAAAGTAGGTGTCTTTAACGGCAAGCGACAACTGGCGCACCCTGATTACGAAATGATTGCAGATGGCAATGATGTCGATGCTGCTGTTGAAGGATTTGCTGGCAAGTATCTGCCGATGTATCCGGCAAGTGCGAAGTTACCTTCGTGGAAGATTGCACAATGTATTGAGCTTGCCGTTGGAGCACTTGATGAAGTTCCTGATTACCTGCCTGAATCTGTGCGAGAGAAGTATGGCTATCCCACACTGCATCAAGCACTAGTGCAGCTACATAACCCTGCAGATCTCGATAGCGCTGAGAAAGCACGACAGCGCCTTACCTTTGATGAAGCATTTATGCTCCAACTACTTCTGCTCTCTCGCAGAAAAGAGTTGAAGAATCTCGATGCAGTTGCACGGCCTGCGCATCCTGGTGGATTACTCGATGCCTTTGATGCTTTGCTCCCCTTTGAACTCACCGCAGGTCAGAAAAGCGTTGCTGCAGAGATTGCAGATGATTTATCGCAGCCTCACCCCATGCACCGATTACTGCAAGGTGAAGTGGGTTCTGGAAAGACTGTTGTTGCGCTGCGTGCGATGTTAACTGTCATCGATAACGGGGGACAGGCAGCGCTGCTTGCACCGACAGAGGTTCTTGCCGCGCAGCATCTTCGAACTATGCAAAAACTCCTGGGCTCTCTTGCTCAAGGTGGAATGCTGGGTGGAACAGAAGGAGCAACGCAAGTAACTCTGATTACAGGTTCACAGAACGCTGCAGCTCGCAAAGAAGCACTCGCACTTGCCGCCTCTGGTGCTGCAGGCATTGTGATTGGAACACACGCACTTCTTGGTGAGAGCGTTTCCTTTAAGGATTTAGGTTTGATTGTTGTCGATGAACAACACCGATTTGGTGTTGAACAGCGCGATGCGCTCAAGAGCAAAGCTACGAACCCACCACATCTACTCGTGATGACAGCAACTCCAATTCCGCGAACTGTTGCTATGACTGTCTTTGGAGATCTCGATGTCTCAACACTTCGCGAACTTCCATTGGGGCGCCAGCCCATCACAACTCACGTCATTCCCGTCTTGGAAAAACCAGGATTTCTTGAACGTGCATGGGAGAGAATTACAGAAGAAGTCTCGCAAGGCCATCAGGCATATATCGTCGCACC
>JBDLSZ010000070.1:0-3708 GCA_039799305.1 Actinomycetota bacterium
TTAACTGATGAGCGAACTCTCTATGACATCTGTGTCATCACAGGTGATTCAGGTAATGATGCAACAGGAATCTTTGACCAACCAGATTTATTAGGTGATATCTGGGTTGGTCCATATCTAAATCTTTCGCCAGATCATTGTTATGTGGTTCAAAGCGATGACGGTGTGCCACTGGGATATTGCATTGCAACACTGGATACAACCTCATTTGAGACAGTTACTGATGCTCTGTGGTGGCCAGCAAAGCAGGCCGTATATAGCAAACCCGATATCGCACAGAAAGATTCGTGGAGCAGAGATGAAAGGATTGCCCACCTGATTCACAATCCACTGCGATCACCCACTGAAGTCCTTGATGAGTACCCATCACATGCTCACATCAACCTTGTTCCAGAGATGCAAGGAAAGGGATGGGGAAAGAAGTTGATGCAGGCCATGGAGGATTCGTTGCGTAGTGCTGAATCACAAGGTGTGCATTTGATATTGAGTGCAAAGAATCTAAATGCACTGGCCTTCTATAAAGCGCTTGGATACCACATCATCTTTGAGCGCCCTGGTGAAATCGGAGTAGGAAAGAAACTTTAGAAGTCGTGCGCAACTTCTCCGGCAATTGCAGATTTCTCAAGTGCCTGCATCATCTGCCCTGTATCAAAGCCTCTGTAGTAATCACCTATCCCCAAGTGGGCGATATTGACTCTCTTGGCAGGGTCAATCTCACGGATAGTGACACCCAGTGTTTCTAACTGTGGGCGGCGCTTATTGAAGTAACTCTCAAAATCTTGATCCTCTGACCAGCATCGAAATGCTAAAGCTGCAGCTCGTGGCCACATCATGTATTCAGCATGTATCGGCGATTGAATATATTCACTCCATAGTTGGAATTGCACACCGCTCACACCAGCCAGTGGCTTAAATGCCAAGACATCTGCAAGCGTTACGGGACCACCAATAGCAAGGGGCTCAGATTCAGAGACTTCCTGCGAGTAATCCAAGTAGGTGGGAAATACAGGGCCGGCAATTACTTCACGACCATGATCGAGTGCAATCTGAGCAATCGCATCACCACGCCATGACATGACTGTTGCCTGTGTTGCCTTCTCTGGATCAAATGCAAAGGCGTCATCCCATGTGACCATCTTCTTACCAAGGCCATTAATAATCTTCTCAACCTCACTCATGAAGTAGAGAAAGACATCTTTGGTGGTAACAAAGTTTTGAGTCTTCATCCATGCAACGACTTCAGGATCTTTCAACCAATTATCAATCAGTGATTCATCGCCGCCAACATGGATGTATTCAGATGGGAAGAGTGTTGCTACTTCTTTAAATACTTTTTGAAGAAATTCAAAAGTTTCAGGAAATGGGCGAAGTAAGTAATCCGAAATTCCCCAGCGACCACTTACTTCAACTGCTGCTTGATTGATTCCATATTGCGGATAGGCAGCTAAGAGAGCACCTGTGTGTCCTGGGATATTGATCTCTGGAACTACCTGCATCCCAAGTGAGTGCGCATGGCTGACTATCTCGCGCACATCATCGTGTGTGAGATATCCAGAATGTACTTTGCCGTCATAGGTAGGTTCAAGTAGGCCGTGGTTGTTTTGACTCTGCTTACGAATAGAGCCGACTTCATGGAGCAGTGGGAAAACCTTGCACTCAAGGCGCCAGCCTTGATCATCGGTGAGATGAAGGTGAAGGGTGTTGTAGTCGAAGAGGGCTAGTGAGCTCATGGTCTTCTTGATAAAGGCGGCGTCAAAGTAGTGTCGAGAAATATCGAGCATTGCCCCGCGCCAGCGCATCATGAGGTGATTATGTCGCCCCTGTCATATCGGCGGTAGGCTTGAGTACGTGCGATTTATCAACGAGCCCCTCTACGACCTCACCTATGACGATGTCTTTATGGCACCAAGTCACTCTGAACTCACAAGCCGTATGGAAGTCGATCTGACATCTAACGATGGCAGCGGAACAACAATTCCACTAGTTGTTGCAAATATGACAGCAATTGCTGGTCGCCGAATGGCAGAGACCATGGCTCGTCGCGGTGGAATGGTTGTTATTCCACAAGATATTCCGATTCCGGTGGTTGCAGAAGTCATCGCATCCGTGAAAGCTCGCCACACATTCTTTGAAACTCCCATCACTTTGACTCTCAAAGAGACTGTGGCAGATGCTGCATCTCTTATCCATAAACGCTCACATGGGGCGATCATCATCGTCGATGGCAAGAAGCCCGTTGGTATTGTGACTGAAGATGATTTAGCAGGGGTGGATCGCTTTACTCAGCTGAGCCAAGTGATGACTCAAGAGCTGACCACAATGCCTGATTCACTTGATCCACGCCAAGCATTTGAATTCCTCAATGAGCGCCTTCGCACTGTGGCGCCTGTGGTTTCAGCAAATGGCGAACTCGTTGGAATTATCACCAAGGTAGGCGCACTTCGCGCCACTTTATATACACCGGCTGTAGATAAGAATAACAAGCTACGCATTGCAGCAGCAGTTGGAATTAATGGCGATGTAGCCGATAAGGCAGCAAAGCTCGTTGCAGCAGGTGCCGATGTGCTTGTTGTTGATACTGCGCACGGACATCAGAAGAAGATGATCGAAGCGTTGCAGGCTATTAAGAAGCTGAACCTGAATGTTCCCATCGTTGCTGGAAACGTTGTGACAGCAGATGGCGTTCGTGACTTAGTCGCAGCAGGTGCCACCATTATTAAGGTGGGCGTTGGACCAGGAGCGATGTGCACAACACGTATGCAGACTGGTGTTGGCCGCCCACAATTTTCTGCAGTGCTTGAGTGCGCAGCAGAGGCCAAGAAGTTAGGTGCACATGTCTGGGCAGATGGCGGAGTGCGTCACCCTCGCGATGTTGCACTGGCGCTCGCAGCAGGTGCATCACAGGTCATGATTGGTTCTTGGTTTGCGGGAACTTATGAATCACCTGGTGATTTAATGCGCGATAGTTCAGGACGCGCCTATAAGGAATCTTTCGGTATGGCATCAAAGCGCGCAGTCAGTGCTCGCACATCACAAGAAGATGCATTTGATCGCGCCCGCAAAGCGCTCTTTGAAGAAGGAATTTCATCGTCTCGAATGTTCCTTGATCCAAACCGTCCTGGTGTTGAAGATTTAATTGATGAAATCATTTCTGGACTTCGTTCATCATGCACCTATGCAGGAGCAAGTAATCTTGCAGAGTTTGCAGAGCGCGCAGTTGTTGGAATTCAATCTGCATCAGGTTATGCAGAGGGACGACCACTGAGCCAAAGTTGGCGCGGATAAGCACTCAAATTACGCTGATTCAGGGCAGTTTTTCACCATCGTTAAAATCCTGTAGTATTCGGATTCGCAATACACAATTCAATAAGCGTGCGTAGCTCAACGGATAGAGCATCTGACTACGGATCAGAAGGTTAGGGGTTCGAATCCCTTCGCGCGCACAAGTTAAGCCTTCGGTGCCTTTCACACCGGAGGCTTTTCTTCTTTATATCGGCGCCAAAATTTCAATCAGTCAGATAAATGGTTCCATTTTCTTCTCGCACTGGTACTCGATCTAGCGGATATGACGCTGGACCGCGTAGGACCGCACCATTATTGGGATCGAAGAGCGCACTATGACAAGGGCAGAGCAATCCTTCACTCGCTTGTTTAACGGTGCATCCACTATGCGTGCAGGTGGCATTCATTCCAATGAGTCCCTCTGGA
>JBDLSZ010000071.1:0-4979 GCA_039799305.1 Actinomycetota bacterium
GTTATATAGGCAAGATACGCCCCTGCTTCACGAATCAAATATCTCATGCGTGATTTCTCCAGAGTATTAGGTCCGCTCTGCACCGGTGAACATGTTGCCACTGCCCCTAAATCATTTGCCATCGTCATAGCACGCTGGCAGTGATAGGCATCTGTTGCAATGATGACGTTATAAATCTTGAGTGAGCGCATCTCTTTAATGTATGCACGAGTCTGACTCAAGGTATCGCGGCCGACAGGAAGTGCAATCACTCTATTCTTTGCAATGCCATGGCGAGTAAGCCAATACTTTCCTGCGGCTGCCTCGGTTGTGCGATCTCCGGGTGCTCCTGCGCCAACGGTAATAATGAATGGTGCATAGCCTTTATCGTGAATGCGCTTTGCCTCAAGTAGTCGAGCCAGCAATACCTCACCTGGTGCACCGTTAAGTTGCGCAGCACCTGGAACCACAATGACTTCAGCTGTGGTGCGAAAGGTTGGGTTCTTTGCAGAGTTCCATGTAACAAAGAGTGCATACGTTGGAATGATGATAACGACTGCAAGGATGAGTGAAATTATTCGGCGAATTAATTTAAACATTACCCACCCGAGAACATATCTTCAACATCAAGATGAATCATTTCATCGGGGTCATTAAGCCATCCATCGGGCAAGGTAGGTGGACGCCCACTACTTGTGCGACCTCGTGGCTTATCCCCTATCTCCACCGGATATGGCTGATCATCGAGTTGATCAAGTAGCGAACGAAGTTCTGTGAGTGATCCAACCATGCCAAATTGACGGCGAAGCTCTGAATGAACACTGAAACCTTTGAGATACCACGCCATATGTTTGCGTAGGTCGCGGCATCCGCGATCTTCAGATTCAAAGTAATCAACAATCAATTCACCATGGCGGAACATCACTTCACGCACTTCGTGCAGCGTTGGCAATACGCGCTTATCTCCACCGTTAAATGCATCAACTAAATCTGCAAATAACCAAGGACGCCCGAGGCACCCGCGGCCCACAACAACTCCAGCACACCCTGTTTGACGCACCATTTCAACACCGTCAGCACCCGACCAAATATCACCATTGCCCAGAACGGGAACTCCCGTTGGCTTTAGGTGCTCTACTAAGTTCGCAATTGCAGACCAATCCGCTTTGCCTTCATACATCTGCTGGGCAGTTCGTGCATGCAGTGCAACCCATGCAACACCAAGGTCAGCCGCAGACTTTGCCGCCTCTAAATATGTGTGATGGTCTGTATCAATACCAATGCGCATCTTTACCGTCACTGGAATTCCATAGGGCTTTGCATTCTCCACTGCTGCCTTCACGATTTCACGGAAGAGATTGCGTTTAAAAGGAAGCGCTGCTCCCCCACCTTTACGAGTAACTTTTGGAACCGGGCAACCAAAGTTCATATCGATGTGATCTGCCAAATTTTCGCGGCCAATCATCTTTACAGCTTCGCCCATATGGTGGGGATCAACGCTGTAGAGCTGGACAGAACGTGGCCATTCACCAGCGCCAGGTTCAATCATGCGCAGCGTTTCAGGAATGCGCTCTAGTAGCGCGCGAGCTGTGACCATCTCAGAGACAAAGAGACCAGCGCCTTGTTCCCGACAGAGCATGCGAAAAGCAGCATTGGTAATTCCAGCCATCGGTGCAAGCACCACAGGAGGGTCTACTCGATGAACTCCATCTTTGAGTGGGAGTTGAAGCGGCTCTAGCAGCCGAGTAGTCGTGGCGCTAGCCATGCTTCTACTTGATCAATGCCGATGCGCTCTTGCGCCATGGTGTCGCGATCGCGAATGGTTACTGCTTGATCTTCCAACGTTTCAAAGTCGATGGTGATGCAATACGGCGTACCGATTTCATCTTGGCGACGGTAGCGACGACCAATCGCTCCTGAATCATCGAAATCGATATTCCAGTTCTTACGCAACTGCGCAGCCAAATCGCGCGCCTTTGGTGAAAGATCAGCGTTACGCGAGAGAGGAAGAACTGCAGCCTTGACGGGTGCTAAGCGGTGATCAAATTTCATCACAGCGCGCTTTTCCATCTCGCCCTTTGCATTGGGCGCTTCATCTTCTGTGTATGCATCCATCATAAATGTGAGCGTGCAACGATCGACACCTGCTGCAGGTTCGATCACAAAGGGAGTCCAGCGTTCATTCTTCTCTTGATCAAAGTAGGAGAGATCTTTACCTGAGGCTGCTGAGTGAGCCTTGAGGTCGAAGTCTGTGCGGTTTGCAATACCTTCGAGCTCGCCCCATTCAGTGCCATTAAATTCAAACTTATATTCAATATCTGCTGTGCGCTTTGAGTAGTGCGATAACTTCTCTTTTGGATGATCATAGATACGTAGGCGATCAGGATTGATTCCAAGATCTGTATACCAAGCCATACGCGTATCAATCCAGTATTGGTGCCACTCTTCATCAGTTCCAGGGACTACAAAGAACTCCATCTCCATCTGTTCAAATTCACGAGTACGAAAGATGAAGTTACCTGGTGTAATTTCATTACGGAAAGATTTTCCAATCTGACCAATACCAAAGGGTGGCTTCTTACGTGATGTTGTCATCACTTGATCAAAGTTAATAAAGATTCCTTGCGCAGTCTCTGGGCGAAGGTAGGCAAGACCTGATTCATCTTCAACGGGTCCAAGGTATGTCTTCAGAAGACCAGAGAATTGCTTCGGTGTTGTGAATTGGCCTTTGTTTCCGCAAGCAGGACAGTTCATATCTGCAAGAGATGCTGGTGCCTTTCCATGCTTTGCTTCATAAGCTTCCTCTAAATGATCTGCGCGATAGCGCTTATGGCAAGCAGTACATTCAGTAAGCGGATCGCTAAATGTTGCAACGTGTCCTGACGCTTCCCAGACTTCGCGAGCCAAAATAACTGATGAGTCGATACCGACAACATCTTCGCGGCCCATCACCATGGATTTCCACCACTGGCGCTTCACGTTATTTTTGAGCTCTACGCCGAGTGGGCCGTAATCCCAAGAAGCGCGAAGGCCTCCATAAATTTCTGATGAGGGGAATACAAATCCACGACGCTTTGAGAGCGAAACAATATTTTCTAATCGGTCTACGGCCATTTCAAATCTCCATCCGGCTGGCTGTCGGCGAATAACAACGGTCGTTGCAATCGTGGCCTTAGTTTATCTCGTAGGCCCCAGGTTCATCAATTGCGCGTGCCAATAATGGAATAGCTTCTAACTTTGTGCGCATCGCGCTCAAAGCGCGTCGATATGAGCCAACATTTTCCCAACGTGTGACAAGTGCCCAGAGATTGGAGTCATCCAGATTCTGGCCATATTCACCATCGATAAATCCAGCACATGATGAGAGTGCTTCGTAGGCAGCACTCATATCTTTCTCAAAGGCGGTGCTTTCAGCCAATTGCACTTCAAAGCGGGCGATAGCAATCATGAGAGAACAGTAATGCCGTTATCCTTAAGCCATGAACCTAGCCATTGCCTTTGCCGCAATCACCGTGCTTGCGACAACTCTGGGTGGCTATGTCGCTCTCAAATCATCTGATCGATTCCACCTCGTTCTAGGGCTCTCTGCCGGTCTTCTTCTAGGGCTTGTGGGATTTGATTTACTGCCTGAAATTTTTGAAATGAACACCACAGATATCGGTGGAATTCGCACAGTCTCACTTGCCATCTTGATTGGCTTCTTATCACTTCACATCATTGAAGGAATATTCGGTAGCCACGAACCTGCCGAATCAGATTACGGCCATGATCACGAACACCATAACATCGCAGGTTCCCTCGGCGCACTTGCTATGGGTGGCCATGTATTCCTTGACGGTGTTGGTTTAGGCGTTGCCTTTAAGGTCAGCAACTCACTTGGCTATGCAGTCTTTATCGCAGTCCTTGTCCACGCATTTAGCGATGGTCTCAATACAGTCTCGCTGATGGTCAAGAGTGGGAATTGGACTACATCAAGTTATAGATTGCTCGGAGTAGATGCTGTTGCTCGCATTGGTGGAGCAGCTGTCGGAACATACCTCGTGCTCAATGATTCATCACTTGCACTGTACTTAGCGCTCTTCTCAGGATTTGTAATCTATCTTGCTACTTCTCACATCTTGCCTGAAGCACATTCACGTCACTCATCACGCTGGACATTCTTTGCAACAATTCTAGGCGTATTGATTATGTGGGGCGTTGTAGCAAACCTCTAAGCAGAGCCGAAACGACGCTCTCTCTCGGAGTAAATCTCAATCGCTTTCCACAGCAACTTTGGTGTCATATCTGGCCATAAGACATCCATAAAGACGAACTCTGCATAGGAGGATTGCCAGGGCAAGAAGTTGCTGGTGCGCTGTTCTCCTGATGATCGCAGGAACATATCCACATCACGCATCTTCGGTGAGTACAAGTACTTCTCTAAAGTCTTCTCATTAATCGAATCAGCTTTGACCTTGCCGCGCTTTACATCGCGGGCTAATTCAGCTGCAGCATCCACAATCTCTGCACGTCCACCATAATTCACGCACATATTGAGAGTGAGCTTCTTATTCTTCTTTGTTAACTCCTCTGCCTCTTCAAGCTCACTAATCACTGACTTCCAGAGCTTTTGTGGGCGTCCCAACCAATTGATTTTCACGCCCATTTCATTAAGGCGATCGCGGCGCGTGCGAAGCATTTCGCGGCTATAGCCCATCAAGAACTTCACCTCTTCAGGGCTACGCTTCCAATTCTCTGTGGAGAATGCGTAGGCACTTACCTCTTTCACACCAAATTCAATACATGCTTCAACGAGATCAAAGAGAACTTTCTCTCCCGCTTGATGTCCTGCAGTGCGTGGCAGTCCGCGCTCTTTCGCCCAACGCCCATTGCCATCCATCACAATTGCGATGTGTTGGGGAATCTCAATCTTCTTAGCCATGGGTAACTTGTTACGCCCTCTCGACCATCGGCAGACTTCGCAGTCCGCGTTCAAGGTGCCATTGTAGGTAAGCAGTTAC
>JBDLSZ010000072.1:0-20521 GCA_039799305.1 Actinomycetota bacterium
TGGGTATACGCCCCATGTAGCGATGAGAAGAAGACGCAAGCGTCCGATTGTCTCTGCTACACCAGCTGGCTGGCGCTCCAATGACTTTCCAAGCTCTACGAATAGTACGTAGAGGATGTAAAGGAATGGGATTGTTGAAAGAACACCGTAAAGGATTGCTGTGTTCTTATCTGATGAAATTTCACCTGGGTAACCAAGAGCGATCATTGCAGCTGATGCTGGAACGAGGCGCATGATGAGTGAACGTGAAACTTCCTTAGCTAGTGCAAGTACTGCAATAACTTCTACGAGTAGAAGTGGAACAGTTAGAAGCCAGTCAACATAGCGGTATGCCTCGTTGAATGCGCCTTGCTCGCCTGAAACGTTTACTGCCATACCTTCTGATGCTTCTCCGAATGAGTTGAAGATTCGGAAGTAGTGGTAGCCAGCAATGAATGTAACCATTGATGACATCACTAGAGCATTGCGGTACTTAGGAAGCACGCGTGACTGTGATACGAGTGTATACACGGTGCAAGCGAGCATTGAGATCAAACCAAATGAGAAAATGTTATAAACAAGGTTCCATTGGTTGCTGTCGAGTGTTACTGACATGTAGTAAGCCTCCATGAGTGCTGTTTCACTACAGACCATTCGGTCTATACGGCCTGCATTCCATGAGGACCTCGAGGAGCCTCAGTGATTACCGACAAGTGAAATTGTGGACTATCTGCAAGGAATTTGCAGTCAAAAGTGTGAAAATTCTGTGACTTTTTTTCCCAAAATGAGCCTGGATTTCCTGGAAATCGGACTTTTCACCCAGAGATGTAGCCTTGCCGAATGCTCACCCAACTCAAGGATCTCAGGGGCCATCACGGCTTCTCAAGCCTTGCGATCTCTCGCTTTATCTCCAATGTGGGCAACGGAGTCTCACCGATTGCCCTGGCCTATGGTGTCTTAAGCCTTCCTGGGTCAACAGGTAAAGATCTCTCCATAGTGATGGCCGCGCGCTTTGTGCCACTACTTGCCTTCATGCTCTTTGGAGGAGTCATCGCAGATCGATTCCAACGAAATCGACTTGTCGGTGGAAGTGACATGATCGGAAGTTTCCTTGCAGCCGTCAGTGCAATCTCACTCATCGCAGGTTTTTCAAGCACATGGTTACTTGCTCTGATGGGCGCACTCTTTGGAATCCTCAATGCAATCTGGTGGCCTGCTATGTCAGGCGTTCTTCCAGAAATTTTACCTAAGGAGAAGTTGCAAGAGGGAAATGCAGTCATTGGGTTGCTCACCAACCTTGGTTACATCGTTGGAACTCTCGGAGGCGGAATTCTCGTCTCAACAGTGGGTGCGGGATGGGGTCTATTAGTTGATGCCATCAGCTTCTTTATCGCAGGAGTCATCGTCTGGTACTTGCCAATTGTCGGAAAAATCAAAGATAAGAGCCCAGGAATCATCCATGACTTAGTTGTTGGGTGGCGAGAGTTTATTTCTCGCAGTTGGGTTATCGCGATGGTTGTTTCATTCGCACTCATCAATATGGCATTTGAATCAATGCTCTCGGTACTAGGTCCATTGAATTTTAGTGACCCTGTTACAGGTCCTAAGCAGTGGTCTTATAACTTGGCAGGGCTCTCTGTGGGAATGTTAATCGGTGGAATTTGGGTGCTCAAGGTAAAGATTGGCAGGCCCCTCTTTCTTGCGATGATCCTGATTTCACTCTCTGCTGTATGGGACTTTGCACTTGCCTTTGACCTGCCTATGTTCTTCTCAGTGATCGCAGCCGTTATATCGGGGATAAGCCTTGAAGTATTTATGGTCACCTGGAACACATCGCTGCAGAGCCATGTGCCAGAGGAGTCATATTCACGGGTGAGTTCTTATGACGTTTTGGGTTCATATGGCATCGCACCTCTTGGAATTATCATTGCAGGCCCATTAGCGATGCATTTTGGAGTTGATACGATTCTTATTGTGACGGGTATAACGACTCTCATCGCAGCAGTGGCATCACTACTTGTGCCCTCTGTTCGAAACCTTCGAAACGATTAGGCTTAGCAAGTGAGCACCGAACCAATTCAAAGCCCTCCCAAATTGCGAGGGTGGTTTCATTTAGCCGCAACCCCCGTTGTAATCATCGCCTCCCTAGTTCTTTTTATATTAAGCGGTGAATCATTTAAGTGGGCGGTTGCTCTTTACTCCATCACAGCAATCATGCTCTTTAGCGTCTCAGCCGTTTATCACCGCGTTCCCTGGATTCCTCGTAAGAAGAAGATCTGGCGACGTTGGGATCATGCAAATATTAATTTGCTGATTGCGGGTTCCTACACGCCATTTGCTGTTGCGCTTCTCGATGATCATGATCGCAATGTCTTACTTGCAATTGTCTGGACAGGCGCGCTCTTAGGTGTTGCCCTTCGCGTCTTCTGGGTAAATGCTCCACGTTTTCTCTACGTTGCCAACTATCTGCTTCTTGGTTGGGTAGCAATCATCTACACGCCTCAGCTCTATAAAGAGGGTGGTCTATGGGTGATACTGCCCATCATCATTGGTGGATTGCTCTACTCAATAGGAGCAATTTTCTATGCGCTCAAGAGGCCTGGGCGTAATGCAAAGTACTTCGGCTTTCATGAGCTCTTCCACATCTTCGTGCTGGCGGCCTGGATTTCTCAGTATTTAGCAGTCTCATTCGCCATTTACCGAAAGTAGCTTCATGCCCTAATCTTGGGCTCTCATAGTGCATCCCCCGAGTAATTGATTGAGAGATTGACGATGGCAGAGAAGAACTTCCGCAACTGGGTAGGTTTTCGCGAAGAAGCAGATCGTGCACCTGTTGCTAATCCTGTCGATCGCATCCGCGATCTTGAATCACAGCTTGCAGATCTCAAGTCACGTCGTGATATCACCGGCTTAAGCCGCGAAGAATTTGAAATTCTCGCCACTGAAACTGCAATGGCGATGATTAAGTCAGCACAGGCCCGTGAAGCAAAGGCGACTGCCAATGCAGAGCGTTTGGTAAATGAAACTAATCGCAGCGCTAAGGACACTCTTGAAGGCGCCGAAAATAAGGCGCGCAGTATTTTGGCTGGCGCTGAATCTCGTGGACGTAAATATATTTCAACAGCTGAAGCTGAAGCATCGGAGATTGTTCGTGATGCTGGACGAGAAGCAACTTCTGTTGCAAATGCAAAGATTGCTGAAGCAGATTCTGCAGTTGAAACCAAGCGTCGCGATGCTCTGGCATTGACTGCTGCTGCTCGCCGCGAAGCAGAGCGCGTCATCTCTGAGGCTGCTGACAATGTCGTTGAATACCGCAGTTGGCTTGCAGATATCATCGCTGAATCTGAGCGCCTCTATCGCTCTCAGGCTTCTGCACTCACCGCAGCTGAAGCTGCAATAGCGCAATCACGTGACAAATTAGATTCAGCATTTGCCCGCCTGACAAAGATGCAGCAAGTTGTCGATAATTCTATGAATGAAGATGGCACTGTGAAGAAGTCTGCGCCGATTCGTGTTGAAAGTAAGCGCACACGTGCTGCAATCGCTGCACCCAAGAAGAGTTCAAAGGCGCCAGCTAAGCGCGCTGCTAAGAAAATAGCTCCTAAGAAAAAAACAGCAAAGCGTAAGTAACACTGATGGCTGCCAATCGCGGTATCCAATACATCCCTGCAATAGATGGGCTGCGCGCTGTCGCTGTCATCGCAGTGATGTTTTATCACCTTGGCTTTACTTGGATTCCAGGTGGTTTTCTCGGCGTTGATCTCTTCTTTGTGATCTCCGGTTATGTCATCACTCGCCTTCTACTTGATTCGATTGCGCAGAGCGGTGGCTTGGACCTTCGAGGTTTCTATATCGCTCGTGCTCGTCGCCTCTTGCCGGCGCTTGTCTTCATGTTGGTCTCCACAACAATCGCGATCGGAATTTGGGCCCCTGACACGATTAAACGTTTGCTGATAGATACTCCATTTTCTCTATCCGGCACAATGAATTGGTGGCTGGTTGCTCGTCATCAGGATTACTTTGAAAGCATCGGCAGGCCCCCACTTCTTCAGCACACATGGTCTCTGGCAGTTGAAGCGCAGTTCTATTTCGTTTGGCCTTTGATTCTCTACTTTATTCTCAAGCGATTCGGCAAGAAACATATTCCGCTGGCATCACTTGCCATTGCAGCTGCATCTGGAATTGCTTTGCTTCTAGTCTCTTTCTCCCTCGATGCTTCAAATGCCTCAAAAGTCAGCCACGTCTACTTTGGAACTGATACACATAGCATCGGACTTTTCTTAGGTGCCGCTTTGGCTGTTAGCTGGATTCCTCAAAACTTCACAACCCAAGTGTCGAAGAAGGCACAAGACTTTATTGATGGCGTTGGATTCCTTGGATTTGTTGGAATCCTTGCTGCATTTTTACTAATCGATGAGAATCAACCAACTCTCTATAAAATCGCATTTCCACTTGCTGGACTCTGTGGCGCTGCAATCATCATGTCTGTCGTGCACCCCGCATCGCGCTTTGCACCTGTTCTGCAAAATCCAGTGTTTCTCTGGATTGGCGAACGGTCATATGCAATCTATTTATGGCACTGGGTAATTTTCCAAGTTACGCGTCCAAGTGTTGATCTTGCAGGAAAGGAGTGGGCTCTCTATTCGCTGCGCATTCTTATCGTCCTTGCTCTGAGCGATATTTCCCTCCGATATGTGGAATTACCCATAAGACGTGGTGTCATCCAGTATTGGTGGAAAGGTTTGAAATATCGCACTAAGAAGGAGCGTTCACAGCAGACTGGTACTTTCTCTGTGGTTACTGTGATTGTTCTGGTTCTAGCTACCGTTGTCAGCATTCGCGCTATTGGAATTGCAAATGATCAACGTCAGAAGCTTGAAGACTCCCTCACCGCTACACCTACTGCCATAACTGAAGTAGTCACAGATGGCCTCTGGGTTACAGGAGACTCAGTCATCCTGGGAATCCGTTCAACACTGGGGCAATCACATCCCATCTCAATCATGAATGCCCGCATCGGAAGACAAGCGCCTGAGTTGCTTTCGGTGATGTTGCAGGATAAGAATGAGGCCGCCGATGTTCCGGTGATCTTTAACTTAGGAAATAACAATGCTCTGACACGTGAGCAGGTTGTTGCAATCTTTGAAGCTGTTAAAGATCAACCTCGAATAATCGTTGTGAACACAGCCGTTCCTCGCCCATGGCGAGAAGGCAACAATGCACTTATTGCAGAAGTAGCATCTCAGTATGCCAAGGTCATAGTTGTTGACTGGAACTCAATTTCAGAAGGACACCCCGAATACTTCGCACCGGATGGCGTGCACTTAGTTCCCACTGGAGTTAATGTCTATGTTGCGGAAATTGTTAAACATTTAGATTAAATGCGCAAAGAAAAACCCCGCCCAGCTCATGGACGGGGTTTTCTACTTAACTATTTATTCGAACTGGCCAGCGAATCCGAAGGCCTTCGCAACACCGAGTGATCCATCAGCATAAACTGCACTGACACGGAATGATGTTGAACCATCTTCAGACTTCTTTGCAAACTCAGCTGCATATGTTGTTCCTGAAACTTCAGATACAACGCTCCATGCGCCTTGGTTAGAACGGGTCTCTACTTTGTAACCTGTTACATCTCCGGCTGGTGCCTTCCATGTGATGACCATGACGGCCTTTGAGCTATCTTTCCAATTTCCGATGAAGCGAGTTGGTGCCTCGCCTGTTGTTGCAGCATCTGTAGCAGCTGGTGTTTCAGGTGCTGCTTCTTCAGTTGCAGTTGGTTCTGCTGATTCTGACATTGTTGGCTCTGCAGTAGGTGCTGCATCATCGTTATCTTTGCTTGAGTTAGAGATAACAATTGCACCAAGAAGTACTACACCGACAAGCACTGCAAGAAGAGTCTTGCTTGATGAGCCTTGACGAGGAGCTGCTGATGGCGCTGATGACCTCGCTGCTGACTTTGGAGCAACAGGAGTAGTTGAGACATTAACTCGCGCAGAACCAGTTGCTGGAACTGGTGGCACTACAACTCTAGAAGCTGAAGACTTCTTCGCAGGAGACTTCTTAGCGGCTTTTCTAGGTGCAGCCTTCTTTACAGTCTTCTTCTTCGCAACAGACTTCTTTGCAGTTGTCTTTTTGGCTACGGCCTTCTTCACAACCTTCTTTGTTGTCTTCTTCTTCGCAACAGACTTCTTAGCGGTTGTCTTCTTCGCTGTTGACTTCTTTGCGCTCTTCTTAGGTGCAGCTTTCTTAGCTGCTGACTTCTTCTTTACTGCCACGGTATATCTCCTTGAGTTGGGTGACGCCTGGAATGCTTATGCGGGTCGAACGATGGAATATAGGTGAAAGTTTAACCTAGGGTTTTGAGCAAAGTGATCACATGAGGAGCTATTGCACGGAGTGATTTTCCTCGATGGCTAATCGCATCCTTCTCATTCGCGCTCATTTGTGCGCTGGAGAGCTGTAAACCATCGGGGCGGAAGATGGGGTCATAGCCAAATCCATGGTCTCCGATTGGCGAGCGAAGAATCCATCCATCAAAGTGAGCTTCTTCGCAGTGGCTTCTACCGTCCGGCAGATAGAGCGCTGCAACACAGGTGAAGTGAGCGCTGCGTTTTTCATCGGGAACATCTGCAAGTTGTTGGAGAACTTTTGCAGTATTAGCTGCATCATCTCCATGGCTACCTGCCCAGCGAGCAGAAAATATCCCAGGATCACCATTGAGCGCATCAACACAGAGTCCGCTGTCATCTGCAATGGCGGCAATTCCCGTTGCAAGTGACATTTCACGAGCTTTCTTGAGCGCATTTTCTTCAAAGGTTGCGCCATCTTCAACAACATCATGGAGTTCTGGGAATTGATCTAATCCAACTAGATCAATTTCACCAGGTGCCACAGCATCAAGGATGCGACGAAACTCTTCAATCTTTCCTTTATTGCGCGTTGCAAGTAAGAGCTTATGGGACATTTACTTGGAGAGAGCTTGCTTCTGCATATTGGTCAGAGTTGCACACCCTGCAACAGCAAGGTCGAGCAATGAATCTAGGAGTGCGCGATCAAAAGGTGCACCTTCTGCAGTTCCTTGAACTTCAATGAAGCGGCCATCACCAGAACAGACAACATTCATATCTGTTTGTGCGCGAACATCTTCTTCGTAGCAAAGATCGAGCATCGGAACTCCATCAATAATGCCAACACTAATTGCCGCAACTGAATCTGCAAGTGGCTTTGCACTTGCCTTGATATGTCCCTGCTTCTGAGCCCATGAAATTGCATCTGCAAGTGCAACATATGCTCCTGTGATTGCTGCTGTGCGCGTTCCGCCGTCTGCTTGTAGAACATCACAGTCGATAACGATTGTGTTTTCGCCAAGTTCCTTCATATCTACAATGCCGCGAAGTGAGCGCCCAACAAGACGTGAAATCTCTTGTGTGCGTCCCCCAAGTTTTCCCTTGACGCTTTCACGATCAGAACGTGTGTGTGTTGCACGTGGCAACATTGCATATTCAGATGTGACCCATCCGGTGCCAGAATCCTTTAACCAACGAGGAACACCAGGAGTAAATGATGCAACGCAGAGAACGCGAGTCTTGCCAAATTCGACAAGCACTGACCCTTCTGCATGATCAAGCCAACCGCGAGTGATTTTGATATCGCGAAGCTGATCTACTGTGCGTCCGTCGTTGCGTGCCATTTCTTGCCCCATTTTCTTAACGTATTGTGATTAGAGAACTTGATGTTGCACAGAACCCACTTCAGGCCCCAAGAATCGTCGTGCAAGTACTTCAAATGCCTTGGAATCACCTGTTGCAAGGAACTTATGTGAGGCTGCTGTAGACGAAGGCTCCCGCAGTAAAGAATTTTCAACAAGAACTCGGTAGAGATCTTTTGCAGTCTCTTCTGCGCTTGAGACTAGTGATACGTCGTTGCCCATCACATATGAAATAACACCAGTAAGTAGTGGGTAGTGAGTGCAGCCAAGAACGAGGGTATCTACTTCAGCATCAATCATCGGCTGCAAGTACTCGCGAGCAATTTTAGTGATGGCGTCGCCCGACGTTTCACCGCGTTCAACATATTCAACGAAAAGTGGGCACGCAATGGATGAGATCTTTAATTGTGGGGCTGCGGCAAATGCATCGAGATAAGCCTTTGAATCAATAGTTGCTCTCGTACCAATGACGCCCACTTTACCTGTGCGAGTTGCAGCAACCGCTCGTCGCACTGCAGGTTGAATCACTTCGATTACAGGGACTGAATAACGTTCACGTGCATCACGCAACATTGCAGCACTTGCTGTGTTACATGCAATCACAAGTGCTTTCACGCCTTGGTCTACGAGGAAGTCCAAAGTCTCAAGTGAGAAGTCGCGAACCTCGGCAAGTGAACGTGGACCATATGGTCCACGCGCTGTGTCGCCGATATAAAGAGTTGATTCGTTAGGAAGTTGATCCAGAATTGCACGAGCAACGGTTAATCCACCAACGCCAGAATCGAAGATACCGATTGGCGCGTTACTCATGCCGCAAGTCTAACCGTGAGAAGGCTTTAAGCCCAAAGAGTGCCGTCGAGCCCTTGCGTTGCTTCAGCAATCTGCGAGCCATAAATGCCTGTAGATAAGTATTTCCAGCCCGCATCGCAGACGATAAATGCAATATCTGCATCACGGCCATCGCGCAGCGCTTCATTACCCATTGCAATAGCTGCATGGAGAATTGCACCCGTTGAGATGCCAGCAAATATTCCTTCTACTTCAAGCAGTTCGCGGACTCGCTTCACAGAATCTTCAGCGCCAACAGAGAAACGTCGCGTCAATACTGTTGCATCATAAAGTTCTGGAACAAAGCCTTCATCGATATTGCGCAATCCGTAGACAAGCTCGCCATAGCGAGGCTCTGCAGCAATGATCTGAATATCTGGGTTCTTCTCACGTAGGTAACGACCTGCACCCATCAAAGTTCCAGTGGTTCCAAGACCTGCAACAAAGTGTGTGATTGTTGGAAGATCTGTAAAGATCTCAGGCCCTGTGTTCTTGTAATGAGCCTCGGTATTTGCAGGATTGCCATACTGATAGAGAAATACATAATCAGGATTCTTTTCAGCAATCTCTTTCGCTACGCGCACCGCTTCATTAGAACCACCTGCAGCAGGTGAAGAAATTATTTGCGCACCCCACATTTCAAGAAGTTGGCGGCGTTCTGGGCTTGTGTTTTCAGGCATCACGCAGATGAGTTCGTAGCCACGCACCTTTGAAGCCATCGCCAGTGAAATTCCAGTATTTCCACTTGTTGGTTCGAGAATGGTTGAACCAGGTTTAAGAAGTCCATCGCGTTCAGCTGCTTCAATCATGGAGAGTGCAGTGCGATCTTTAATCGAACCAGTTGGATTACGATCTTCCATCTTTGCCCACAAGCGAACATTCGGTGCAGGAGAAAGACGAGGTAGTCCGATAAGTGGTGTGTTACCTACAGATGATTCGAGCGAGTCGTAACGTGCCAAAGTTAGCCGCCAGCGACAGCAGGCAAAATTGTTATTGAATCGCCATCTTTGAGTTGTGCATCAAGTCCACCAAGGAAACGAACATCTTCATCGTTGACATAGACGTTGATGAAACGGCGTAGTGCTCCATTTTCAAGAAGACGCTCACCAAGTCCTGCATAGTTGGCATCGAGATCTGTAATTACTGCAGACAGCGTTGCACCAGCTGCTTCAACTGACTTCTGGTCCTTTGTGTATGGGCGCAGAATTGTTGGGATACGAACTTCGATTGACATGGCTTAATTATGTCGAAAAAGCGCCCTGAACTCTAATCGAAGTATTTAGCCAGAAAATGTGACGGACTCTTCGGTCACGACGCCATCAACGATGCGAAATGAGCGGAACTCTGTTGCAGGTGCAATCTCTTTGCGTGTAGAGACCAAGACATAGTGCGCACCCGGTTCACCTGCGTAGGCGATATCTGTGCGAGATGGATATGCCTCAGTCTCTGTATGCGAGTGATAAATCACGACAATCTCTTCATCGTTGTCGTCAGCCTCGCGGTAGAGAGCCAGAAGATCTTTGGAATCAAATTCATAAAAAGTTGGTGAGTGTGCTGCGTTGAGCATTGGTTTGTGACGAAGAGCCTTGCCTGAACCTACTGGACCAAGGATGACGCCACAGCATTCATCAGGGTATTCAGCGCGTGATTGCTCGAGAATCGCATCAGCGAAAGCTTGTGATATCTCGAGTGACATGGCGCAATCTTACACAAAGATTACTTACGAACTACCGAGCTGAGATTCCTCATCTTCATCTGCATCATCGATCAGTGCAGAAAGTAGAGTCTCTTGAAGCCAGCCAAGCCAGGTATAAACAGCATAAACACCACGCAGCGGATCATCGGCAGTTAAGAGCTCGAGCGCCTCATGCGAATTGTTCTCAACTTTTAATCTCACACCCAGAGCTAGACGTATGTCGTTAATTCCACCTAGCCATGCATTCGCATTGTCGTGATCTAAATCGATGGTTCCATCATCTGATGACTTCAGATGAATGCGCATAGAGATTGCATGTGCCTGCTTTTTTTGACGCAGTGTTGATTCCGTATATCTACGAAATTCTGATGCATCAACCTCATCTGCATATGCATTGGGAAGAAGCCGGTGCAGGACCTCGTCTTCAGGTGGTGAATCATGAGAGGTAATTCCGACCATCGCAGCTAATGGGTCTTCATGACCGTGATCTTGGCGCTCGGCAAGAAGTTCGATAATTTGTTCGCAGAGATTGAGAAGAACCTCTTTCTCACTTTCAGCAAAGTTAGCAAGATAGGAGTGATCACCATGTCGCTTGAATCCTTCAGTAGCTGTCATAGCTGATCGCCACGTTGAATTGTCGCCCAGAGGCCATATTCATGAAGACGGGCCACATCATGTTCCATCTCTTCTCGGCTACCTGTTGACACGATTGCCTTGCCCTCGTTATGCACCTGCAACATCAACTCTGTTGCACGGGCTTTGGGATAACCGAAGAGTTCCATAAAAACATACACGACATATGTCTGCAGGTTTACTGGGTCATCCCAGACGACAGTGACCCACGGTGTATCGCTAGAAAAGATCGCACGAATCTCTTCTTCGATCTTATCTGCGGTCTTAACCATCATCGGATAATGATATTAAAAGTAGGGCTTGAGACAACGCTCCAGAGTGAATCTGCAGCGACTGAGATACGGAAAGAGTGCACGCCTCGTGATTGACCAGAAAGGTTGAGTGAGAAGTTTCCTAGTGCATCCGTCAGAGCTGGTACATCTAGTGGCTTCCAATCCTTTCCAACCAACTTCTCTAGTTGAACGGATGCACCTGCAATGCGAGGACGAATATTGCCCGTGATGACTGCAGGGGAAGCAGATTTCACAGTTCCCGGGGCAGTGATAACCAAGAGGCGATTGACCGTTATTGGGAATTCAGAACTTGAACCTTCTGTTCGCTCCCACGTTGCATCTGAATAAACACGCACTGCTGTTGATTTTCCAACCAAGACAGCCTTTTCAATCTTGCCATCAATTCCCGTTGTCACAGTGGCTAAGGTACGCCAATTGCTGTCGCCAGCAGACTTTCCTTCGATACGTACTGGCACACCAACTACCGGTGACTTATCTTTAATCGTAAATGTTGCAGTAACTGTTATTGGATTTCCATAATCAATCGTTGGATTATCGATGGAAGCTGTCACGGCAACTTGATCTGGCGCAATCTCTTTAGCTACTTGGCGAATTGATTCCATCGCAAGAGGCTCTTCCATTCCGAAGGTCCATGCCGTGATTCCACCAATGCGGTATTTTGTAACAAGTGCCGCACGTAGAGCCCACCCGCGGGCATCTTGATACCAAGCGGTGCGCGAAGCGGTGCACGAAGTTGCTAAACCGGTAGCAGTAGTCCCGTTATAAACCTTTTGATAGGAGAAGGTCATCTCACCGAATTTCTCGTCATACCGTGGAACAGCTCCATATGTTGCAGCAAGTGCAACAGCGTCACGCATCACAAATGTTGCAGCCTTTGCACCAGGCTTAACTGAATTCACAACATTTGCTGGGCAAACGCCAGATACAGCCGTTACCCAATCTCGTCCATAACCAGGTACGCCAACAAAAACCTTCGATGCAGGCATGATCGAAACTGCATATTGAACTGTTCTCTCTGCCCACGTAATTGGTCCGAGCGGGCCAACCTTTGAGACGGAATAGTCATACGTCATGATTCGCAACTTATCGATGGATGATGCAATTGCTGACCATGCGTAGACGAAATAGCCCTTTTGCACTTCATTTGGGTTAAGTACATATGGGGTAGATACGGAGAGGAGCTTCTTCTCTGCGCGCAGCGCAATACTTAACTCTTTTATAAATGCAATCCATGATGGTGCTGTGCTCGTCCATGTCGTATTTCCATCAACAAAGGCAAACCCTTCAAAGTCAATATCGATGCCGTCGAAATTGTTTGTGCGCACTAAGTTCATGATTGCTGAGACGACTTGTGTGCGTGAGGTTGGATTCTTCAGCAATCCTGCAAGAACTAATTTGTCTGTTCCATCAGTAATGGTGGGGATGATTGATAATCCCGCATTGCGCATCGCATTCAGTGGCTCGGAGATTGGAACACTCGGGTTAGCTGGTGCATACAGATCTGTGATTACAGCGGCCTTTGCCTTGCCATCAAATTTAAGTGTGTACCAAAATGGCATGACCTCTTTAATAAGGTCGATGTTATTGAGAACATCGGGTAGCGCGGTCTTCATTGAGTAATAAGGAACCCATCCCGTCATGATTTTGCGGGGAGGATTATCTGCTGCGCTGATTGGAGCAGAGATAAGGGGCAGGAAAAGGGTTGCAACTGCAACAACACTAATTAACTTTCTGCGGGCGTTAACCATTGCGACGAAGCCTTGATGAAATGAACTTTCCATACTCGCGATCTGCAGCCCACAAATGTGTTCCGATGCAGAGCAGTGATAACGCCGTGACGGTCAATGGAAGTTTGTTAAAAAGAAAGATGACGCTTAAGAAGATTCCGGTAAAGGATGCCGTTGCCATGGCCAGACGCCGGAAAATGAGAAATGGGATACCGGGGCTGATGGCACGGATTCTTGGCAGCGTTAGAAAAAGTGCAAATGGACCTGAGAAAAGAATGTTGCCGATCATGAGAGAGATAACGAGTGCAAGAGACTCCATCGCGCTCCTCTCAAATATTGCTAGATGGTCACTACTAGTTTTCTAGCGGTTTCCAGGTGATATCGGTCGCTGCAAAGAGTGCCATATCTATCTGCCGTCCATCATCACGTGTGACCTTGTTGCGCAATATTCCTTCTTTTTGATAGCCCGCACTTGTGAGAAGTTTCTGTGAAGCCGTGTTGTCGACATCAGCCAGACCATCAATTCGGCGAAATCCAAGAGTTCTAAACCCATAATCAGTAATCATCTTTGCTGCGATGGTTCCGATACCTTTGCCGCGCATCGACTTTTCCAACCAGTAACCAATCTCTGCAGTGTGATTCTTAATGTTGATGGTGTGTAGAGAGATGACTCCAGCAAATTTCACATCATCGCCGTTGCCATAATCAATGACAAACCGAAATTCTCGGCGTTCGGTAAAACTAAATGGGTCAGATCTCACGAAATCAATTGCATGATCGATTGTGTAGGCAGCAGGAACTGTAGTGAATGCAGGGATGAGCGGATCTTGGCATGCGTTGAATATTGAGTCGATATCTTTTTCTTCACTTGGACGAAGAGTCACAAGACCATATTGCAGAGTTGGAATCTCTGTGGGCCACCAAATCATGTGAGGTTAGCCGACGAGCTCAGAATCGTGTGCGCGCGATTGATCATGTGTGCAGCTCAAGTTTGAAGGAAGGGAAGCACATGAGTCACAGAGAAGAATCAACTGGTGGCATGAAGCGGTGTTGCAATTACGGAAATCTCTTGTTGGAGCGCTGCACTTGTCACACTCACCAATAACCTTTGCCTTGTCAGAGAAATCCATAGCCATGCGATCGTCAAAGATATAGAGCGAGCCTTCCCACGATGCTTCGTCTCCAAAGCGTTCGCCATATTTCACTATGCCACCATCGATTTGATAGACCTCGTTAAATCCACGCTTTTTCATGACAGCAGATAAAATCTCGCAGCGGATTCCTCCAGTGCAATATGTAACGACAGGCTTATCTTTAATGTGGTCGTATTTACCGCTCTCGATTTCGCGGATGAAATCGCGCGAAGAATCAACGTCAGGAACTATTGCGTTCTTAAACTTACCGATCTTCGCCTCGTATGCATTGCGACCATCAAAGAAGACAACTTCATCTCCGCGCTCTTTAACGAGCTCTTCCACCTGTTCTGGGCGTAGATGCACGCCACCACCGATAACGCCATTTTCATCGACTTCAATTTCACCTGGACTGCCAAAAGCTACGAGTTCATCTTTTACGACAACTCGAAGGCGAGGAAATTCGTTTCCTGTTCCATCTGACCATTTAAATGTAATCTTCTTAAAGCCTGGGTAACGGCGAGTTTCGCGCACATACTTCTTCACATCAGCCATCTCGCCGCCAACGGTTCCATTAATTCCATGCTTAGAAATCAGGATGCGCCCCTTGAGATTTAGGGATTGGCAGAGATTTTGCTGCCAGAGCAGCACAGCGTCAGGATCGGTGATTGGGGTAAAGATGTAATACAGAATCACCTTATTTAACTTGGGCGCGTGCTTGTTCACGCCATCATTCTACTCAGCCTTTGGAATTCGTAGAATTCGTCAGGTAAATGAGCGCACGTATGACGAGAAGTCTTACAAGTTGCGACTAGTTGAAAGTTCAACTAGATTTGAGCCAAGTCAAAGGAGCCACAAGTGCCAGCAGTAACAGTCAGTGATATCACCATCCTCCCGCGCATCAGCGATGTAACAGCGCTGCGTGCACGACGCGTTAAGAGCATTACAACTGCTCCGCAAGGTTTCGAAGGTGAAGGCTTTCCAGTTCGTCGTGCATTTGCCGGTGTTGATTTAGCAGAGCTTGATCCATTTATTCACTTGGATCAAATGGGTGAAGTCGAATACGCACCAGGTGAACCAAAAGGAACTCCATGGCACCCACATCGCGGTTTTGAAACTGTTACATACATTATTGATGGCATCTTCGATCACAAAGATTCAAATGGTGGTGGCGGAACAATCACTGATGGCGATACTCAGTGGATGACTGCCGGCGGAGGAATTCTTCATATTGAAACTCCCCCAGAACACCTTGTGATGTCTGGCGGTCTATTCCACGGTTTCCAATTATGGGTCAACCTTCCTGCGGCAAAGAAGTGGTCCCCTCCTGCTTATCAGGATGTGCGCGCCAATGACGTTGCACTTATTTCATCTACTGATGGCGGATCACTGATTCGCATTATTGCTGGCGAACTCGATGGACATGTCGGCCCTGGAACAACACAGACACCAATCACATTGATCCACGCAACTGTGGCACCCGGTGCAGAACTTCGCCTTCCATGGCGTAAGGATTACAACGCACTCGTATACACAATGTCAGGTCATGGCTTTGTAGGAGATGAGCAGCGTCCTGTATCAATGGGTCAACTCACTGTCTTTGGTGATGGCGACACAATCGTTGTTCGTGCTGCAAATCAGCAAGAGTCGCGTTCACCAAACCTTGAACTTTTCATTCTCGGCGGAGCACCAATCAACGAGCCTGTTGCATGGATGGGTCCATTTGTGATGAATACCAAGGCAGAAGTGATGCAAGCATTTGAAGATTTCCAAAAAGGTCTACTTGGATCTATCCCTGCCATCTATAAAGAAGATGCGAAGAAGCCACTGCATCGCACAGATAAGTTATCTGGCGACATCCTTGATGTGCATAACGCTCCCACTGACCTTCAAGAGGGATAGTTAAAGAGCTTTAAGAGCTGAGACAACCTTTGTCAGTGATGCCTTTGCATCACCAAAGAGAAGCATTGTCTTTGGATCATAAAGCAATTCATTTTCGATACCAGCAAATCCTGGGCGCATTGAGCGCTTTAAGAAGATGATGTTAGCTGCGTGGTTTACTTCAAGAATTGGCATTCCATAGATAGGACATCCAGGTGTTGTCTGCGCTGCAGGGTTCACAACATCGTTTGCCCCGATAACAATGGCGACATCTGTCTGACCAAATGTTGGATTGACTTCATCCATCTCAGCTAATTGATCGTAAGGAACATTTGCTTCTGCAAGAAGTACGTTCATATGTCCTGGCATACGTCCTGCAACTGGGTGAATTCCATAGGCAACATCAATGCCCTTAGAGAGCATCAAATCAGCGAGTTCGCGCACTGTGTGTTGTGCTTGTGCAACAGCAAGACCAAAGCCAGGAACGATAACAACGCGACGAGCGTAGTTAAGAAGAATTGCAACGTCATCAGCAGAACCTGAACGCACTGGTCGTTCCTCCGCTGAATCTGATACTGCTTGTGGCTTTGCGGTAAATGCGCCGAAGAGTGTTCCAAAGAGTGAACGTCCCATCGCCTCTGCCATTAAGCGAGTCAAGATAGTTCCTGACGCACCGACCAGCGTTCCAGCAATGATGAGAAGTGTTGATGAAAGCACATATCCACTTGCTGCAACGGTAAGACCAGTAAATGCGTTAAGGAGTGAGATAACGATTGGCACATCTGCGCCACCAACTGGAAGTACGAAGAGCACACCAAAGAGGAGTGAGAGCACTGCAAGCACTAGAAGTGGAGTTGTACCCAAAGCTGCAACAACCCAGACCGATGCACCAAGGACTGCGGCTAGTGTTCCAGCAATTACGAATCGTCCACCTGGGAAAACAACAGGACGAGTAGTCATCAACTCTTGAAGCTTCATAAAGGTGATGATGGATCCGCTGAAAGATACGCAGCCAACGACAACTGTGAATACGGTGAAGATGACTTCTGCAGTTGTTGCCTCAGCACCAAGATTGAGATATTCAACGATTGCAACGAGGGCAGCTGCGCCACCGCCAACACCGTTAAAGAGTGCAACAAGTTGCGGCATCTGTGTCATTTCGACCTTACGCGCAGCAGGAACGCCAATAATGAGACCTACAAGAATTGCGCCAATAATCCACCAGAAGTTATGCAGTGGTAGTGAATGACCAACTTCTTCCCCATGTGATGGTGTGACATAGAGAAATACTGAAAGAGTTGCAACAGTTGCACCGAATGCTCCAATGAGATTTCCACGACGAGCTGTCTTTGGGTGAGATAGACCTTTTAGTGCCAAGATAAAGGCAGCACCAGCTCCGAGGCCGATCAAGCTATAGAGAGTGGTATTCATTATTCGCCCGCCTTATCTGCAGACTTCTTCGGCTTAAACATTTCAAGCATGCGGTCGGTTACAACAAATCCTCCGACCATATTGATGGTGGCAAGGACAATTGCTGCAAGTGAAAGCCACAGTTCTAGATTCGTTTCACTGTGATCGGCAACAATGATTGCGCCGACGAGGATTACACCGTGAATAGCGTTAGCACCTGACATCAGTGGTGTGTGGAGAGTTGATGAAACCTTTGAGACAACTTCAAATCCCACAAAGACTGCGAGAACGAAGATGGAAATGATTGCGATTGCATCCATTACTTTGCACCGCCTTTCTCGCTCGCACCTGGTGTGTGCTTTGCACCACCATGAGTTGTTGCTGATTTGTCGATGATTTCATCAGTGAAATCAATATTGAGTGAAACTGGTGCTTCATCTTTACTTGGGGTGGTCATCAGAGTGAGGAGATTTACAACGTTACGTGAATACAAACTAGATGCGTGGAATGGAAGCTGACTCGGGACATCTTTGCCGCCCCAGATTTGAACTCCCTTTGCTGTAACAACAATCTCTCCAGGCTTAGATCCTTCAACGTTTCCACCTGTTTCGGCAGCGAGGTCAACGATGATTGTTCCAGCTTCCATCGCATCAACCATCTGCGCCGTCATTAAACGCGGCGCAGTACGACCTGGAACTGCTGCAGTAGTAATAACGACATGTGACTTGGCGATATAAGGCGTAAGAAGTTCGCGTTGCTTTGCTGCACGCTCTTCAGTCATTTCACGTGCATAGCCACCAGCACCTTCAAGTGCCTCTAGCTCAAGATTAATAAAAGTCGCACCCATTGATTTCACTTCATCGGCAGATGATGGGCGAACGTCATATGCGCTAACAACCCCGCCAAGTCTGCGAGCCGTTGCAATCGCTTGCAGACCTGCAACTCCTGCACCAAGGACCAATACCTGTGCTGGAGTAACCGTTCCTGCCGCTGTCATCAACATTGGAAAGAAGCGTGGAGAAAGTTCTGCGCCAACAAGTGCTGCGCGATATCCAGCACAGAGCGCTTGCGAGGTGAGTGCATCCATTGATTGTGCGCGAGAAATACGTGGAACAAGTTCGAGCGAGAATGCTGTTACTCCAGCACTTGCTGCAGCATCGATTGAATCAGTTCCAGTAACTGGTGAAAGGAAAGAGATTGTGACGGCGCCTTTCTTTAGGCTGCCCATCTGCGCTGGTGTTAGTGAGGTAACGGAGAGAACTACATCGGCATCGCTGATGACATTGCCGCTTTTTACTGTGGCACCTGCTGCGGTGAAGAGATCATCAGTTGCCTGCGAATGAACGCCTGCCCCAGATTCAATGACGACTTCATAACCAAGTCGGGTCAACTTATTAATGACATCTGGCACAAGCGCTACGCGCTTCTCACCATCTCTAATTTCTCTAGGAACGGCAATTCTCATGCGGCTAAAGGTAGTGGGTCGATGCCTTGAAGGCTATGTGAATTGCCTCTGTTTCTGCTGAGGGGCACTACTCAATTACTTGATATCGAGTCAATTTCCCTTAAGTTCACCGCGAGTTAGGTGATAGAGCAGAGCTTGAATCGTTGTGCGGCGGTGATAGGCCTCTCGCCAGATAACTGACTTCGGGCCATCAATCACAGCGGCTTCAACTTCTTCACCGCGATGTGCAGGAAGGCAGTGCATAAAGATGGAATCTTTCTCGGTTAGTTTCATTAAGTTCTCTGTTACTGCATATGGTGCGAGTGCTTTCATCTTCTCGGCACGTTCTGCTTCCGCATCACCCATCGACATCCACACATCGGTATAGAGAACAGATGCACCCTTAGCTGCTGCTTCTGCATCTGTTGTTACTTCAATCGTTGCGCCACTCTTTGCAGCAATCGCCTTCGCTCTTGCGACAACGGCTGCATCAGGTGCCCACTTGCCATCAGGAGTTGCAGCGACAACATGCGCTCCCATGATTGCACCCATGATCAACCATGCGTGAGTCATATTATTTCCATCACCAAGATAAACAAACTTGCGGCCTTTAATATCGTTGCCGAAGTTCTCGCGGATGGTGACCCAATCTGCAAGAAGCTGAGTTGGATGATCATCATCGGTAAGGCCGTTGATTACAGGAATTGAAGAATGAGCGCCAAGTTCGTCGACATCAGATTGCTTAAAGGTACGGATAATGAGTGCATCGCAGAATCCACTGATGATTTTCGCTGTATCGGCGATGGTTTCTCCGCGACCTAGTTGCAGGTCATCACCGCGGATAAAGATTGGAGTACCACCCAAGTGCGCTACTGCAGTTTCAGAGGCTAGGCGAGTACGAGTTGAAGGCTTGGTCATATAAATCGCGACAGTCTTATTGCTTAACGCTGTGTTGGAGCGGAGCGGATTCTTTGCAAAGTCAGCGGCTGTATCGAGAAGTAAGTCGACATCAGCACGGCAAAGGTGCTCTGTGCGCAGTAAGTCTTTCATTCGGAGATTCTACAGTGGTTTAGATTGTTCACGTCGACAGGTTTTTCGTAGATAATAAGCGCATGCCTCTCTTTGGACGCGGTACTCCCACACTGGATTCTGATACAGACACACTCACACGTCCTGTTGAGCAAGAAGATGATGGCGGCCATGATCGCTTTGCGCATTACATTAAGAAAGAGAAGATCGTTGAATCTGCAGTGTCCGGAAAATCAGTCCGCGCACTGTGCGGAAAGAAATGGGTACCTTCACGTGATCCTCAGAAATATCCTGTCTGCCCCATCTGCAAAGAAATTTTTGATGGGTTAAAGCCAGGTTCTGATGATGGTGACAGCAAGGAATAACAATTCCTTACTGAGTTTGGTGGAGGTGCCGGGAATCGAACCCGGGTCCTTCAGAATTAAAACAGGGCTTCTACGGGCGTAGTGCGTTTAACGTTTTCTCAGTCCTGAATCTCTTACACACAAGTATTCAACGAACTCATTTGCGAAACTGTTCTCTCGAGATATTCGCAACGCTATCTCGATGAAGAGCTCTCTAGCGACGCCAGGATCCGGGACGAGAGCGCGCCCGGGCTGACGGATTCGGTACTAGCTTATGCAGCTAGAGCGAAATCACTGCGACTGTTGTCTGCAGTTATTTTTGCACAGGTTTCATGGTTTACGAGATCATCCCGGCTTCCTCGGCCCGCTTCCCCTGCCCCAACAACTAAAGTCGAGACCGTTCACCCCCAAGT
>JBDLSZ010000073.1:0-6050 GCA_039799305.1 Actinomycetota bacterium
ATGAAGTCGATGTGATGGCACACTGCGATATCTGGATTCTCAGGATGCACGGGGCGATTTTGTTCATTGATCGCATCAGAGATGAGAAGTCCGTAATCAAGAAACTTCTGTCCATTCTCGTGCTTGAACTCCAGTCCTACCCGTTCAACGGGAACGATGGCATAAAAGTTTCCGCCATATGCCATGTCATAGGTGATCTTTCCAAGTCCTGGAACATCGACGACTTGATCGAGTGCATAAGAAAATGATGGAACATTGGTCATCGTGACATTCTTTGCGCGACCATCTTCAACCGCAACATCGACGACAACAAGACCTGCAGGTGTATCAAGGCGGATAGTTGTTACTGGTTCAACAACTTTCACAAGTTTCTTTTCAACCAGGGCAGTTGCTACGCCAATAGTTCCGTGGCCACACATTGGCAGACACCCTGAGACTTCTATATAGACAACTCCCCAATCAGCGTCAGGCCGTGTGGATTTTTGCAAGATTGCACCACTCATAGCGCTATGCCCGCGTGGCTCATACATCAGCCACTGGCGGAAGTAATCCATATGCTCCATGAAGTGAAGGCGCTTATCGAACATCGTCGCACCAGGAATCTCACCTATTCCTGATGTCACAACACGTGTGGGCATACCCTCGGTATGGGTCTCAACGGTTGTGACGGTGCGGATGCTATTCATAAATCACATTAGCGATTCTTAAAGTATGCCAACGCAACATCCATCTCGCGATGAATCTGCTCTTGTTCGTGCTTGGGAAGAGGCAGACGTGGCAGGCGTGTAGGACCGCCGTAGCGACCCACATGATCCATGCCCAATTTAATTGCTTGGATGAATTCCTTCTTGGAATCCCAGTGGAATACATCGTGTAGCGCTGCATACATCGGTGCTGCCTCTTTAAAGTTTCCTGATGTCGCAAGGTTATAGAGCTCCATTGATTCCTTTGGAAGCGCATTAGGAAAACCTGCGATCCAGCCAGCTACTCCTGCAGTAGAAAGCTCAAGGAAAACATCATCTGCTCCCACAATAACTTCAATGCGTGGAGCCAAGCTCTTGATCTGCCAAATGCGTCGCACATCGCCAGAGAATTCTTTGATGGCAACAACGTTAGGTACCTCTTGCGCAATACGAGCAACGAGCTTAGGAGTCAGATCAACTTTGGTATCAAATGGATTGTTATAGGCGATGATAGGAATTCCAACTCTGCCTACCTCTTTGTAGTGTGCAATAACTTCATCATCAGATGCACGATAAGCATTTGGTGGAAGGAGCATGACTGCACCTGCTCCAGCCTTCTGTGCATGTTCTGCCCACTTACGTGATTCCGCTGCGCCATAGGCGGCAACTCCCGGAACAACGCTAAAACCTTTAGGTGCTGCAGCTACTGCAACTTCGACCATCTTCGCACGCTCTTCAGCGGTGAGAACTTGGTACTCCCCGAGTGAACCATTTGGAATCACACCATGAGTTCCATTCGCAGCAAGCCATGCAACATGCTCTGCATATTTGTCATAGTCAACTGCAAGATCTGATGTGAAGGGGGTCGCTGTGGCTGTTAATACGCCATTCCATGGGTTAATCATGTCGCACAAGGTATCTCGTTATCTTACTTTTTTCCATCTCCCAGTAGCCCGAGTGATATCGGAGCAGCTATTGGACGATTACTGGATGCAATTCGCTCTTCATTGGTGACTGAGCAATTGGTTAATCCAGCAACTATTTCTGCAACATTGCGGGAGCAGACTCTGCCTTGGCACAGTCCCATGCCGGCTCTTGTAAATAACTTTGCGGTGCGGGAGTCCTCAGCACCTAATTCGACAACAGATTCTTCAATATCGCCAAGAGTTACTTCCTCGCATCGACAAATAGTTGTTGATTTCTGTGACCACGATCTCCATCCATCACCAATGAGATAACTTCGCTTCAGAGCATTTGCGAAAACCTGCTTTGCTCCTCGCTTACGGCGCAGACGTGATGAAACTTTCTGACCAGATGCAACAAGGCCTGCAATCTCACCTTCAAGGAGTGAGAGATCTGCTCCCCCAATTCCGGTTGCCTCCCCTGCAATCCAGATATTTGGTTGGGAACTCAATTGATTGGCATCTACTTCAAAGACTGCTGTCCCATCACTATCCACTCGCTGCTTACATCCGGCAATCCCACCGAGTGTGAGATCGGGGAGGAATCCCCAACCCACCGCAACAACATCGGCTTCTACGGTCTTAGATTTCACATCTTTCAGAGCAAAAGATGAATTCACGCGCGAGATAGTCACTCGACCTTTATCAAATCCTGAAACAACACGTCCAAATTGAGGTGTGAGTGAATACTGTCGAAGTAGCCGTGCGTAGTAGATCAATTCACCGAACTTGGAGATATTTAGTAGTAGCGCTTTGGGCGATAACAACCAGCGAAGAGGGCTATGAGCTTCATAGAGTCCGACGATGTTGGCGCCGGCTTGTGCAAGACCTGTCGCAACCGGCAATAAGAAAGGTCCAGTTCCTGCAACAACAACCTTCTGTCCTGCCAGTACGCCGTGACCTTTAAGGAGTGCTTGCGCCGCACCGGGTGTCATAGATCCTGGTTGATCCCAACCAGGGAAGGGAAGTGAGCGATCGTATGCACCTGTTGCAAGTATCAACTTCTCTGCAGTGAGTGAACTCTCTGCTCCCCCTTGCAAATAATTGATACGAATGAGTTCGCCTTCTCGCTCAATACTCCACACTGAAGCTTCAGAGATATAGGTAATTGATTGCGCGGTTCTGACCTTTGCGAGGAGCTCATCTGCGCGATGGCTATGAAAACCACTCACTGTCGATCGGTGTCGCCAGTACTGACCACCTAATCGTGAAGCAGAGTCAATCAATGCAACATCACTTCCATTGCGTGCTGCTGCTTCAGCTGCTGCAAGACCTGCAGGGCCTGCGCCAATAACAATAATCATGAGCTGCTCTCAACCTTCATGCCAGGCTTGGCTGCGATCAAACATGAACGTTGATTAGGCACTCCATCGATGTCAACAACACAATCGAAGCAAATTCCAATACCGCAGAAGATCGAACGAGGTTCTTCACCAAATCGAGTTGTTCGAAGCGCAAGAGTTCCTGTGTTAATCACCGCAGCAGCAATGCTCTGACCCTGCTCGCACTTAACGTCGATTCCGTTGAATGTAAAAGAGATCTGTTCACTCATACTGAAACCTTCGCAAACCTATGAGGTGAAAATGGCGATCCATCCATAAATGATTGCCTGCCAAGAATGGCATCGGTAATCAGTGCTGCAGAACCAGGAGCTAATCCAATACCAGCGCCTTCATGTCCTGCTGAATGCCATAGACCGCGAACTTTCACATCTTCACCGATCACAGGAAGATGGTCTGGCGCATAGGGTCTAAAGCCACGATAAGCGCGTAGTAGCTGCACATCGCGTAGAACAGGAAAGAGTGATGTTGCTTGAGCTGCAAGGCGTCTCAAAATTTCGTAATTCATAGAACCATCGAAGCCAATGCGTTCACGGCTTGCACCAATAAGAATGGTGCCACTGCGTGTTCCTTCAACGACTGTACTTGTCTGTAAATCTGCGTCACTACTTGCAACGTTGGTCACATAATCTGAGTCATAGACTTTATGGAATACATATTTGCCTGTCGGCTCTGTGACCAAGATAAAGCCTTTACGTGGGGCGATTGGCAGATCTGAACCAGCCATCTTGGCCAACTCCCCCGCCCATGTGCCAGTTGCATTCACAATGATGGGGGCTCTAAAAATTCCCTGCGTAGTCTCAATGCCAGCTACAGAACCGTTTTCAACAATAATGCGCGTGACTCTTGCTTGGGAGATAAAGGCACCACCACGTTTGATGACTGTGCGGATGACATGAGCTGCTGCCAACATCGGCTGGCATTGCGCATCTTGCGGATAGAGGACACCGGAATGAAACTCTGGGTGTAGATATGGTTCAAGTTCATGTAGTGATGTGTGATCTAACTTCTGAGTGACCACTCCATGCTCAGATTGCTCTGATGCAAGCTTCATCAGCGGGCCATCATCATGGCGAGCAACAACTACTCCACCCTTTGCCTCTAACTCAAAACTATCGCCAACATCTTCTTGCATCTCAAACCACAAATCACGTGAGCGCAGAGCAAGTGTGAGTTCAGGACCTGGATCTTTATCTGACACAAGAATGTTGCCTTCACCCGCACCAGTAGTTCCACTGGAGACAGCGCCGCGATCAATGACTAAAACTTTCAAACCCGCATTAGTCAGAGATAGCGCAGATGATGCTCCGACTATCCCCGCGCCTATAACTATCGCGTCTGGGTTTTGCATAGGAGAAGTGTGCTCTACTTAGTAATCTGTTGCAGAACTTCACGAAGGTCTACATCGCTAGCCGGTGCAATATCCCACGGCTTATGTAGGCCATCGTTCTCCCAGCGCGGGATCACATGCATATGCAGGTGAAAGACCGTCTGCCATCCAGCCTCTTTACTCATCTGAAAAACTGTCGTTCCATCTGATCCCAATTTCTTAGCCAGTAAGTCAGCCACCTCTTTGGCACTTGCCGCCACCTGCGAATAGGTAAGGGCATCTGCTTCGTGAATGTCTTTGACATGCTTCTTTGGGATGACCAAGGTGTGGCCGCGATTAGCTGGGAAAATATCTAAGAATGCATAGCAATCATCGTTCTCATAGACCTTATGTGAAGGAATAGATCCTTCGATTATCTTGCAGAAGATGCACTCTGACATGGCGTCACTGTAGAGCGTTGATTCTTTTACGCGCAATCTTCTGGCTCGGTGATTCATGACCCAGCATGTATGAAAGCAATTCAAGCAAGACTTTGCTCAGCTTCAGCCAGGATTTTGAACGAGGTTTTAGTCCAAGAACCGAAAGAAATGGTTCATCGATCGTGGCGATAGCTGCGTTGGCAAGAATTCGATAGAAGAAGAGACCACCTCGCGAAAATGGGGGTTTAAGAATGAATCCAACAATCGGCGGAGTCATTGCAATGGTTACAACTTCATTACGGCCAAAGTTTTTCATCACATCCGCCAGCTCGGCCTCTGATTGAGGCGCAGTATCGAGTCCGAGTGGTTGTGCACTCTTTGCCCACTCGCGCACATAGCGATCAGCGCCTTGCGGCAATGGGTAACCAAGTGCTTGATGTGCTCGCAAGAATGAATCGGTAAAGGCGCAATGCACCCACAACAGATACCTCGGATCACTTGCGCTATATCGAGCGTGTTCACCAGATCTCTGTTCGAAGTCACCTTCTACTCTCGTATGCATCTGGCGCACCCTGCGCGCTTCAATCTCAATCGCCTCGGTGGAACCGAATGATGTAATAGTCAGCCAACGTGTTGTGCGCTCCAAGCGGCCTAAAGGATCGGTGTCATAGGCCGAGTGTTCAGCAACTCCAGTAAGTGCTGCAGGATGCGCTGCCTGCATCAGCAGTGCGCGTATTCCGCCAACTAAAGTTGCAATACATCCATGCACTTGCCAGACAGCGCTCTCTGGTCCAAATAACCCAACATCATTTCCGATTGCCATCTGCTGTGACCATGCAGGAGCACCACTTGGATCGCCTGAAACCGTTTTACGAAACGCATCGGCTGCTCGATTGCCGCCCAAAGCACCCAAGACTCTATTCACAGAGTGATTCTAGAGAAGTATCCGTTAACTGCAATTTCAATTGCGGGTTGAGAAACCAGCAATCATTTCTAGGATGGCAAGAGCTGCAAGTCGCACAGTGCGTTCATCTTCCGAATCCTTTGCTGAATCAATTTCAGTGATATCTGCGCCAATGACAGATCGTGAAGCACCTGCAAGAAAAGCGAATTGGCGTAATTCATCTGCACTGATTCCTCCGGGAGCAGCCGCTGGGCAGGCAGGAACTACAGAGCGATCGCAGACATCCATATCAAAATCAACGAAGACCTTATCGCCTGCGATGTTAAGGGCTGTAGCCCAGATTTCCTCAATACTCTTAGTTCGCAATTGGCTTCGAGGAATCACAGTGATTCCATAATCTTTTGCTCGCTTG
>JBDLSZ010000074.1:0-3309 GCA_039799305.1 Actinomycetota bacterium
ACCATAAATTCGAAGAATGTAAGGGCAATACCAAATGCAAATGAGAATGGGCTAAATAACTTCATGATCAGATGTGAATCATGCATCATGTAGTCACCACCCATAATGAATACGAGCAACAGTAAGTGGCCCGCGAACATATTTGCAAAGAGACGAAGTGAGAGCGTCAATGGACGCACGAGGAAGAATGTGGCAATTTCAATAGGTGTCAGCAAGATATAGACAGGCTTTGGAACACCTGGCATAAATGCGATCTCTTTGAGATATTTGATAGCGCCGTGCTTTTGAATACCCACGTAGTGAAAGACTCCGAAAGAGAAGATTGCAAGCACGTATGGGAATGCAACGTGTGACATTGCAGGGAACTGCAAGAAAGGCACGATTCCAAAGAGGTTATTGGTGAGAACAAAGGTGAAGAGCGTGAACAGGTATGGCACAAAGCGCATGAACTCATGGCCGATGACATCGCGAGCAAGATCATTACGCACAAATGCGTAGATGCTCTCTCCAGCGAATTGAAGCTTGGAAGGCACTACCGCTGCCTTGCGAGAGGAGAGAACAAAGAAGACTGAAACGAGAATTACTGAGAGAAATACAAGAAGAACAGGCTTAGTCAGCCATGTAATGGAGTCAATAATTGGAGGAAGGTTGAAGTCGTTAGTGCTAGGTGGGACAAAGCCCTCACCAGCTGCGTGTAATTTAACAAACGCGCGCACACACACTCCTTGATACCTAAAAGGGTTTATAAACCATTTGCTGGGGAAGCGGTAAAGCAGGCCAACCTTATGGGCAAACCTGCCCGCCTGTGAAATCGAGAGTTGCGAGCCTCAAGGTGGGGCTAATCACTACCCCAAGAACACTTACTTACTCGCGGCCGAACCGTAGCCAGACCAGGTAGAGAGCCCCGCCCATGCCGACCAAGAGGCCAATCAGGACGAGGTAGGTGGTGCCAAAGAAGTGGTCTGCAGCCCAGCCGATGCCGCCCCAGAAGAGAAGGCCTGATACGAGGTATCCGAAGATCGACCAGAGGGCATTCTCTTCGCGACGGTTAGTTGGTTCGTGGGTCATGCGGCAATGGTAGATGAGTTTTGAGCTTTAGATAACTAGTGATTTCTCCGCCTAGCCAGGCAAAGGTGAGGGCAATCGCTGTGACCCCAAAGCTGGTGCGATCGATGCTCGAGCGGGATGTGTACTTCGTCAGCGCCCACAGGAATGCTCCAAGGAGTAAGAACTTTGCAAAGTAGGAGAACATCGCAAGTGCCATGGTGCTCATGGGATCGAGGTTGCGTGAAATCTTTGAGATAAAGATATGAACGAGGAAGTAAATCAAAACTACTGCTTGCGCGAGTAAAGCTCCACTTAGCCCAGGAAGACCCTTAGCAAATCCAAAGATTCCAATGGCGATGATGCCAACGATAAATGTGGGAACAAGTGCGCCACGAAGTAGTTGTTCCTCGTTACTTGGTTGAGCTGCCACTGACAGTTACTCCACTCTTTGAGTAATACATAGTAAAGGCAAGCATGGCACCAGCAACAATCGCTGCGACCCAGAGCTGAGCAAATGCTGAGACCACAACAGGAAATGCAATCGTTGCCGTCCATAAATACATGATCAGTGTTGTGCGCAGATGTGAATTTCCTGCCCGAAGAATTCTGTGGTGCATATGCTCTTTATCAGAGCTAAATGGTGATTGCCCTGCACGAAGGCGGCGAAAGATTGCAGAGAAGAGATCAATCAGTGGAATCGCAAGAACTGCCAAGGGAAGCATCAGAGGAAGTAGCGTTGGTCCGAGCTTCTCTGCAGAGATTGCATTGGGATCAATCTGCCCAGTTAAAGTGATTGCAGAGGCTGCAAGGAGTAGACCTAAGAACATCGATCCAGAGTCGCCCATAAAGATCTTTGCAGGATGGGCGTTATGGGGCAAGAACCCAATGCAGACACCAATAATCACAGCGGTAATCAGTGATGGTGCACCTGCACGGCTAAAGCCATAGATAACAGCTAAGAGGTATGCAAAGGCAAAGAATGCTGCCCCCGATATGGCAACAATTCCTGCAGCCAATCCATCTAGTCCATCAATAAAGTTCACAGCGTTGATTGTGACCAGAACAATCATGACGGTCACAAGCTGGCCAATACTGGGTGGAAGTGTGATGACTCCATTAATAGGTAGCCACAGCACCTGAATACCGAAGATCAAGAGAATTCCTGCAGCAAGTGCCTGTCCTGCCAATTTGGTCAGTGCATCTAGCTCAAAGCGATCATCGACTAACCCAATTGCAACAAGAAGTGTTGCCGCTAAGAAGATGCCAAGTGATTCACGACCGAAAGATTTTCCGACAAGGGACAGGTGATTGACCATTGCAAAGGTGAGCGCCATTGCAATCCACATAGCAAGACCGCCCCAGCGTGGTGTTGGGGTGGTGTGAATATCACGGGTACGAATCTGTGCAACTGCTCCAAATTTAAGAGCGAGGGTGCGAACAAAAGGTGTGACTACATAACAGAGCGCTGCCGCCAAGAGAAGGGTGACGAGGTACTCGCGCATCTATTGGAGGCTGTCTCTATGCCTGGTAGATAGGAAAACGTGATGTGAGTGCGTGGACTTCAGATTTGATTGCAGCATGAGCTGCTGCATCTTCAGTCTTAATCGCACGAGCAATTAAAGATGCGATTGTCTTCATCTCATCAACGCCCATTCCCTGTGTTGTTGTGGCAGGAGTTCCCACACGAATACCTGAAGTCACAGATGGTGCCTCTGGATCGTAAGGAATGGAGTTCTTATTGAGAACAATTCCTGCAGCGCCACAACGCTCATCGGCAACCTTGCCGTTAACACCAGTTGAGCGAATATCAATCAGCGCAAGGTGGGTCTGTGTTCCACCTGAGACTGCGCGCATTCCTTCACCTTCAAGAGCTGCTGCAAGTGCCTTCGCATTGACGATGACATCCTTTGCATACTGTTGGTAGGCAGGAGTTGCACACTCAGCGAGTGCAATCGCCTTACCTGCAACTGCAGACATAATCGGGCCGCCCTGCATTCCAGGAAAGACCGCCTTATCAATGGCAGCTGCATGCTCTGCCTTAGTCAAGATCATTCCACCGCGTGGTCCACGCAAAACTTTATGTGTAGTAAATGAGACAACATCTGCATAAGGAACTGGTGAAGGAATTGCCTTTCCTGCAACTAGTCCGATGAAGTGCGCTGCATCGACCCACATGATGGCGCCAACTTCATCGCAGATTGCGCGCACCTTCTCAAAATCAATCAGTGATGGGTAGGCAGTTGCACCGGAGCAAATCATCTT
>JBDLSZ010000075.1:0-3175 GCA_039799305.1 Actinomycetota bacterium
TACGGCTATCAGCGGATAACGATTCAGAGCGTGAGCGAGCAAAGCGGCCAAGAGCTGCGATATCGCGTGGTCCAAGATTGATACGTGGCCCAGTCAGATGGCGCATCAGCGATGCTCCTGCGTCCGGGTTATTAATAATCTTAAGCATCGCAACAAGATCTGCAATCTCAGGAACGTGCACAAGTCCTCCTAAACCAAGGACTTCAGAAGGAATTCCAGCCTTTGCAAGAGCTTCTTGAATAAGTGCAATCTGTGCACGCTTTCGAACCAGCACAGCAAAAGTCTTAGGAACTTTACTGCCCACCTTCACCCGCTCTGGGTTTATCCATAGCGGCTGGAAATATTCAGCAATGGCTGTTGCTTCACCTTCCAAGTTTTCAAAGACACCACAGGTGAGATTTCCCTTTCCAGCACCCTTACGTGGTTTCAACGCTGCAACAGTAATGCCTTCATCTTTACGAACATCAGCTGAAATCGCATTAGCAAGGGTAAGGATTGATTCATCGTTGCGATATGTTGTAAGAAGCTCATAGACGCTCTTACCTGTTGCGCCATCGCTCTTAGGAAAGTTTGCATTAAATGCACTGATAGTTCCAGATGATGCACCGCGCCATGTATAGATGGATTGGCAAGGATCACCCACTGCAGTAACAGGATGGCCCCCACCAAAGAGAGCTGATAACAATCGCACCTGTGACTGAGAAGTATCTTGATATTCATCCAGCAGAACAATCGGATACTTCGCGCGCTCAAGTACTCCCACATCGGAGAAATTGACGGCAATATCTGCAGCAAGTGCAATCTGGTCATCGAAGGAAAGCTCACCTGATTGGCGACGTGCCTCAAGGAATGATTCCATCATCGGTAGCATCGCAATACGTTGGCTTAGAACTTTGGCAACTCTGCGAGTCTCTTCATTGGTAGCACCGGTCATCTGTGCAAGCTCGTGTAATACCTTCTCATCAGCATCTCTGATTTGATCCACGGTAACTCGATGTTCAAGAACCATCGATGTCAGACCCAATAAATCCTTCACTACAGTGCTTGCTGCATCACTGGTTGCAAAGGTCCCGTCATCCCATTCGCGCACTAACTTATTGGCAGCCATCCAGAGGGCTGCCTCACCCAACGGCTGCACATCAGTATCAATGCCATAGCGGATTGCATGTTCACTCAAGAGACGTCCTGCATAGGAGTGATAGGTGGTCACTGCAGTATCGAGTGAGCTAAAAGTGCGCGCTATGGCCTGCTTATCTTGTGCCTGCTGGAATTGGCGAAGACGTTTACGAATACGAGTATTGAGCTCTCCCGCAGCCTTTCGGGTGAAGGTAAGACCAAGAATCTGATCAGGACGGGCAATCTCATTGGCAACGAGATAGACAACGCGAGCTGCCATCGTCTCAGTCTTTCCCGATCCAGCACCTGCAATAACGACTGCAGGCTCAAGCGGATTATCGTGAATAGAAATAATCGGGCGCTGTTCATCAGATGGAAGATGGAAGGTGGGATCGATCGAGATGATCATCTCGGCTACTTGATCAGGTGAGTACTTTTCAATCATTGATGCACCGCCTTACCTTCAAGGTAGAGCGGACAGGAAGGCTTGACCTTGCACTGCTTACACATATCATTCTTACGCGCAGTAAATGTTGCACCACCCATACCCACAGCAATCTCTTCAAGTATCGCCTTAGTTGCATCAACATCGACTAATGGATCTTGTTCACGAGTGCTATAGCTCTTATTCTTACTTGCAAGATAGACAAGCTGTGCTCCCGTGACATCTGTGGACTTTAACTTCTCTTCAAATCCATCAAGGACAACACCTAATTGATAGCAAGCAAGCTGCAAGTTGGTCTGTGCATCATCTCCTGAGATCTCTTTCTTTCCCGTCTTAAAGTCGATGATGTAATACTTTCCATCGCTATCTACTTCAATACGGTCAACATTTCCGCGGATAAGTGCGCGCCCCACAGTGATTTCAAAGCTCTTCTCAACACCTGCAACGGTGCGGTTATTCTCAGATAGAGACTTGTTATGAAAGAGAGAGAATCGCTCCAGCATCTTCTTAGCCCGAGCAAGGGCTGCATGGCTAATCCATCCCTGACTATCATCAATCAACGGCCATGAATCAATGAGTTTGCTCTGCAGCGCTTCATCGGTAATTCCTGGTTCATCTACTTTAAGACGAGCGAATTCGTGAATAACTGAGCCCAGTAACTGCGCAGTGGAATCACCATCGGTGCCACCGCTCTTTTCCAAGAACCATTTCAGCCCACATTCAGTGAAGTTTTCAGCACCCGATGGGGATACTGGAACGAGCGCATCTGCATCAATGACCGGTAATTCACTCGTAATAGCTGCAGATCCCAACCACTGTGATGGCTGTGCTAGATGGATTCCATTGGAACTTAAGGTCTTGAGAAGAGATGCAGCACCTGTATTGCCACTTAAGTTCACCTCTCGTCGCAGCGTTGCAACGAGCGCTGCTGCTGTCAGCGGGCGTGGAACCTCAACTTCAGATTCTGCTGTGCCCAGGGACTCTGCAAGATCTTCAAAGAAGATAGAAGGCGTCTCATCTTCACGAGAGATTGCTGTCACAAGAAGTGATTGGCGAGCACGAGTAGTTGCAACATGAAATAGTCGCGCTTCATCTTCAGCCAGTGATGATGCTGCAATCATGTCAAGTGCTACCTGTGCTAATTCATCTCCATGGCGAACTCGTTCAACAAGACGTTCTGCGCCAAGTAAGGAACTGCGCTGCTTCAGATTTGGCCACGCACCTTCTTGCACGCCAACTACTGCAACATAGCGCCACTGGCGCCCCTTAGCGGAGTGCACAGTAAGGATTTCAACCACATCAGCGCGAACACCACGAGCTGTAATAAGGTCGGTGACGATAGTTTCATTGGAAATTTCAGTCAGGAATAGGTCTGGTTTAGCACCAGGAAAACGTTCGATATGACGAGCTGCTGAATCAAAGAGTTGAATCATTGCATCGAGATCACGATCTGCTGATGCTCCGCGGGATCCACCCTTCAGGGCAGCCGCGCCCCAGCTATCTGCAATCTTCTCATTATCGCTATTACTTGCGTTATTCCAGATTGCCCATAAAAGATCGTGAATTGTTGCGCTCTTCTTTGCAATGGATTTCTTTGCAGCAGAAAGAAGTGTG
>JBDLSZ010000076.1:0-3088 GCA_039799305.1 Actinomycetota bacterium
GTAACAGCCCTACAAAAGGCTGATTTACTTATTACTTTAGGTGCTCGCTTCGATGACCGCGTCACAGGAAAGCTTTCTACATTTGCACCGAATGCAAAGATTCTTCACGCAGATATCGATCCTGCTGAAATCGGCAAGAATCGTCATGCAGATGTTGCAGTAGTAGGCGATGTGAAAGAGACAATCGCTGCCCTTATCCCTTCACTCAAAGCAGCCCTTGCAAAGAACAAGCCAGATCTGACTGCGTGGTTGCGCCAGATGAACTCACTGAAATCTACCTACCCATTGGGCTTTGATACTCCTGATGATGGTTCACTCTCACCACAACTAGTTATCCAACGCCTTGGACAGATCTCTGGCACTGACACCATCTTTACTGCAGGTGTTGGCCAGCATCAGATGTGGGCATCACAATTTATTTCATACGAACATCCACGCACATGGCTGAACTCAGGTGGTGCCGGAACTATGGGTTATGGAGTCCCTGCTGCGATGGGTGCCAAAGTTGGCGCACCAGATACAACTGTGTGGGCTATCGATGGCGATGGTTGTTTCCAGATGACTAACCAAGAGCTTGTTACCTGCGCACTTAATAACATTCCTATCAAGGTTGCCATCATCAATAACGAGTCACTCGGCATGGTTCGCCAATGGCAGACCCTGTTCTATGACAGCCGTTATTCAAATACTTCTCTTGATTCAAAGCGCGTTCCAAACTTTCCAATGCTTGCTGAATCCATGGGCTGCGTTGGTCTTTCATGCGAACGCCCTGAAGATCTTGATAAGACAATTGAAAAGGCGATGTCTATCAACGATCAACCAGTGGTTGTCGACTTCCGTGTTCACCGTGATGCAATGGTCTGGCCGATGGTTGCAGCTGGAACATCCAATGATGAAATCATGATCGCTCGCGCTACTGCGCCCGACTGGGATTCACAGGAGCTCTAATGACTACCAGCCGCCGTCAACACACTCTTGAAGTTCTCGTTGAAAATGAGCCAGGCGTTCTAGCACGCGTTGCAGGTCTATTTTCACGCCGCGCATTCAACATTGAAACTCTTAATGTTGGACCTACAGAGGATTCATCAATTTCCAAGATGATTATTGGAGTAGCTGTTGAAGGCCACTCTCTCGAGCAAGTCATTGCTCAGCTCGACAAGCTCATCAGCGTCATCTCCATCAAAGATGTGACTGCTAAGGCAAAAGAAGTACGCGATACCCAACCCGATTATCAAAACTAAGTAAGAAACTACTAAAGGAGAAATACTGTGGCAACGATGTATCACGAAGAGGATGCAGATCTATCAATCATCCAGGGTCGCAAAGTCGCGATCATCGGTTACGGCTCACAGGGCCATGCGCATGCACTCAACCTCCGCGACTCAGGTGTTGATGTTCGCGTTGGTCTGAAGGAAGGTTCACCTTCACGCGCAAAGGCAGAGGCAGAAGGACTTCGCGTCACAACTGTTGCTGAGGCAGTCAAGGAAGCAAATGTCATCATGATCTTGGCGCCTGATCACTTGCAGCGCCATATCTATGCAGAATCAATCTTGCCTAACCTAGAAAAGGGCGATGCTCTCTTCTTCGGTCACGGTTTTAATATTCGCTTCGGTTACATCAAGCCATCTGCTGATGTTGATGTGTGCATGGTTGCGCCAAAGGGTCCAGGACACTTGGTGCGTCGTGAATACGCAGCAGGTCGCGGCGTTCCTGTCATTGTCGCTGTTGAACAAGATGCAACAGGTAGCGCATGGCCATTGACTCTTTCATATGCAAAGGCAATCGGCGGACTTCGCGCAGGCGGAATTCTTACAACATTTACTGAAGAGACTGAGACCGACTTGTTCGGTGAGCAATCTGTTCTCTGTGGTGGAGCATCACAGTTGGTTATGTATGGCTTTGAAACGCTAGTTGAAGCTGGATACCAACCAGAGGTTGCTTACTTTGAGTGCTTGCACGAACTTAAGCTCATCGTTGACCTTATGTATGAAGGTGGAATCGCAAAGCAGCGCTGGTCAGTATCTGACACCGCTGAATTCGGTGACTACGTATCAGGTCCACGCGTGATCGATCCACACGTGAAGGAGAATATGAAGGCAGTTCTTGCTGATATTCAATCAGGTGCTTTTGCTAAGCGCTTTGTTGATGATCTTGAGAACGGTGCTAAGGAATTCACAGCACTTCGCGCAAAGGGTGAGGCTCACCCAATCGAGACCGTTGGTCGCGAACTCCGCAAGATGTTTAGCTGGATGAAGAACACCAACAAAGATGATTACAAAGAGGGAAGTGCTGCGCGTGGGTAAACCCGTTGTTCTGATTGCTGAAGAGCTCAGTTCTGCAACCCTTGATGCACTTGGTCCTGACTTTGAAGTTCGTAATTGCGATGGTGCAAACCGCGCAGAACTTCTAGCAGCACTTGGTGCGGGTGTAGATGCTGTTCTTATTCGCTCTGCAACAAAGATGGATGGCGAAGCGATTGCTGCGGCTAAGGGCCTGAAGGTCATTGCTCGTGCAGGTGTGGGTCTTGATAACGTTGATATTCCTGCTGCAACTGCAGCTGGTGTCATGGTTGTTAACGCTCCAACATCAAATATCGTCTCCGCTGCAGAGCTTGCAATCTCATTACTTCTAGCATCAGCTCGTTTTATCTCACCAGCTCACGCTGCCCTTAAGGCAGGCAAGTGGGCGCGTTCTAAGTACACAGGCGCTGAACTCTTTGAGAAGAATCTTGGCGTAGTTGGCTTTGGTCGTATCGGTCAATTAGTTGCCCATCGCATGCAGGCATTTGGAATGAACGTCATTGCATACGATCCATATTTGCAACCTGCAAAGGCTGCACAGCTTGGCGTTGAACTCGTTGAGCTTGATGATCTCTTAAAGCGCTCTGACTTCATCACTATTCACTTACCTAAGACAAAAGAGACTGCAAACCTTATCGGCGTTGAAGCGCTGAAGAAGGTGAAGAAGGAAGTTCGCATCATCAACGCCGCACGCGGTGGAGTACTTGATGAAGCTGCTCTTTATGATGCAATCGTTGAAGGTCGTGTTGCAGGTGCTGGACTTGATGTTTATGTCACTGAGCCATGCA
>JBDLSZ010000077.1:0-3866 GCA_039799305.1 Actinomycetota bacterium
CCTGCAGGACCAACGCGGTTAGGACCAGTACGGAGCTGCATCTTTGCAAGGACGCGACGTTCGGTCCAGACAGCCATCAGTGTTGCAAGAACGCAAATAATAAAGACCATGAGCGCCTTTACTGCGATGAGCCAACCTGGATCTTGTCCGAGAAGCTGTGCTGTTGTCATGCCTTCACCACCGTTACTACATCGCCATGCACTGCATCGAGTGCGACAAGTGCTTGAGATGCAAATGAATTACGTGGAATCCACACTGCATCTTCATGGATATCTTCAACAAGCGCAGGAATTGTGATGGAGCCGTGTGCATTAGAAACGCGCACTTGCTGACCAGTTGCAACACCGATTGAGGCGGCGCGCTTAGGTGAGATGACAGCAACTGTTGGGCGACGTGTGCCAGCCAAGTTATCTTCACCCTTTTGCAAAGATCCCATATCAAGCAGGCGGCGCCATGATGAAAGAAGTGCATCATTTCCTGAAACAGATTTCGCAGCTCCTGCAGCAACTGGTGCAAGCTGAACGCGAGAGCCATCCCATGAACCGAGTTGATTAAATTCACGAGCAGATGAAGTCACTGTGCCCAGTGAAATCGGATTGCCTAGTGCATCAGCAAGCATAGAAAGAATACGAACATCGCTGCGATTATGAGAGTCTGCAACTGCTGAATCAAAAGCACGTGCGCGACCTTCCCAGTTCAAAAAGCTTCCGCTCTTTTCAGTAATTGCTGCAACGGGCAGAACCACATCAGCAACAGCTGTGACAGAACTTGGTGCGATTTCAAGTGAAACAACGAAAGATTTCTTAAGCGCTGCGATTGCTTCGCGGCCATGTGGAAGATCAAGTGCATCAACGCCACCGACAACGACAGCATCAAGATCACCTGATGTAAGCGCATCAAAGATCTCTGAAGTAGAACGACCTAGTGTTGCTGGAAGTGAATCGACTCCCCATGCTGCTGCAATATCAACGCGTGCTGCAGCATCAATTACTGGGCGACCACCAGGAAGAACGTTTCCAAGAGCACCCGCTTCTAGCGCTCCACGTTCGCCTGCGCGACGTGGAATGTAGGCAACCTTTGCACCTGTCTTTGCAGCAAGGGCAGCAACGGCTGAGAAGAGTCCTGCACTTTCAGATGCACGCTCTCCCACCAGAATCACTGACTTTGCGGTCAGCGCAAGGCCTGCAACTGCGGAACTTTCTGCGCCAGGGGCTACCTTGATGAAATCTGCCTTGAGCTTATCCATTGCGATGGAGCCCTTAGTGGCAACTGCTGAGACTTTAAGTCCACGCTTTTTAAAGTTCTTATTTAAACGCAAGAAGACGATAGGTGATTCTTCTTCGGGTTCGAATGCAACAAGTGCAACGTGATCTGCTGTGTCAATATCACGATATGTAGTCGATGATCCTGCAACGTGTGCTGCAAGGAAGTCACGTTCTTCATCAGATGTAACGCGAGCACGGTAATCAATATCGTTTGTGCCGAGAGCGATACGTGCAAACTTTGAATATCCGTATGCATCCTCAGTTGTAACGCGACCACCTGTGAGAACTGCGGCGCGCTTACCCTTAAGTCCTGCAGCTGCTGCTGCAAGTGCCTCAGGCCATGATGCTTGTACGAGTTCACCTTCTGCATTACGAACAAGAGGATGTGTCAGGCGATCGAGTGCTGTGACATATTTAAATGCCCAACGTCCCTTATCGCAGTTCCACTCTTCATTCACAGATGGGTCATCACCAGCAAGGCGGCGAAGAGTCTTTCCACGACGAACATCGGTGCGCATATCGCAGCCAGATGCGCAGTGCTCACATGCAGAGGGAGTTGAAACTAAATCGAATGGACGAGCACGGAATCGGTATGAAGCGCCGGTGAGTGCTCCCACTGGACAGATCTGCACAGTATTTCCTGAGAAGTAAGACTTAAATGGATCGTTCTCATAAATTCCCACTTGCTGCAGCGCACCGCGCTCATTCAAAGTAATAAATGGATCAGATGCAATCTGTTCTGAGAAGCGTGTGCAACGAGCACATAGAACACAGCGTTCACGATCCAGAAGAACGGATGATGAAATATTAATTGGCTTCTCAAAGGTGCGCTTATAGCCATCTAGGCGTGCATCAGGGCGACCATTGCTCATCGCCTGATTCTGCAATGGGCATTCACCACCCTTATCGCACACTGGGCAATCAAGAGGATGGTTACCAAGTAACAACTCCATCACACCCTTCTGTGCCTTATCGGCAACAGGTGATGTGAGTTGAGTCTTCACAATCATGTTGGGTTCAACAGGAATGGTGCAAGAAGCCTGTGGCTTTGGAAATGCACGACCATTTATTTCAATATCAACTAAACATTGACGACATGCACCCACAGGATCTAGAAGTGGGTGATCACAAAAACGTGGAATCTGAATTCCAAGCTTTTCTGCGGCGCGAATAACAAGAGTTCCTTTTGGAACAGAGACTTCAAAGCCATCGATCACAACAGTGATGAGTTCGACTGCAACTGCTGAATCTTGAGTTGTTGTCATTACTTCACCGCCCCTGCAAAGAGTGTGGACTTCACGGGATCAAATGGGCATGCACCGTTTGTCACGTGTGCGATGTATTCCTCGCGGAAGTATTTAATAGAAGATGTAATCGGGCTTGTTGCTCCGTCACCGAGTGCGCAGAAAGAACGTCCCATGATGTTGTCGCAGAGATCAAGAAGCTTCTCAAGATCTGCCTCTGTGCCAGTTCCGTTTTCAAGATCGCGCAGGATTTGTACCAACCACCAAGTGCCTTCGCGACATGGTGTGCACTTACCGCAGGACTCATGCTTATAGAACTCAGTCCAACGAAGTACTGCGCGAACAACACATGTTGTCTCATCAAAGATTTGAAGTGCCTTTGTGCCAAGCATCGAACCAGCTGCAGCAACACCTTCGTAATCAAGTGGAGTATCAAGGTGTGCATCGGTAAAGAGCGGAGTAGATGAACCACCCGGTGTCCAGAACTTAAGCTGATGGCCATCTCGGACTCCACCTGCTAATTCAAGAATTTCACGCAGTGTGATTCCAAGTGGAGCTTCAAATTGTCCTGGGTTATTCACATGTCCTGAGAGTGAGTAAAGCGTTGCACCCTTTGACTTCTCTGTACCCATTGATTGATACCACTCTGCGCCATTGTTGATGATGGCTGGAACCGAAGAGATGGATTCAACGTTATTCACAACTGTTGGGCGCGCATAGAGACCTGCGATTGCAGGAAATGGTGGGCGAAGACGTGGTTGACCACGGAAGCCTTCGAGTGAATCAAGAAGTGCTGTCTCTTCACCGCAGATATAAGCACCTGCTCCAATGTGAAGAGTGATATCAATTCCCTTGCCCAAGTGTCCTGCCTTATATGCATCCGCAATAGCTGCATTAACGCGACGAACGACGTGGGTTACTTCACCGCGAATATAGATAAATGCGCGCTCTGCACGAATTGCATGGCAGGCGATGATGCAACCTTCGATAAGAACATGTGGGTTAGCCATCAGAAGTGGTGTGTCCTTACATGTTCCTGGCTCTGACTCATCAGCATTCACAACAAGATAGTGATCTTTATTATCGCCCTGCGGAATAAAGCCCCACTTCATTCCAGTGGGAAATCCTGCGCCGCCGCGACCGCGAAGTCCTGAATCTTTCACAAGCTGAATCACTGCATCAGGATCCATTACAAGAGCCTTCTTCGATGCTGTGTATCCACCGTTGCGTGTATAGGCCTCGATGGTAAATGAATCTGCTTCATCCCAATGTGCTGAAAGGACGGGAGTTAACTTTGACATTACTTACCTTCCTTTGAAAGCTTAAGACCGAGAAGTGTTGGCGCACCGGCCTGAAC
>JBDLSZ010000078.1:0-5267 GCA_039799305.1 Actinomycetota bacterium
TCACACTGGCCGCATCTTTAGAGGCCACAGTCCTTAACCGTGGACCACGTCAAAGTCCAGAAGATCTAGCTAAGTGGAATGAATGCATGAACATAGTCAGTGACAATTCTTTTACTCGCTATCGATCACTCATTGACCACCCAGATCTGCCTGCATATTTCTATGCCTCAACTCCTGTTGAACAATTAGGAAATCTCTTCCTTGGTTCTCGTCCATCACGTCGCCCAGATGCTGCAGGCGGTCTTGATTCACTGCGCGCTATTCCTTGGGTATTTGGTTGGACTCAATCACGCCAGATTGTTCCTGGTTGGTATGGGGTTGGCTCAGGGCTGAAGGCAGCGCGCGAAGCCGGCAAGACAGATGTCTTGCAGAAGATGCTGAAGGAGTGGCACTTCTTCTCCACCTTTATTAGCAATGTTGAGATGACACTCGCAAAGACAGATCTTGAAACAGCGAAGCGATATGTGGAAACACTTGTGCCGGCAGAGCTGCAGCACTTCCTGGGTACCATCAAGGAAGAGTTTGATTTAACTGTCTCAGAGATTCTCACCTTAACTGGAAAGACATCTCTGCTGGGCGATCAAGTAGTACTCGCTCGCACACTGCAGGTTCGCGATACATACCTGGCACCTCTTCAATTACTGCAAGTAAACCTCTTGCACCGCGTGCGCACAGAAGGTGACAGCGCAGATCCAGCTCTGATTCGTGCTCTGCTTCTGACCATTAACGGTGTGGCAGCTGGTCTTCGCAATACTGGCTGATTAAGGGCTAAGAGTTCTATCCGCTAGCTGTCTAATTGCGACATTTGGCACTGAATCAAGTAATTCCAACTTATATAAGTGCAAATCTCTTTCATAACCTCAATAAAGAGTCTACTGTCCTAAAGCGATGTTAAATCTTTTTGACATCTATTGAGGAGATGAACGTGAGCAAAGACCTAGATGAGGTAACAAGACTAATTAACCTGTATATCGATGGTGCTGGAAAGGGAAATGCCGATAAGTTAAATGAGGCATTTCACTCAAGCGCTCGTTGGTTCGGCACTATGGGTGGCACTGACTATGACATGGATAAAGCTGGATTTGTTGCACTGATGGTTGGTTCTCCAGGAGATGCTGGCCAACTCAAAGCCAAGATCACTGATATTCAGATTGATGGAACTGTTGCCATGGCGACAGTGAAAGAAGAAGGTTTCTGGGGAACTCTCTCTTTTACTGATTACTTCACACTCTCCATCCTCGATGGAAAATGGCAAATCACTTGCAAAACATTCGCCCACACAGGTGGAGAGCACGCGTAAATAAGGAATTGAGGCTGGGGCTAAAAACCCCAGCCCATTCTTTTTTGCTTAAGAATTAAATTTAGATTGCGTTAAATCAAGGCCATTTGCGATTAAGTACTCCACACAATCAGCCCCGCGATCAATAAATTCATCAAGGGTCTTCTTCTCTTCTTTACTGAACTGCTTTAAGACAAAATCTGCCGGATCTTGTTGTCCCATAGGACGACCAATTCCAAGGCGAACACGGAAGTACTCTGCGGTTCCAAATGATGAGGTGAGTGATTTCAAACCATTGTGGCCATTATCGCCACCTGCAACCTTGGTGCGAATAGCTGCATAACCAATATCGAGTTCATCGTGAAGAACGATTATGTTGGCAGGTTCAACTGAATAGAAAGAGGCGAGAGCCTTAATTGGCCCACCTGATTCATTCATATAGCTCTTAGATTTTGCGAGAATGATTGATTGCATATCTGCGCCAACGCCCAATTTAAAGGCTGCAATATCGTTGCGAGATTTATGTGAAGAGAGTTTTACGTTGTGGCGTTTAGCAAGATGATCAATGACCATCTGACCCACATTGTGACGGGTGGCAGCGTATTCATCCCCGGGATTACCGAGACCCACTACCAACCACGTCATATGTGAAATCGTAAGGGTTGTTAGTCCTTCTTCTCTGCATCTGCAGCAGGTGCCGCAGCAGCTGCATCTGCAGCAGGTGCCACAACAGCAACTTCTTCAACAACTGTTGAGCGCTCAGACAAGTGAACGATGATTGTGTTCGCTGGGCTGATAAGAACAGTGCCTGCAGGAAGAACAACATCTGAAGCATGCTTTGAAGTTCCAGCAGCCATTCCTTCGATATCAAGTGTAAGGAACTTAGGAATTGCTGTTGCCTCTGCCTCAACTTCAATTGAGTTGTGCTGAGTCTCAAGGATGCCGTCTGGATCATGCTTACCTTCAAGGTGAACAGGAACTGAAACAACAACCTTCTCACCGCGACGAACAAGTACGAGGTCGATGTGCTCAAGGATCTGCTTGAGTGGGTGGCGAACGATTGACTTTGGAAGTGTCAGCTCAGCCTTTCCATCAATATCAATATTAAGAAGAACGTTTGACTCTTTAAGAGCAACGCCAAGTTCGCGAGCTGGAAGAGTGATGTGAACAGGCTTCTCGCCGTGTCCATAGATGACAGCAGGAACTAGACCTGCAACGCGTGCGCGACGTGATGCACCCTTACCGAATTCGGTACGTGTGGTTCCCTTGATTGATACTTCTGCCATTTTAAAACTCCCTCGTTGCTATTATCGAAACCTCTTTGTGTTGCGAAGTTCCAGCAGGAGTTGATACCTACGCCGTCGATCACGGATAAATTTCACCCTCGCCGGAACGAGGTGAAGGTTAGCGTGAGTTAGCTATGCCCGTCAAAAAGGCTGGTTACTGAGCCATCTTCGAAGACCTCACGGATGGCGCGAGCCAAGAGGGGGGCGATGGAGAGAACGGTCAGCTTGTCGAATTTCTGATCCTCAGACAATGGAAGTGAGTCTGTGACAACGACCTCTACAGCGCGCGACTCCTTGAGGCGATCGACTGCAGGGCCAGAGAAGACAGCATGTGTTGCAGCGACGATGACATCTTTAGCACCACCTTCGAAGAGAGCATCCACAGCCTTTATGATCGTGCCTGCTGTGTCGATCATGTCATCGATAACTACACATGTGCGACCTTCAACATCTCCAACTACTTTTCCAACCACTGCTTCGTTAGGAACAAGTGGGTCGCGAGTCTTGTGGATAAATGCAATCGGGCAACCACCGAGAAGTTCAGACCAACGTTCTGCAACGCGAACGCGACCTGAGTCAGGGGAGACAATGGTGAGCATTGAACGATCGACCTTGCTACCAACATAATTTGCAAGCATGGGAAGAGCGAACAAGTGATCGACGGGACCGTCAAAGAATCCTTGAATCTGTGAAGTGTGGAGATCGACAACCATAAGTCGATCAGCACCAGCTGCCTTAAAGAGATCAGCCATTAGGCGCGCAGTAATCGGTTCGCGACCGCGGCTCTTCTTATCCTGACGTGCGTAACCATAGAACGGTGCAACAACAGTGATGCGCTTTGCTGATGCGCGCTTGAGAGCATCAATCATGATCAGTTGTTCCATGATTTGCTTATTAATAGGAGTTGAGTGTGACTGAATTACAAATGCATCACAGCCGCGAACTGATTCTTCAAAGCGAACAAAGATTTCACCATTAGCAAAGTCATATGCAGATGTTGGTGTGAGCGGGATGCCTAGCTCGGTAGCCACTTGTTCAGATAACTCGGGAAATCCGCGACCTGAAAAAAGACGAAGTTTTTTCTCTGAGGATAAACGGATCTCACTCAAGGAAGTTAGCCCTTCTGCTCGTCGTTGCTGTGGCGCATTGCGGCCTCAGCAGATTTACTGCCGGCTCGCTTACGCAGAACCCAACCTATTACATTTCGCTGCTTTGCCCTACCGACACCAATTGCACCGGGCGGAACATCTTCTGTAATCACAGAACCGGCAGCTGTGTAAGCACCATCTCCGATTGTGACGGGGGCAACTAACATCGAATCGCTGCCGATTCGAACGTGATCGCCCACGACGGTGTAATGCTTTTCAACGCCATCATAGTTAACAAAAATCGTTGCAGCGCCAATATTGCTGCCTTCACCAATAACAGCATCTCCCACATAGGAAAGATGTGGAACTTTGGAGCCTTCACCCAAAGTCGCATTCTTCATCTCCACATACGCCCCGACCTTTGAATGAGGAAGCAACTTTGTTCCAGGTCGCAAGAATGTGTAGGGACCAACACTTGCACCTTCACCGATGATGGCTTCTGTACAACGAGATTCAATAACGCGAGCGCCTGTGCCCACTGTGCAATCAACAAGTGTTGTGCGCGGACCAATGACGGCGCCCGCAGCCACTGTCGTTGTTCCGCTAATAGAAGTACCTGGCATTAGAACTACATCACTTGCAACGCTTGCAGTTGCATCAACCCAAGTGCTCAGCGGATCCACAATGGTCACACCATCGCGCATCAGATCTTCATTAATACGATCACGCAAGAGTGCTGCTGATTCTGCAAGCTGCACACGGTCATTGACGCCTAAGATTTCGATGAAGTCATCGATGAGAACTGCTGCAATTTTGCCACCTTCATTGCGAAGGATTTCAATGACATCGGTGAGATAGAGCTCGCCCTGTGAATTATCGTTTTTCAGCTTTCCGATAGCACTTGCAAGTTTGACTGCATCAAATGCATACACGCCAGAGTTCACTTCAAGGATGTCGCGCTGGATTTCATCGGCATCGCGCTCTTCCACGATACGCAGAAGCGAGTCATCATCTGCGCGAATGATGCGCCCATATCCGGTTGGGTCTGGATGCTCTGCTGTCAGGACAGATGCTGTGAAGCCACCTGCATGATGTGCGTTAAGAAGTTCAGAGAGAGATGATCCAGTCAGCATCGGAGTATCGCCTGCGAGCACAAGAATTGTTCCACTTGCCTTGAGACCATCGAGTGCGAGCTGCGTTGCATGTCCTGTGCCGCCGCGCTTTTCTTGAAAGATTGTTGTGACATGTGGTGCTATCTCACATAGATGTGCTTCAACTTGTTCACGGCCTGCGCCAACAACAACGCGCACCTGATTAGGAGAGAGTGCAGTAACGGCTGAGAGAACATGCCCAACAAGTGAGCGACCTGAGATTGAATGGAGAACCTTGGGAGTACTTGACTTCATACGAGTGCCTTCTCCAGCAGCGAGAATCACTACTGTTTCTAGGCTCATGTGTGCAGTCTACTTGCTCAGGCTGAGATTGAAACGGTGGCTCCGCCACCAGGTATCGATCCTGGACCCTGGGCTTCAAAGGCCCATGTGCTAGCCACTACACAATGGCGGAACCTATATTCTCCCTTATATTCGGTAGTGCTCGCGACCACTAAACTCA
>JBDLSZ010000079.1:0-2526 GCA_039799305.1 Actinomycetota bacterium
GTCTCTTCTGCATATCCAAGCTTACGAAGAGCCTGTGGCACTGTCTGGTTCACGATCTGCATCGATCCGCCACCGACAAGCTTCTTAAACTTCACGAGTGAGAAGTCAGGTTCGATACCAGTGGTATCGCAATCCATCATCAGACCAATTGTTCCTGTTGGTGCAAGAACTGAGATCTGCGCGTTGCGCCATCCGTTCTTATCTCCTGTTGCAAGGCATGCATCCCACGCCTTATTTGCTTCATTCCATACATCGATATCGAGTGTGGTCTCCTGCTTTGCAGCAGATGAAGCAGCAGCGTGCTTGCGCATCACGCGTGCGTGAGGCTTAGCATTTTGTGCAAAGCCAGCATAGGCCCCAACAATTCCTGCAAGCTCTGCTGAGCGCTTATATGTTGTTCCAGAGAGCAGTGAAGTGATCGAGCCAGCTAGAGCGCGGCCACCTTCTGAGTCATATGCAAGACCTGATGCCATAAGGAGCGCTCCGAGGTTTGCATATCCAATTCCGAGCTGACGGAAGGCACGAGTTGTGTCACCAATCGCCTCAGTTGGGAAATCTGCGAAACAGATGGAGATATCCATTGCTGTGATGATCAAATCTGATGCCTTAGCAAATGTCTTTGCATCAAATGAACCATCTGCTTTGAGGAACTTCATCAAGTTCAATGATGCCAAGTTACATGATGAGTTATCAAGTGACATGTACTCAGAGCAAGGGTTGGAGGCGTTGATGCGACCTGTCTCAGGAGTTGTATGCCAATCATTGATGGTGTCATCAAATTGAACACCAGGGTCAGCACATGCCCATGCAGCTTGTGCAATCTTTGTGAAGAGCTCGCGCGCATCAACGGTGTCGATTACTTCACCAGTTGAGCGAGCTGTCAGACCAAATTGCTCACCATTTTCAACGGCCTTCATAAACTTATCTGAAAGGCGCACTGAGTTATTTGCATTCTGGTACTGGACAGAGATGATGTCTTTTCCACCAAGGTCCATATCAAAGCCAGCATCACGAAGGGCGCGAATCTTGTCCTCTTCATTGACCTTAGTCTCGATAAATTCTTCGATATCTGGGTGATCAACGTCTAGAACAACCATCTTTGCAGCGCGACGGGTCGCACCACCAGATTTGATTGTTCCAGCTGAAGCATCAGCACCACGCATAAATGAAACTGGGCCAGAGGCTGTTCCACCTGATTTAAGGAGTTCCTTTGATGAACGAATACGGGAGAGGTTAAGACCGGCACCAGAACCGCCCTTAAAGATCATTCCTTCTTCGCGATACCAGTTAAGAATTGAATCCATCGTGTCATCAACAGACAAGATAAAGCATGCAGATACTTGCTGTGGGGCAGCAGTTCCTACGTTAAACCAGACAGGGGAGTTGAAAGAGAAGATTTGGTGCATGAGCATATGTGTGAGTTCATGCTCGAAAATTGTTGCATCGTTATCTGTAGCAAAGTAACCGAATTCTTTTCCAGCCTTTGTATAGGTAAGCACAACGCGATCGATGACCTGCTTAAGAGACCATTCGCGATTTTCAGCACCCACTGCGCCACGGAAGTACTTTGTTGTAACGATTGTTGAAGCATTTACTGACCAGAAGTCAGGGTACTCAACACCGTGTTGTTCAAATACAGTCTCACCGGTTTTCCAGTTCGCCTGAACAACATCGCGTCGCTCCCACTTGACTTCATCGTAAGGATGAACTCCCTCAGTTGTATAAATGCGTTCGATCGTTAAGCCCTTACCCTTTACGGTGTTATGAGCTTTGATCTTAATTGGTCGGTTGATGACCGTATCTGACATGTGTTATTTCCCCGTCTTCTGTTGAACTGTTGATGTTGTATCTGGTGTTCTTTCATTTCTTGCTGTTTTTGCTTGTGTTGCACTCGAAGGAAGGGCGCGGAGAAGTGCTATCTCACCTTCGAAATCTTCAAGGGAGGCAAAGTTACGGTACACAGACGCATATCGGAGGTAGGCCACCTCATCGAGTTCGCGTAGTGGCGCAAGAATTGCTAGCCCTACCTCTTGAGCTTCGATTTCAGCCTGCCCTGTCGAGCGAAGGGTCTCCTCCACTCGCTGGGCAAGTAAAACCAAATCATCTTCATCTACTGGCCGACCTTGGCACGCCTTACGAACGCCCACAAGAACCTTCTCGCGGCTAAATGGCTCAGTGGCCCCTGATCGCTTAATGATGTTAAGCAGTGCTACCTCTTGGGTTGAAAAGCGCTGGCCGCACTTGGGACATTCGCGGCGGCGGCGGATTTCTGTCCCATCTTGGATGGGGCGAGAGTCCACAACGCGGGAATCATCATGTCTGCAGAATGGGCAAATCATCTCGGCGTGTCTCCCTTCGAATGCTCAATATTTCCCAAATTCGGGTGTATTGGCGAATTAGCTAAACTACCGTAAAAACACTACTTATGGAAGTTTTTGCGTCTTCGACCCCTACATCTAGTGGGAACTATAAAGCATTTCTTGAGACTCTGCCTCTTGAGTAGGAAAGTTTATTTCGTGTCGCGCA
>JBDLSZ010000080.1:0-4961 GCA_039799305.1 Actinomycetota bacterium
TCTTTAAATATGTTGATGCCGAGAATATCTTTGAAGTGACCAAGCAGGGCTTTGCCTACTTTGAGAAGACCTTCGGCCTTGCCTATCCATTTGGTAAGTACGACCAGATTGCAGTTGCTGAATACAACTGGGGTGCGATGGAGAACGTTGGCTGTGTGACATTCCACGAAGATGTTCTGATCTTTCGCTCCAAGGTCACAGAGCGCAACTATGTAAGTCGAGCAACCACCATCCATCACGAGATGGCGCATATGTGGTTTGGAGACCTCGTCACTATGAAGTGGTGGGAAGATCTATGGCTTAATGAATCATTTGCTGAATGGGCTTCCTACCAGTCTGTCTCTGAATCAACGAAATACACCCACGCCTGGACTGAGTTCAACTCACTTCGCAAGAACTGGGCATACCGCGTGGATCAGCTCACCACTACTCACCCGATTGCAACTGAGATGGAAGATCTCGATGCAGTGCGCACCAACTTCGATGGAATCTCTTATGCAAAGGGTGCCTCTGTCTTGCAGCAACTTGTTGCTCACGTTGGCCGCGATAACTTTATTAAGGGACTTCGCCTCTACTTCGCAAAGCACCAATATGGCAATACAACGCTGAAAGATCTGATCGATCAGTTAGAGGCAGCATCGGGTCGCGACCTCACCCCATGGGTCTCCACATGGCTTCGCACAGCAGGTGTGAACACGCTAAGCCCAGTCATTGAGATCGATGGCGATTCCTACAAATCTATTTCTATTAAGCAGATTCCACCTGCAATGCCGGTAGGTTCCAAGGAACTTCGCCCACACCGTCTTCACGTAGGTCTCTTTGATATCAATGCTGGCAAGCTCTCACGACGCACAAGCGTTGAACTCGATGTTGCAGGAGCACTGACTGAGGTCACTGAACTTGCGGGTCAAAAGCTTGCTGACCTAGTTCTTATCAACGATAAGGATCAGACCTATGCAAAGCTTCGCTTTGATGATCGCTCCATCGCCACAATGAAGAGCCATCTAGGAACTCTCGATGATTCACTGGCCCGCGGACTTATCTGGGCATCTCTCTGGGATTCATGCCGTGATGGTGAGCTATCAACATCTGATTACGTCACCATCGCACTAAATGCCTTAAAGACTGAATCAGATATCTCCATCGTTGCAGCAACATATATTCAATTTGAGACTGCAATCTGGGCATATGCAGATGCTGCAAAGCGCGATGGGCTGCGCGCGCAGGTTGCTGATGCAACTGCTGCAATGCTTGCAGCTGCAAAGCCAGGCAGTGATCACCAGATGCAATTTGCTCGTGCATTTGCTAACAATGCAATCACACCAGCTCATATGGATAAGATCAAAGCGATTCTTGATGGTTCAGAAAATGGACTTCTCGTTGATGCTGAAATCCGCTGGTATATCTTCATCTGCGGCGTTAAGCGCGGAGTATTTGGACCTGCCGAAATTGATGCAGAGTCAGCTAAAGATAAGACGGCTCACGGCAAGCAATACAACGCCTATGCCTATGCAGCCCTTCCTACCAAGGAGGCGAAAGCGAAAGCATTTGCATCCATCACCACAGATAACTTATCCAACACAATCCACTCCTATATGAGCCGTGGCTTTAACGAAAATATCCACCACGAGCTACTCACAGGATTTGTTGATCCCTACTTCGATGCAATCTTGAAGGTGTGGGAGACAAAGGGATTTGAAATCGCAGAATCAACTGCCACTCTGCTCTTTCCAGCATGGGTCATCAGCGATGAAACTGTGAAGAAGGCTCAGCACTGGCTTGATGTCACCGGCAAGGATGCATCTAATGCACTGCGCCGTTCAGTGACAGAAGGTCGCGATGCTATGTCTCGCGCGATTAAAGCTCGCGCTGCAGATAAGTAATTACTCGATCGAGGTAATAATTGAGGTTGAAGCTGAACGCTTCTTCTTCTCACCTGTAAACGCCCAGACGATGAGTGATATCCCAAGAAATAGAGCGATGGGCGCTGCAACAAAGTAGGTGAAAGTTTGTAACGCAGTCAGTCCTTGCCCAGGCATTGCACCGGGCTCTTGATTAATTCTTGGAGCCAGCACTGCGACCTGAGAAAGTGTCTTGATCATGTGCTCATTCTATGCAGTGGCTGCAGCGACGCCAAATGGCTCAAGGTATGGAAGCCATCTGGATTCGGTGCGACCTGTTCCAAGAATTCTCCATGCAGCACCTACAGGTTCGCGAGGAAGTGAACGAAGTCGCCATCCCAATTCTTTGAGTGGTTTATCTGCTTTGACATGGTTGCACTTATGACATGCACTGACAACATTCTCCCAATTGTGACCGCCGCCACGAGAACGTGGAATGACGTGATCGATTGAAGTTGCTGGTGCATGGCAGTAGACACAACGGCCACTATCGCGAGCAAAGATCGCACGGCGTGAAAGTGGAACTGCATGGCGATAAGGAATCTTGACGAATTTATTGAGGCGAATGACTAGTGGAAGTTCGAGCTGGCCCGTTGCAAAGTGCAAAACGGTGCCAGAGGATTCGATCATTGTTGCCCGATTGTTGAGAACCAAAATAAGCGCGCGACGATCAGTAACAACACCTAGCGGTTCATAGGTGGCGTTGAGTACCAACGTGCGGTTCATAATTACCCCGGTTCCAACGCGTGGCTCGCGTTGATTGGGTTATATTGCCTCAAAACTGAGCCTTCTAGGGGTATTTCGCGGTGAAATTTAGATAAAGATTTCACTACCCTTAGCGATTATGAGCGAACGCACGCAGGCAATCTGGGATTGGTTCAACGGAGCCCCACTTCGCGTACTGGTGATCTTCTTGGTCGCCTCCATCGGCCACCTCATAGGTCATCGCGCCATCGACCGCGCCATCGACCGATTAGCTAGCGCCGACCTCAAGCCAGGACCAGGAACAGCAAAGCGTCAGGCAGAACGTGCTCGCACAATCGGCACAGTATTTAGTTCAACATTTAATGCAGCAATTTGGATCATCGCATTCGGAATGATTCTTGGTGAGTTCGGATTTAATCTCGGCCCCGTCATTGCATCCGCCGGTGTCATCGGTGTTGCACTCGGACTAGGTGCGCAGACACTTGTCCGAGATATTCTCTCTGGAATCTTTATGCTCATTGAAGATCAATATGGTGTTGGCGATGATGTGAAAGTCCAAGATGTTGAAGGAAAAGTTGAACGTGTAGGCCTGCGCATTACTCAAGTGCGCGATAAGAAGAATGTGCTCTGGTATATCCGAAACGGTGAGATTCTCACCGTGGGCAATAAATCTCAGAAGCGTTAATCCAGAGCGTTCACCATATGAAGGGCGGCACCTTCAAGGTAACGCCATAACTTTGCCTTACTTTCAGAATCCATATCCATTCCATCCACTGCAAGCTTCATGCAATCAAGCCACGCATCTTTCGCTGCAGGATTGATATGAAAACCTGCATGGCGCATGCGAAGGCGAGGATGTCCGCGCTCTTCTTGATAGGTAGTAGGTCCGCCCCAATATTGTTCAAGAAAGATCTGCAATCTGTGGGCAGCACCCTTCATATCCGACTCTGGATACATCGGGCGCAAAATCTCATTGGTGGCAACGTGTGCATAGAACTGAGAAACTAAATCTGAGAAGAAGACTTCTCCCCCAAAGAGCTCGTAGTAATTGGTTGTATCGCGCTCCACATTAACCTCTCAGTTCTGCTGCAGTCTTGCCCTTAGCTATGTGTAGCACTGCAAAGGCAGCAACGAGACACATCGCAGCTGAGATATAGAATGCAAGAGCATAATCTCCGAGCTTTACTCGCAGCACAGCAGCACCAAGTGCTGCAATCGATGCGCCAATCTGATGGCCCACAAATACCCACCCATAGACCACTGCTGAGCGTTGATTGCCCATCACCATGCGACAGAGCACCAGCGTTGGAGGAACTGTTGCAACCCAATCAAGGCCATAGAAAATAATGAAGACGAGTGTGGAGGGATGCAAAGTGCTAAAGAGAATGGAAGGTAAGAGAAAGAGTGATAGCCCTCGAAGTCCGTAGTAGAAGAAGAGAAGTTTGCGTGGATCCATACGGTCTGTGAGATAGCCCGAAAAGAGAGTTCCGATCACATCAAAGAGACCAATCAGTGCAAGTAACCCTGCGGCAACGGTCTCTGCCATCCCATGATCATGTGCTGCAGGAATAAAGTGTGTGCCAATCAGACCATTGGTGGATAGACCACACACTAAGAATGTTCCAAAGAGAATCCAGAAGTCCCTGGACTTCGATGACACTCTTAACGTATCAATAGCAATACGTCCTGCTGATAGCTCATTGGGAGCAGGTGGCTGCCAATTATCTGGGGCGCCATAAGGAGTCATGCCAAGTAGCTCAGGCTTTTCTTTTAAGAAGAAGTAGATAAAGGGAATAACTAGTGCTGCCGCTGCACCGACAGTGAGTGAGACGCTCTTCCAACCGTATGTGATGGCAAAGTGCGAAAGCATCGGCAAGAAGACCAACTGTCCACTTGCAGTAGCTGCTGTGAGTGCGCCAATAACAATTCCCTTGCGAGCGACAAACCAACGATTAGCAATCGTTGCAGCAAAGACAAGTGCCATGGAGCCTGTGCCCACACCAACGCCAATCCCCCAGAGCGCCCACAAATGCCACGGTTGGGTCATAAAGATTGTCGAGGTTGAACTGATGGCAACAAGAGTCAGCGCAGACATCACCACTTTGCGAATAGTAAATCGCTCCATCAAGGCAGCTGCAAAGGGTGCAACCAGACCAAAGAGCAAGACATTGATGGAGACTGCTAATGAAATCTGTGATCGTGACCAACCGAATGCTTCTTCAAGGGGAACGATAAGAACAGATGGTGCTGATCGATATCCAGCAGATGCCATCAAGGTAAAGAAGGTAACGGTGACTGCAATCCAGCCAGGGTGGATCTTCTGCTTAGCCATGGTCTAGTCCTTTAGATATTGAT
>JBDLSZ010000081.1:0-4755 GCA_039799305.1 Actinomycetota bacterium
GATGTAATACCAAGGCTCCAGAGAACGCCGAGAACATATTTCTCCCAGTCACCTTTGCTTCCTGGCTTCACATCGCTGATATCGATGGAGAAAATCTTCTCTTTGCGTTGATGCGATGCGATGCGCACAAGACCATCGGTGCGAGCTGCGATTGCTGCATGGGCGCGATCTGCAATAGCGAAGGGGAGTACGAAACCTTCGCTGTAATCGATATGTTCGCCAATAAGGTTGACGCGACCTGGTGCTTCTGCAATTACTTCTGGTTTGCGGCCATAAATCTCTTCAAAACTACGTGCAATTGATGCCATCTCTTAGAGCTTTACATCTTTTAACTGCTGCGCAGATTGCTCAGGCTTCATATCCATAATGAATGCACCCATCGCAGACTCTGAACCAGCTAGATACTTAAGTTTTCCTGGAGCGCGGCGCACGCTCGTAATCTGCCAATGAAGACGAAGGAGATCGCGACCTTCGCGCACAGGCGCTTGATGCCACGCAGCGATATAGGCCATCTCGATGCCAAATACTCCATCAAGGCGTTGCATGACTTCAATGGCAATAGATGGGAATGAATCACATGCAGCAGGTGCTAATTCGGTCAGATCTGCAACAGGCTGAAGAGGAACAACGTGAATTTCAAAGGGATAACGGGATGCATAGGGTGTGTAGGCAACCCAATGTTCATTGCGAGCGATGATGCGAACGCCATCGCGAAGTTCACGAGCTAGGACATCATCGAATAAGACGCGACCTGTCTTTGCATGGTGGGCACGTGCCACATCAAGCATCTTGCCCACACGTGGTGGAATATATGAATAGGCATAAATCTGACCATGTGGGTGAGCAAGTGTCACGCCAATTTCTTCACCACGGTTTTCAAAGGGTGCGATGTGAGAGATGAATGGCAATGTCGAAAGTTCTGCCGTGCGATCGCGCCATGCTTCAAGAAGGGTGCGCACGCGTTGTGGGGATAGTGATTTAAATGCACCGCCATGATCTGCTGTAAAGCAGATTACTTCACACTTACCGGCAGCAGCGCCTTCATCAGTATCTGAACCGACCATATCGGGAAGAGCAAAATCTCCATCTGGTGGGCGCAGCGATGGTGAGCGGTTATCAAAGACGACTACTTCAAAATCATTTTCAGGAATCTCAGTAAGCAGATCTCCTGTTGTTGGACACAGTGGACAGAGCTCCTTCGGTGGCAAGAAGATGCGACCTTGGCGATGAGCTGCCATAGCAACCCATTCATTGACCAGTGGATCAAGGCGGAGTTCACCGATTCCTGGTTGTTCCTCCTGTGGACGTTGATCTGCAACGGTGCGAGTTTGCCCTGCAGTGTCGTAGTAGCGAATTGTTCGGCCATCGTTCATGGTGCGGCTTGTGCGCACAATGCCAGCGGAAAGTTCGACTATCTCATCCATGATGTGCGTACTCTACCGTGCGCCTAGCAATATCTCGCTAGGCCCAGTTGAGTGTGCGTTCAATCGCTTTCTTCCATCCGGCATAACCCGATGCGCGATCTTCAACGCTAGTCGTTGCGCTCCAGCGACGCGATTGTTTCCACTGCTTCTTCAATTCATCTGTGTTCTTCCAGAATCCAACTGCTAATCCGGCTGCATATGCAGCACCCAGTGCGGTGGTCTCGGTTATCAGTGGACGAGTGATATCGATTCCCATGATGTCAGCCTGCATCTGCATACAGAGTGAGTTCGCAGTAATGCCACCATCAACGCGCATCTCAGTCATGGGTACACCGCTATCGGCAACCATCGCATCCATGACATCGCGGGTTTGATAGCAGATTGCTTCAAGGGCAGCGCGTGCAAGGTGTGCCTTTGTTGCAGCACGAGTGAGACCGACAATCACGCCACGTGCATCGGTGCGCCAGTAGGGTGCAAAGAGTCCTGAAAATGCTGGGACGAAGTAAACCCCTGCAGTATCTGTCACAGATGATGCAAGTGCTTCAGTCTCAGCAGCGTTTGAAATGATTCCTAGTTGATCGCGCAACCATTGGATGGCAGAGCCAGTTACGGCCACAGAACCTTCCAGTGCATACATCGCAGGCCGATCACCGAATTTGTAACAGACGGTGGAGAGAAGTCCATTGCTTGATCGGACTATCTCACTTCCCGTATTAAGAAGTGCGAAGTTACCCGTTCCATATGTGGTCTTAGATTCACCGCGCTCAAAACAAACCTGTCCAACCATTGCAGCATGCTGATCACCCAGAATTCCTGCAATGGGAACTGCAGAACCTAAAGGCCCATGGGGGTTCGTTGTTGCATAAATTTCAGAGGAAGATTTGATTTCGGGAAGTAGTGCGCGAGGAATGCCGAAGTAGCCGAGTAGCTCATCATCCCATTGCAGAGTCTCTAGGTTCATGAGCAGTGTGCGACTTGCATTGGTGACATCGGTGAAGTGCACGCCTCCTTGCACACCACCAGATAAGTTCCAGAGAAGCCATGAGTCCACAGTTCCAAAACGTGCTGTGCCAGCTGCGATTGCGCTCTTTACTTCTGGAGAATTTTCAATTAGCCAATGCATCTTGCTACCGGAAAAGTAAGGTGCGATAGGCAGCCCTGATTTATAGGTAATCGCTTTAGAAATTTCGGGGGAGAAGCCGTTGAGATAATCAGCTGTGCGGGTGTCCTGCCAGACGATGGCGTTATGAAGAGGGTGACCTGTGGTGACATCCCATGCAACGGTTGTTTCGCGTTGATTGGTGATACCGATTGCAGCTAAATCTGAACCCAAGATATCTGCCTGCTTGAGAGCTGCAGCAATCACCTCTTTGGTGCGATCCCAAATCTCTGCGGCATCATGTTCAACCCAGCCTGCTTGCCGAAGTATTTGGCGGTGCTCGAGTTGATGTTGCCCCACTACTTTTCCATCACCATCGAAAATCATGAAACGGGTACTACTGGTTCCCTGGTCCAAACTTCCGATGTATGCCATATAGTTAAGACTACTAAAGACTGTTAAAACTACTCAAGCACATAGGAATTGGTACCTCTTCAAAGATGTTTACTTCACAGCTCAATCCACTGCAGCGCCAGCAGGCTCTTAAGTCTCTGGCCAGTGAAGAGTTCGACATCCTCATTATTGGCGGGGGAGTCAATGGAGTGGGTGCAGCCCTTGATGCTGTCTCTCGTGGATTAAAAGTTGCTCTCGTTGAAGCCCATGATTATGCAGCTGGTACTTCAAGTCGATCTAGCAAGCTCATCCATGGTGGCCTTCGATACCTTGAACAATATGACTTCAAATTAGTTCGCGAAGCGCTACACGAGCGCGAACTCATGGTTTCAACGCAATGTCCGCACTTAGTCAAGCCTGTAAGTTTTCTCTATCCACTGACAGAAAAAGTAAAAGAGCGCACCTATGTGGGCGCAGGCCTTGCTCTCTATGACGCACTACGCGGATTTAAGCGCGCACTTCCTTCTCATAAGCATTTAACAGGTAAGACAATCGCATCGATTTCTCCTTCACTACGTCAAGACATTATTACTGGTGCTATTCGTTACTTCGATGCGCAAGTTGACGATGCTCGTCACACGATGATGATTGCTCGTACAGCTGCTCGCCACGGCGCAGTCATGGCAACAGGTGTGCGCGTAGAGGATCTGACTCGCTCTGGCAAGAAGGTAACGGGCGTTGTAGCAATTGATACTGCGACAAATAAGAAGTTCACCATCTCTGCAAAGGCAACGATTATGTGTGCTGGAGTGTGGAGTGATGAGCTCCATGAGAAATTTGGACTTACAGCCGGGTATTCAGTAGCAATGTCTAAGGGTGTTCACATTGTTGTTCCAGGAGATGCCATCCGCTCCAAAGATGGAATCATTCTTAAAACTGCAGTCTCTGTCCTCTTTCTTATTCCATGGGGCGATAAGTGGATTGTTGGGACAACAGATACTCCTTATGAAGGAGATCGTTCTAAACCTCTTGCCACACAAGAAGATGTTCAATACATCTTGGATCAGGCAAACCGAGTACTTGATCCACAACTTAAAGCTGAAGACATCATCGGTGTATTTGCAGGTCTTCGCCCCTTGGTTGCAAATAAGACTGGCTCTGCAACAACAAAACTTTCACGTGAACATACGGTCGATCGCCCAGCACCTGGCTTTGTCAGCATTGCTGGCGGTAAATACACCACCTATCGCGTGATGGCTAAAGATGCAGTTGATCTTGCTGTGCTCGATCTTCGTCGCCTAGTTAATGATTCAGTGACAGAGAAACTTCCACTCATTGGCGCAGATGGCTACTTTGCACTCAAGCAACAGGTTGCCAAGATTGCAGAAGATCATTCGGTCTCTGAGGCAACTGTGACCCATCTTCTTGATCGCTATGGCTCGCTCATTGAAGAAATTCTTGAGCTCATCGCACACGATTCAAGCCTTGCAGAGCGCATCATCCCTGAACTTCCCTACTTAAAGGCTGAAATTCTTCACGCTGCAACGCATGAAGGTGCACTCTCCGTCGAAGATGTTCTCCTTCGCCGTACACGAATCTCTTTCGAAGCCTTTGATGGCGGCGCAGATGCTGCTAAAGAGGTTGCAAAAATTATTGGTGAACCACTTGGTTGGGGAGCGAAAGAACGCAGCGCTTCAGTGAGTGCTTTCCTTGCAGTAATTGAGAAAGAGGAAGAAGCTCTCGTCGAGCTTATTAATTCTTAATCTGATTCCTGCAGCTATCGGTAGCTGGTTTTGTTGAAGGCTTCTTTGTCGGTGCAGGTGTTGGTGTTGGTCCCTG
>JBDLSZ010000082.1:0-2533 GCA_039799305.1 Actinomycetota bacterium
TAAACCCAAGGGATATCTGCATATTCCTGAGCTTCCGCTCATAGGTATTGGTAAAGTGGATCGTAAGAAGCTCACTGAACTGTCTATGGAGGCACCACATTAATATTTGGATTCAAGGTGCTCGTCCTCGCACGTTACCTGCTGCAGTTGCCCCCGTCATCGTTGCAACAGTTCTTGCAGGTAGAGAGTGGAAGCCTGTTCAGGCCCTGCTTGCACTCATTGTGAGTCTGGCTCTTCAGATTGCAGTCAATTACTCCAATGATTACTCAGATGGAATTCGTGGCACAGATGATGATCGCGTGGGTCCTGTTCGCCTAGTTGCTTCAGGTCTTGCATCAGCACAATCTGTAAAGCGCGCAGCGCAACTCTCATTTCTCATCGCATGTATAGCAGGACTTGTACTGGCATCCCTTTCTTCATGGTGGGTCATCCTTATCGGTATTGCATCAGTTCTTGCAGCCTGGGGTTACACCGGTGGCCATACTCCATACGGCTATCGCGGATTCGGTGAACTCTCTGTCTTTACCTTCTTTGGTGTTGTTGCAACTGTTGGCACCTATTACGTGCAGACTCTTGAGATTACACTCGCGGCATTTGCAGCATCCATTCCGATGGGCGCACTGTCTTGCGCGCTCCTTGCGATCAATAACATTCGAGATATTCCAGGTGATGAGGTTGTTGGTAAGAAGACCCTTGCTGTGAAGCTCGGTGATAAGAATGCGCGCAAATTCTTTGTAGCACTTTTGATTACTGCATATATCTTCCCAATATTTACCGGCCACACACTTGCTCTGCTCACCTTGGCAACCGCACCTGCTGCCTATGCAATTGCTCGCGAAGTACTTGCTGGGGCAAAAGGCGTCGATCTCATTCCACTACTTGGCCGAACCGGTCAATTGCAGCTGCACTTCGGGCTCACCTTCGCTCTTGCACTCTCCTTTTAACCAGTAAGCAGAAGCAGATACAAAGGATTAGAATCTTCTTATGGTTCGCGCGCTCCTCATTCTCTTGCCTCTGGCACTTACTCTCTACACATTTGTGGACTGTGCGATGCGCGATGACTCACAAATTAAGAAGATTCCTAAATGGGGCTGGTTGCTAGCAATTCTCTTCTTGCAGCCTCTTGGTGGAATCGTTTATCTCTTCATCGGACGAAATCGTGGCCCTAAGGGACCAAGACCTGGAAAGAAGCGCATTCTTCCTCCCGATGACGATCCAGATTTCTTACGCAGTCTTTAGCGCTCTCCGACGCTTTCCAATCAGCTCCAGAATAATTACCGAGAGGTTGAGTGAGACTGCAATAGAAGCACTCAGAAGAATGAGTGAGACATCAGCAAGCAGGGCATAAACAAACCAAAGAGCAATACTTAGCGAGCTCACACTCAGTCCGCTGATGGATACCGCAGTATCAGCACCAGCATGCAGATTCTTATAAGACTTAATAATTTGTGGTGTCTGTGCAAAGACCACCAGAATCAGAATCGTAGAGACAACAGCGCTGGGTAAATTGAGAATGAGCGCTGAGAGAGCTGATGCATATACCGATAGAAGCGCAATAGATTTCAGATTGTTCTTCATGATTGCCATGATCACACTCGCATTAACGAGCGCAGCTCCTATATTTGTCAGAAGCACAGAAGGTGATTTGATATCAAAACCATAAGCACCCCAGCACGTAGAAGTTCCGAACAGGAGTAACCACGAGATCAGGCTTACTCCGCGGCCATGGCCTAGGCGTCTAACGCGCAGTGCTTGCGGAAGTCCAAAGAACATTCCGAGGCCACCTGCAATAAAACCAACTACCTCTGCAGAAATCATCGAGTCAAGGTTTCTTACAAACCTGAGTACGTATGTTTGCCGGTTCCCCACACATTGACATAGACATAGTTAAATAAGAATGTTGATCCTGCAAATATGCATAGCCAAGCTGCACGACGACCGCGCCAACCCACTGTCACGCGAGCATGTAGATATGCCGCATAAGCAACCCAGGTAATAAATGCCCATGTCTCTTTTGGATCCCAACCCCAATAACGTCCCCATGCACTCTCTGCCCAGATTGCTCCTGCAATGACTGCAAAGGTCCAGAGTGGGAATACAAATGCAACGAGGCGATAAGAAAGCTGATCAAGGACTTCAAGGGAAGGAACTCTCTGTAACCACGCTGGGCGTGGACCACGTGATTCAAGACGATCGAGATAGAGATAAGCACCGGCAACTACGTTGGCAAGTAAGAAGACTCCGCCAGAAATAATCGCTGCAAAGACGTGAATAACTAACCATGTTGATTTCAACGCAGGCACCAGAGGTGCGCTATCGCGATAGAGAAGTGTGACTGCAGTTCCAAGTGTCAAAAGAACAGAGATGGAAACGAAGAGCCCGAGCCAACGAAGATCGTATTTGCGAAGGGCTGCAAGATATGCACCAGTAAATGCCAAAGCTCCAGTAATCGAGAACTCATACATATTTCCCCATGGGACATGTCCATTTGAAATTCCACGTGCCACGATGCCTGCAAGAAGGAGGATGAAGC
>JBDLSZ010000083.1:0-8533 GCA_039799305.1 Actinomycetota bacterium
CGTTTATTTTCGGGTGGGCCTTTGCCATCTGGGGCGTTACTCTCTATGTCGGGACGGCGGTCGGATATTTCCGAACAGCGCTATCGACCATTACAGTTCGACCACACATCATCGAGGGCTAGTAGGAGCGCAATGTCTAATATTCCAGCCGATCTTCAGTACACAAAAGAGCACGAGTGGGTTGCGCCAACGTCGACTGCCTTACGCATCCGCATGGGTATCACTGATTACGCACAAGGTGCTCTCGGAGATATCGTCTATGTGCAGATGCCTAAGATCGGTGAAGCAGTTGTTGCGGATAAGGTCTGCGGTGAAGTGGAATCTACAAAGAGCGTCTCTGAAATCTTCGCACCTGTTACAGGAACTGTGGTCGGTATCAATGACGCGCTGGTCAACGCACCAGAGCTGATCAACTCAGATCCTTACGGTGCTGGCTGGCTTGTTGAGATTGAGGTCCCAGCCCAACCTTCTGGCTTGCTTTCAGCGGCCGAATATGGAGCGATTACAGCCTAAATCCCGGCTTGATTTATCTTTTTTAACTCTCTAGTGTCACCCTTAAGTTGACGTCCAAAGTCGAGGGCGTTTTTTAGGTGAGGGAGAGTCTCATGGCAGCACTTGATGCAGACCGCGAACTCACCAGCACACTCCACCTCGGCCTTCGCTCTGTTGTCGGCAATTCCCCAGCCGATCTCATCAGCGATCTCTTGATGCAAGCCACAGATGAAGAGCGCAGCGTCATAGAAGGCGTTCTGGCAGGAGATGCCAACTCTGCGATGGTCATCATTCATCGCGGTGCTCAGAAGGGATCACGCTTTCTTATCTCATCTGAAGGCGTATCCATCGGGCGCGCAACAGATAGTTCAATCTTTCTCGATGATGTCACTGTTTCTCGTAAACATGCATCGATTGAAAAGGTTGGAAAGCACTTCACCTTCAAAGATTCTGGAAGTTTGAATGGTTCATATGTCAACAACGAGTCCGTTACTGAGAAAGTTCTTATCTCAGGGGATGCAATACAAATTGGAAAATTTCATCTGCTCTTTATCGGCAGCAAACTCATAGGGGAGAACTAAGTTGAGCGTTCCAGCACGGGCATATTTAAGTATTGGTGAAGTACTCACTAAGTTACGTGGAGACTTCGCAGATATCACTATCTCCAAGATCCGCTTCCTTGAATCAGAAGGCCTCATTGAGCCACAGCGCACACCTTCTGGATATCGTAAATTTACAACAACCGACCTTGAGCGCCTCCGCTATGTGCTTCTTGCCCAACGTGATCAATACTTGCCATTGAAAGTAATTAAAGAGAATCTCGATGCACTCGATCGTGGTTTGCAGCCAGCAGCTCAAGGGGGAGTGCCCACACCTCGTCCTACCCTCGGCCTTGCAACCATTGATGGAGAGTTCGCACCAGCAGCTTTCGCAGAACAATCCGAGATGCGTCTATCTCGCGAAGAGCTCTTGAAGGCATCTGGCCTAGTTGATGGACAACTCGTTGAACTTGAATCCTTCGGTCTGATCACCATTCGCGGTCGCCACTATGACGGTGATGCACTCGCAGTTGCTAAGTCGGTCGCAGAGATGGCTGGCTTTGGAATTGAACCTCGACACCTGCGCTCATTCAAGTCAGCTGCCGATCGTGAGATCGGTCTGATTGAACAAGTGATCACACCCTTTACGCGACAGAAGAGCAGCGAAGCTAAGGCTCGCGCAGAGGAAGTGCAGAAAGAGATTGCATCTCTCTCCGTTCGACTTCATGCAGCTCTTGTCCGCGGCGGCTTAAACCGTCTTCGCTAGCCAAAGACTCTAGGTAGAAATCGTGTTGGTCCAAGTAGAAGTAGTTGGCGTTCGCATTGAGATGCCCTCTAACCAACCGATAGTTCTTCTCAAGGAGATCGACGGAACTCGCTTTCTGCCTATCTGGGTCGGAGCAGTGGAGGCGACATCGATCGCCTTTGCTCAGCAAGGTCTTGAAGCGCAGCGACCGCTAACTCACGATCTCATTCGCGATCTCTTAGAGCAGTTAGACACAACCCTGACAAGTGTCCACATAACCTCCATCAAAGATGGCGTCTTCTACGCAGATTTGTTGTTGCGCAATAGCGCCGGTGCGCTAGAGCCTCTCTCGGTTCGTCCATCCGATGCCATTGCTGTGGCCCTTCGGACCAAGAGCAACATTATGGTCAGTAGCGAACTTCTGGATGAGGTCGGAATTGATATCCCAGAGCAGATCGCCAATGAGGTATCGGCTGCAGGGGACCAGGAGCTGGAAGCCTTCCGAGAGTTCCTTGATGGGATTAACCCCGAGGATTTCGCTGGATAGAGCGTGAAAGTCTTAACCTCAAGTAGAGGTTAGGTTCGTGTCGCTCTCTCATTTCTACCCTGTCCGGGCGTAGCCTTAGCGCAACCCCACTACGTGAAAGCGAGCCCCCTCTCGTGACAGATCAAGAATTTGAAATTGGTTACCGCGGCGCAACTGCTTGTTCTGCTGCCGGAATTTCTTATCGTCAATTAGATTATTGGGCACGTACTGGTTTAGTAGAGCCATCAATTCGCACTGCGACAGGTTCTGGAAGCGCACGCCTCTATGGCTTTCGCGACATTCTCGTTCTCAAGATTGTAAAACGTCTTCTTGATGCTGGAGTCTCTCTTCAAAATATTCGCACAGCCGTTAACCATCTTCGCAGTCGTGGTGTGACAGAGCTTGAGCGCATTACCTTAATGAGCGATGGCGCATCCATCTATGAATGTGCAAGCCCCGATGAAATTATCGATCTCCTCGCTGGTGGCCAAGGAGTCTTCGGTATCGCTGTAGGCAAGGTTTGGCATGAGGTTGAGGGTTCACTTGCTTCACTTCAAGGTGAAGTCAACGGTGAATCCGTGGGTGGAGAAAATAACGATGAACTCTCTCTTCGTCGAAAGGCGAAAGGCGCCTAACTCTTCTATATTTCTCTCCTAGCGTGCCAGTGGGCACCATGTGCGGGGGAGTAGTTCGTTGAGTAACTATCAGGACTTCGAAGATCGTCATATCGGTCCATCAGCATCTGATGAATCAGAGATGCTCGGTGTCTTGGGTTACTCCGATATTAAGAAGTTTATTGCCGATGTTGTTCCTGAAAATATTCACATTGCCAAGCAACTTAAAGATGTTCTCGATGGCCCCAAGAGTGAAGTAGAAGTCATTGCTGAGCTTCGCGATATTGCGAGTCAGAATGAAGTCTTCACCTCTCTGATTGGTAGCGGATATTACGGAACCATCACTCCACCTGTTATCAAACGAAATGTTTTAGAAAACCCTGCTTGGTATACCGCATACACGCCATACCAGCCTGAGATCTCACAAGGTCGTTTAGAGGCGCTCTTTGCATTCCAAACAGTGATCTGCGATATGACAGCCCTTGCACTTTCAAATGCTTCGATGCTTGATGAAGGAACAGCGTCAGCCGAAGCTATGACACTTGCACGCCGCAGCTCAAAGGTTTCAGATGATGCAATATTCCTGATTGATAAGGGAGTTCACACGCAGACGAAAGCTGTCGTTGCAACGCGTGCGAAGCCACTTGGGATCACTGTTCTCGAGGTAGATGCTCTTGCAATTCCAGCGGGCACCTCATACTTCGGATTACTTGTGCAGTATCCAGATGCAACAGGTGCAATTACGGATTACTCCAAAGTTGCGGATGCAGCTCATGAAGCGGGAGCTCTCGTCATTGCTGCAACAGATCTTCTCGCACTCACACTTCTTAAAGCACCAGGGGAGTGGGGCGCAGATATTGCAGTGGGTACCGCTCAGCGCTTTGGAGTACCCATGGGATTCGGCGGACCACATGCAGGGTTTATGGCAGTGCGCACAGGACTTGAGCGTTCTCTTCCAGGTCGCCTTGTGGGCCAGAGCGTTGATGCACATGGAAACCCGGCATTTCGCTTAGCTTTGCAAACTCGCGAGCAACATATCCGCCGTGATAAAGCGACAAGTAATATCTGTACGGCGCAGGTTCTTCTTGCCAACATGAGCGCTTTCTATGCGATGTGGCATGGACCTGCAGGACTTACTCGTATTGCAGAACGCATCCATAACTATGCAGCCCAGCTCGCAACAGTTGTCGATACAACCAATAAGAGCTACTTCGACACCCTGACAATCAAGGTTGCAGATGCCTCTGCCATTCACGCCAAAGCTAAGTCACTGAAGATCAATCTTGGAATTGTTGATGCGAACCATGTTCGTATCTCCTTCGATGAAACGATAACTGAGTCGATATTTGCATCCATTGCTTCAATCTTCGATGTGAAGGTCTCACCAGCCCAGGGCAGTGGTATCGCAACAGCGGTCAAGCGCACTTCAGCCTTCTTGCAGCATCCAGTCTTTAATACCTACTTCTCAGAGACATCGATGCTTCGTTACTTGCGCACACTTGCAGATCGCGATTTAGCCCTCGATCGCACGATGATTCCACTGGGTTCTTGCACGATGAAGCTCAATGCAACAACGGAGATGGAAGCTGTCACATGGCCAGAGTTTGCATCCCTTCATCCCTTTGCTCCAGCAGAGCAGACACGTGGCTCACGTCTTTTGATTGACCAACTCTCCAAGTGGCTCGTTGAGATCACCGGCTATGACGCGGTCTCTCTACAACCTAATGCTGGAAGCCAGGGGGAGTTTGCAGGACTTCTTGCTATCCGCAATTATCACGACTCTCGTGGCGATGAAGCTCGCACTATCTGCCTGATTCCATCGAGTGCTCACGGCACTAATGCAGCAAGTGCTGTGATGGCGGGCATGAAGGTAGTTGTCATCGAATGTGATGAAGCAGGAAACGTCAGCCTCGATGATTTGAAGGCCAAGATTGCAGAACATGGCTCATCTCTTGCAGCTCTAATGGTTACCTATCCATCAACTCATGGTGTCTTTGAATCTGCGATCTCTGAAATCTGTGCACTCGTTCATGATGCAGGTGGTCAGGTATACGTTGATGGAGCAAATCTCAATGCACTGGTTGGAACGGCTCAGCCTGGAAAATTTGGCGCCGATGTCTCGCATCTCAATTTACATAAAACATTCTGCATTCCTCACGGTGGCGGGGGACCAGGTGTCGGGCCGGTCATTGCGAAGGCTCATCTAGCGCCATTCCTACCAAATCATCCACTCGATGCACTCGCCGGTCCTGCAACGGGACCTGGTCCTATTTCGGCCGCACCATTTGGATCTGCAAGTATCTTGCCGATTTCGTGGGCATATATCCGTCTTATGGGGGGAGAGGGCCTGACACATGCAACGGAGGTTGCAATCCTCAATGCCAATTACATGGCATATCGCTTGAAAGACTCTTACCCAATCCTCTACACAGGCAATAAGGGGCTTGTTGCCCATGAGTGCATCTTGGATGTTCGTGAGATCACCAAGGAATCTGGTGTGACAGTTGATGACATTGCAAAGCGTTTGATGGATTTTGGTTTCCATGCACCGACGATGTCATTTCCAGTCGCCGGCACCTTGATGATTGAGCCAACTGAGTCGGAAGATATTCTTGAGATGAATCGCTTTATCGATGCGATGATCGCGATTCGCTATGAGATTTCGGAGATCACTGACGGCAAGATTGCGGTTGAGGAATCAGCGCTACGCCATGCACCTCACACCATTGCAACGATTGCAGCGACAACGTGGGAGAGAAGCTATCCACGCGAGCGTGCAGCCTTCCCAGCGACCCTGACAGGCCTTATTCCAGGTGAATTGATTGGGATGAAGGGTAAGTATTGGCCGACTACAGGGCGTATTGATGGGGCATATGGGGATAGAAACCTCGTCTGCTCCTGCCCACCGATAGAGGCCTTTGCCTAGCCTTTCTTACTTTACATAATGTAACTTATCGGCGTTAGGCCGTAAGCGTCTAGCAAAGCCCCACAAGGTTGTCTGCCACAGAGCTTCAATCACAATTGCCCTGCTCATTTTAGATACTCCATTGATGCGTTCGACAAAGGTAATTGGAACTTCGATCATCGCAGCTTGAGCAAGTTCAGATGCCATAGCCATTTCAATTTGAAAACAATAACCGGTTGCTGTCATATCTTTCAGATTCAACTTCTCAAGTAGTTGTGAGCTATAGACGCGAAATCCACCGGTCAGATCATTGAGTGGAATACCGAGTGCAATACGCGCGTACTTGGTCCCTGATTTGGAGAGTAATTGTCTACTTTTCGGCCAGTTAACAACTGATCCACCTGGCATCCAACGAGTTCCTAAAGTAATGGAGATTGGAGCATCCGTTGCATCGAGCATTTCAGGAAGGTCAGCAACGCGATGGGAACCATCTGCATCCATAGTTACGATCTTTGAATACTTCTTCATGGGTAAGACATGAGCGAAACCGGCCCGATATGCAGCACCGAGCCCAGCTTTTGCTGGACGACGCAAGACGCTCACCCAAGGAAAACTCATAGAATCAACAATATCTGCCGTCTGATCAGGTGAATTATCATCGAGGACCACAACATCGAAATCACGCGTGTTATGTAAAGTCATTAATGAGTTCAGTAGTTCAACGATTGCAATAGATTCGTTGTAGGTAGGGATAAGTATTACTGGTTTCATAAAATCCCCCTCTACCAACCTAACGCTGATATTAATCTATCAACGCTTGCTCCAAGGCCATATTCATCCTTCATCTGATAAATCGCGGATAAATCATCGGGCTTTTTAGGCATCGCAATATCCATCTGCGGAATGGCAACATCCTTAGCGCAGTGAACCAAAGTCGGAGCAATCTTGAGGTAATCGGCGCCATCAATGATCTTCTTGGCAAGAGATTTGGTGAGTGCTTCATGTTCACCCTTAGCACCAGCTAGCGCCTCATCGACGGTGGCGAAATGATTTGCGATCAGGGCTGCCCCCTTCTCACCGATTCCCCTGACTCCAGGTAAACCATCGGATGGGTCTCCACGGAACATGGCAAAGAGTGCATACCTATCCCCCGGGATTCCGTATTTTTCTGCGACCCATTTGATATCAACTAAATCATGTTGAGAAATACCACGAGCAAGATAAACAACTTTGACATCGCGTTTATCATCAACGAGCTGGAAGAGGTCCCTATCCCCCGTTACAACGCGAATAGGCCCTTTCTCTTTCACGGCAAATGTAGCCATAACATCATCTGCCTCATAATCATCAACTCCAAGCATCGGAATCCCAAATGCATCGAGTAGATCAAGTAATACTGGAATTTGTGGAGTCAGAGTTTCTGGCTCTTCCTCTTCATCGCTCTCATCTTCAAGTCGATTAGCTTTGTAATCAGGGAAAAGATCCACGCGCCATGAGGGACGCCAATCTCCCTCGATGCAGGCAACGATGCGATTGGGTGAATACATGCCAATCAAGCGCGCAGTCATATCCAAATATCCACGGATTGCATTAACCGGCATACCCGAAGGAGATAAAAGAGTGTCAGGCATTCCATAATAGGCGCGATACCAAAGGGATGCGCTATCTAAGAGCATCAGTGTCATAGATCGCCCAACATATATGAAATCACGCCTCTATCCAAACGTTTTATACCTTCCCGACATGCAGGACGAAGCTCCTCCGCTGCCCCACCTATCTGCGTCAGTAAATCGATGAGCTGCTTAATGCTTCGAACGAAATCTCCCACGGTCATATCTGTGCCCTTAAGAACACTTGTTAAGGAGTGTCCATTAGACCAACGGTATGAGGCATAACAAAAACCAAAGTCAGGTTCGCGTTGTGTCTTCACATCGAATTGATTTTCAATTGCTTCAAGCTCTATCCAAATCTTTGAAACAGCAACAAGTGCGTTTGCTACATTGTCATTAGGCATCTTCGGCGCATAGGCCTCAGAACCACGGCCTTGGTAGATCATCGCCGAAGCGACAGAGAGAAGCTCTGGTGGGGTGAGCGAATCAAAGACGCCACGACGAATCGATTCTGTGAGTAGGAGATCAGATTCTGCAAATATCTTGGCAAGAATCTTCCCTTGTTCAAGCGGCTTCTCCCCTTCGATATATCCAAGATGGGTAAGAACATCGCAGATACGGTCAAAAGTCCTCGCAATAACGTGAGTGCGGTTTTCAACACGAGAGCGCAATCCATCAGATTCACGGTTGAGACGATCTGCTTTTTCAGCAAATCGGGCATGCGTTTCACGATCATTACATGCATGGCATGAATGTTGTCGAAGAGCGCGACGCATCCCATCTAGCTCATTCTCCATCTTCACTCTCTGACGTTGGTCAATGCCTCGACGACCATCTCGCTTACTAAGTAAACGCTCCATCTCTTTGATATCGATGCGCATGCGCGAGTAATCAGAGAAGTCACCCAGATGACATTGCGCAGACTCTGTGAGCTCAGCTGCTGCAGAATTGTTCTTCTTGATCTGTCGAACTAGACCCACAACGGCTCGATCTGCCTGGAACTGGGCGAAGGAAGATTCCAAACTTCCGTGCGCTCTCTCGCGACCAAATCGTGCGATGAGGTTGATAGACATGTTGTATGTCGGAGTAAAGGATGAACGCA
>JBDLSZ010000084.1:0-2793 GCA_039799305.1 Actinomycetota bacterium
GCCATCAAGACATGGCTGGGGCGATGAACGCCTGCTGTGCAGGCAGCACCTGTGGAACAGGAAACTTTCTGTGAATCCATCAGTAGCAAGAGTGAATCACTCTGAGTTCCAGGAAATGTAATGTTGGAAATTCCGGGAAGGCGCGGTGCGCTCTTGCCGTTAATGACCGCATCAGGGCGCGATGCAACTACACCGCTTTCAAAAGAATCACGAAGTGCGGCAACTTTGCCTGCGTCATAGAGCTTTGCCTCAACAGCTGCAGCAAGTGCAACAATCGATGGAGCATTCAGTGTGCCACTTCGAATATCGCGCTCTTGTCCCCCGCCATGGAGCAGAGCAGGGATTTCAACTGCGCGACGCAAGATCAGCGCGCCAATTCCGAGTGGGCCACCAACTTTATGGCCACTAATGGTCATCGCAAAGAGACCGAGTTCTTTAAAAGATAGTGGCACCTTGGTAAAGCTCTGCACGGCATCACAATGAACAGGAATATCGCCTGCAATCTTTACAACATCTGCAATAGGTTGGATGACCCCTGTCTCGTTATTGCTATGCATCACTGAGATCAGCGCAATCTCTGATCTGCGATCTGCAATAACTTTCTTCATAAAGTCCAGGTCAATGACTCCATCTGTATTTACGGGAATCTCAATGAGTTGGGCGCCTTCATGTTCTACCAACCAATGCGCTGGGTCGAGAACGGCATGGTGCTCAATGCTGGAGATGAGAATGACTTTCTTATCGCTATGCCAGAACAGACCCTTGATTGCTGCGTTATTAGCTTCCGTGCCTGATCCTGTAAAGATAATTTCACTTGCTAGGCAATCAACGGCCTTAGCAATCTTCTCGCGCGCATCTTCAACATCTTTGCGCGTTGACCGACCTTCAGTGTGAAGAGATGAAGGGTTACCAAGTTTGCGAAGTGAAGTGTTCATCGCATCAATGGCAACATCGAACATCGGCGTAGTAGCCGCATGGTCGAGATAGACGCTCATGGGAGCAGTCTAGTTCTTGCGAGCAACCACGCCTTCTGTGGCCTTTGGAAGCACGTTAAAGAGGTCTCCGACTACGCCGAAATCAGCGATATCAAAGAGCGGTGCTTCTGGATCTTTATTGACCACGATGATTGTCTTAGAGGTCTGCATTCCTGCGCGATGTTGAATCGCACCCGAGATACCGCATGCGACATAGAGCTGTGGGCTGACAGTCTTTCCAGTCTGACCAACCTGATGTGAATGTGGATACCACCCAGCATCTGTTGCAGCTCGTGATGCACCGACTGCGGCGCCCAGTGAATCTGCAAATGCTTCAACAGGTGTGAAGTTTCCATCCGTGCCACGACCACCAGAGACAACAACATTTGCCTCTGTCAGTTCAGGACGTCCGCCCTTTACAGGAGGTTGTGAAGAAGAAACTGTTGCCTTCTTTGCATCAGCGCTAATTGTTGCTGTGCCACTTTCGATTGCAGGCGATGATGCAGAGAAATCTGCCTCAACGCTATTGGGGCGCACGGTAATGACAGGAACGCCATGGGAAACCTTGGAGTGCACGGTGGTAGATCCACCAAAGACCAATTGTGTTGCTGTGCCATCTGCTGCAACATCGACTGCATCGGTAATGATCCCTGAATCTGCGAGTACTGCAACGCGTGCTGCAACTTCCTTACCGAAGGCGTGAGATGCAATAAGCAGTGCTGCAGGTGACTTCTCTTTCACAAGGTTTGCAAGAGCATCTGCTGATGCTGCAACGCCGTGAGATACAAAGTCATCAGATTCAATAACCAGCACTGTTGCAATAGGTCCCTGATTGATTGTTGCAGCAAGTGCTGCGCCTTTTCCGCTACCTGCAAGAACTACTGCTGTGACAGCGCCAATGCGGGCAGCTGCTGTTGCAAGCTCTACTGTGGTCTTAGTCGCCTTATCGCCTGAAAAATCAGCGAGGATAAATACAGTGCTCATATCAACTTCTTCTCTGCTAGGAAGTTCACGAGGTCTTGACCGCCATTGCCTTCATCATTGACTTTGATGCCAGCTGCTCGCGGTGGACGTGGTGTTGCATCATTGACTTGTGACCACGCACTCTGTGCTGATGCACCCACTGCTGCTAAATCTTTTTGATCAATGACCTTCTTCTTGGCAGCCATAATTCCCTTAAAGGATGGGTAGCGAGGTTCATTAATCTTTTCAACAACGCTAATGACCACAGGAAATGCCGCGGAGATTTCATCAACGCCAGCTTCAGTCACACGAGTAATGGAAACTTTTCCGGCAGGGTCCACGGTCACCTTTGATGCAAAGGTCAGTTGCGCCCACCCAAGGCGAGCGCTGATCATCGCCGGCACAACACTCATACGAGCATCCGTTGATTCAGTGCCACAAATAACGATGTCATAGCCACCATCTGCGATTACCTTTGCAAGAACTGCAGATGTTGCAAGAGCATCAGAGCCTGCCAGCGCACTATCGCTGACCAAGATTGCATCATTGGCTCCCATGGAAAGTGCTTTGCGGACAGCTTCAGTTGCGCGATCTGGCCCCATTGAGATCACAGTGACTGTATGTGCTGCGCCCTCTTCATTGCCGCCATGAGCTTCAGCGATACGAAGGGCTTCCTCCACTGCATATTCATCAAGGTCATTAAGAACTGCATCAACGTTCTCGCGATCGAGAACACCGTTGACCATCTTCTTCTCAGCCCATGAATCAGGGACCTGCTTGACGCACACAGCAATCTTCATGGGCCATATGTTACTGACCAGTAGATGCTTTGGGAAGCGTAAAACTCTCAACTAAT
>JBDLSZ010000085.1:0-3212 GCA_039799305.1 Actinomycetota bacterium
GCTGCGAAGGCGCTTGATCCTGCGAATAACTCGGTGCGGGGCATGTAAAAATCTTAGTCCTTCTGGGAAGAAAGTGCTCACTCTGCTGGTTACACCCTGTAGATAGAATCAACCTATTCTCAACCTGGCCCAACTTTTCTTAAGGGAGTAACACATGTCACCTTTTGGATTCACACCTGATGATGGTGATGAAGAAAATGGTAAGCCAGAAGACTTAAACGCGATGATGCGTCAGATGCAAGAACAGATTCAAAAACAATTTGAACAACTTGGAATTAACCCTGCAGGTTTCGTCAACCCATTTGCAGCTTTTGCACAAGGTTCACAGGATGCACTCCCTCAAGCCGTTGTTCGAGATACCGCGAAGAAATTTGTGCAGGCACAAGGCTCACAACCGATTGGCACAAAAGATGTCACTGTCGTAGATAACGCTTTTGAAATTGCAGATCTCTGGCTCAATGAAGCAACAGTCTTTCCCGCGACCTCAGGCAGCACATCACAGCGATCTGTCAGCCGACTTGATTGGGTAGATGTCACTCTGGCTGGATGGCAGGCAACGATGGAGCCACTTGCCACAGGTCTCTCATCTGCAATCTCATCCCTGCTCGATGATGCGATGGCCCAGCAATCACAGGATGTCGATTCTGGCGAAGCGATGGCGGCGCCTATGGGCGCAATCGCAGGACTGCTTCGCACCTTTATTGGTTCACTCATTGCAACGCAATTAGGTCAAGCAATAGGTGGAATATCAGCAACAGCAACGGGTGCTCATGATGTGGGGCTACCACTTCTCGACCCTGCTCGCCCACTCTTAATCCCTGAAAACATTGAGAAGTGGAGTGAAGATCTCGAAATTCCTAAGAGTGAGATCTATCTTTTCCATGCACTGCGCGAAGCAGCTGTGGCACGACTCTTTGAATCAAATCCGTGGCTTGTCTCCTATATTCGTAGCGCCATCGTTGATTATGGTCGCGGAATCCACATTGATATGGAAGCGATTCAACGTCAGGCAGAGGAGGCGATGCAGAACTTTGATCCATCGCAAGGCAACCCTGAATCAAATGAAAACTCTTTCACTATCGCACTCAATAATGGAATTTTCACACCAGAGGAAACTCCAGCACAGCGCGCAGCACTCTCCAAGTTAGAGACAGCACTTGCACTTGTTGACGGTTGGGCTGATGAAGTCACAACACTTGCAGCAGGTGAGCGACTTCCCGCTCTCACTCAACTTCGTGAGATGAATCGACGCCAGCGAGCAACGAGCGCTCCATCACAACAACTCTTTAAAACACTATTAGGACTTGAAGTAACACCCAAACTTGCACGAGAGGCGAGCGCTTTCTGGCAGAAGGTGCGCGAATCCAAAGATGTTGCAGCCCGTGATCAGATTTGGAGTGGGATTTTGCCCAGCGCTGAAGAATTATTGGAAGCTGAGAAGTTCTTAAGCTCCTCGCAGATTCCAGATGACTTGAGCGGGCTGCTCTAAGCCACTGCTTCTGCAGGAAAAGAAAAGCGAAGTCCCCGGGCGCACATTTCGATATCAGCCTTCCCCTTGCTGATATCAAACGGTTATCCGAGGACTTCGTAAGCGAAAAGTACGACGAATATTGGGCAGAATCAAATGAGAATTGCTAAGACACAAGAAAATTTTTCTGTCAAAATTTGTCGATACATCTGCAATGAGTTCTCTTATCCAATACATTTCCTCAATGACAACTGGAGACTTTCAGCCAGAATTTGAAGAGGTCACTCTCCCTGGGGTTGATGAGGGTGAAATTCTTGTCATCCGCTCGACTCGACGTAAAAAGAGCATCTCTGCCTATCGCCAAGGTGGTCGCATCGTCATCTCTATCCCTGCACGGCTGAGCAAAGCTGATGAACGCGCCATCGTCCCCGAGATGATCGCCAAGATTCGCAGCCAAGAGCAGTCCAAGACCCCAGGAGAGGCAGACCTGATCGCACGTATCGATGAGCTACTCACCGAATTAGCCCCAGAGATCACTGAACGACCTGTTTCAGTGACATGGAGAGCGATGCGCGAGCGCTGGGGCTCCTGCACAAGCGTGGATCGCTCCATCCGCATCTCAGATCGCCTCAAGCTTGCCCCTGAGTACGCACTCGACTACGTCCTCTTTCATGAGGCGCTCCACCTTCAATACTTCGACCATGGCCCTGAATTCACTGAAGCCCTCGCCAGATTCGAGGATTCAGAGCTGGCCAGCGCCTATCTCGATGGATATGAGGCCGCTGAGAGGTCCCTTCTGGCCCCGGTGGAGCTGGAGAAGATCTAGTTCAAATCCCCACGCACAATCTCCGCGTGGAGACCGTGTTTTGAGCGTGAGCGGGAGTATCGTTCCAGCCAGTACACATGAGCGCCAAGCACATGGGTCGAACGGAGGCAAAAATGGCAGAGGTAGAGACATACAAGGGTGACGCTTACTGCGTTAAGTGCAAAGCCAAGCGTGATTTCGAGGGAACTGTAAAGATCTCAGACTCTGGTCGTCGCATGGCACAGGGCATCTGCCCAGTGTGTGGCACCAAGGTAAATCGCATTCTTGGCAAGAAGCCAGAATAAGTTTTACGTCACTCATACGTAGCAATAACCCTCGCCCATTACGGGTGGGGGTTATTTCTTTTCTCCGCACTCTCTTTTCTAGCTCACCCTCACTACGCGTTGAGAAGCCAACTGCAGCGCGTTGAGAAATGAGGGCTTACTGCACAGATTGATATCCGCGCTCGCTTCACATAACAAGGGCGCGCCCACAATGCGCAGCTATGAGATCCCTAAAGCGCGGAATATCACTTTTTACCACCACAACACCTGGAGAGTATTTTCTCGGCACAGCTTCGCGAGCAATTCGCATCTACACCTCTGAGCAGAAAGTCATCGCCGAGCATTTAGCGCGCGGGGTAGAGGAGAGCGAAATCTCTCAGCTCACAGGTGTCTCCCCCATCGCAGTTCATAATCTCATGACAGAACTAGCGCACCAGTTCCTGATTGACACATCTCTTGGCTCCATCACGCTAACTGATCGATTTGTTTCAAAACTTGATAACCGGGCGATGAAAAATAGTAAGCCCAATAGGGATGGTGCATATATCCAACTCCACAATCGCATTGCACCAGAGCTTGAGCAGAGCACATGGATTGATGGAGTAACAGATGGAGGAGTTTCAGTCTTAAGTGCCAGACAAAATTATCTCGTTGA
>JBDLSZ010000086.1:0-4769 GCA_039799305.1 Actinomycetota bacterium
CCATAGATGGTGTCTGCAGCCTTAACCGCTAGTTGTTGCGAAATCACAGATTCCACGAGAGCTTCAAAGTGAGTGACGGGCTTTGGATTACGGCCGATAGTGCATAAGGGGTGAGCATCAATGACTCGAGCAAGTCGTTTATCGCGGGTGGATAACTCCTTAGCTATCTTCTTCATCTGTAATTGAGAGATAGCAACATCGGCAACCATAGATATAGCGTATTGACAGTGACATACTAAGTCCATGAGCGATATGCGGGCACTGGATCTCAGTGAGTTACAGACGCATCGCAGTGAAAAGTGGAGAGCTTTCCCTAAAGATGTTCTTCCACTTCCTGTTGCTGAAATGGATTTCCCCGTAGCAGACCCGATTCGCCAAGTGCTGCGCGAGATGATCGATCACTCTGACCTTGGTTATTTAGGTTCAATTCCAGAGATGGGCACTGCATTTGCCGGCTTTGCCAAGCGGCGCTGGGGGTGGAGTGTGGATCCCTTGCAAGTGCGCATTGCAGCCGACGTGGGTGTTGGAATAGTTGAAGTCTTACGTGTCATCACCAAACCTGGTGACAAGATATTGATTAATTCACCCGTATATCCAAATTTCTGGACATGGTGCACAGAGACTCATCTAGAACAAGTCGATGTTCCACTGACTCAATCAGAGAACGCCATCAATGGCAGCAATTGGATTCTTGATTGGGATGGCATTGAAAAGGCATATGCATCAGGCATTAAGGCACACCTGATCTGCAATCCACACAATCCTTTGGGGCGCGTCTATACACACGAAGAACTCTCGCGCCTTGCAGATCTTGCTAAGAAGCACAATGTCTATGTACTCAGCGATGAGATACATGCACCTTTGATGTATTCAGAACAAACATTTACACCTTTCCTTTCAGTCTCAGAGAATGCTCGCGAAGTGGGAATCACTATTACCGCTGCGAGTAAAGGGTGGAATATTGCAGGACTTAAATGCGCAATTGTCGTGAGTCAGAATGAGAAAGTGCATGAGACGTTAAACGGCATTGCTCCGGCAACGCACTACCGAGCATCACTCTTAGGCGCCTTCGCCAGTGTGGCTGCATTTGAGAAGGGCGAGCCATGGCTAGATTCTCTGATGGTGCAGCTCGACCACAATCGAAATCTCGTTGCAGATCTGATTGCGGCCAAGACCCCAGGTGTGGGATACAGAATTCCCCATTGCTCCTATCTGGCGTGGCTGGATCTGACATCTTTTAATCTCGGTGATGACCCATCGGCTCTGCTTATTGAAAAGGCTAAGGTCGCCTTTGTGCCAGGAGTTCGCTTTGGCGCACAATCAAGCCAATTTGTGCGCCTGAACTTTGCAACAAGCCCACAAATTCTTGAAGAGGCCTTCAATCGCCTCGCCACAGTTCTGCGCTAACGATTACTCTTACCCAATGAGTCACGAGAACCTTCATCCCGATACCCTTGCGATTTCTTCAGGGCGCCCAGCACATACTTCAGGCGTTGGTATCAACCTTCCAATCTCACTGAACTCAACCTTTGTTGCTGGCGGTCCTATCAACTATGGGCGCACAGGCAATGAAACATGGCAGCCGCTTGAAGATGCGATCAGCGCACTCGAGGAAGCTTCATCAACACTTGTCTTCTCATCAGGGATGGCTGCTATCACTGCAGCATTTTCATTACTGCCTCACGGTGCACCCATCGTTGCATCCGATCAGGGATATAGCGGCACGATGGCACTACTCAAGAGATATCACACAGAAGGACGCTTAGAAGTTCGCTTTGTTGATATCACTGATACAAAGGAAGTTATCTCTCAGCTACAAGGTGCTGCTTTTCTCTGGGTGGAATCTCCCACCAATCCTGGCCTAGGTATTGCTGAAGTAGGCGTCATCATTGGTGAAGCAAAGAAGCGCAATATGGGCGTTGGCTTTGATAACACCTTTGCCACACCGCTCAATCAGAAGCCGCTCACATTCGGTGCAGATATCGTGATGCACTCAGTAACAAAGTATTTAGCCGGCCATAGCGATGTCATCCTTGGTTCACTTTCAATGAAAGACCCAGCTCTTCACGCACGACTGCAAGATGCACGCGTTTCCTACGGCTCCATTGCCGGCCCCTTTGAATCATGGCTTGCACTGCGTGGAATTCGCACATTCCCACTTCGCTTTGCAAGGGCGCAAGAAAGCGCCGCCTCTCTTGCTAAGAAATTAGCCAGCCATAGCGCTGTGACCAATGTGCGCTACCCAGGCTTTGGCGCAATCGTCTCCTTTGAAATCACGGGGGATGCAGCAGCTGCAGAGCGAGTCTGCGACAGTGCTTCATTGATTGTTAATGCAACAAGCCTTGGGGGAGTAGAGAGCACATGGGAGCGCCGACGCCGTTGGCCGCTAGAGAGTGCAAGCATTCCTGAAAATCTCATCCGTCTCTCTGTTGGATGTGAACATGTGGATGATCTCTGGGCAGATATCGACACCGCCCTTACCAAGGCTTAAAACGAGCGTAGTGAGCTAAAGGGGAGTATTTTTATCCTCATGAAAGCGCTTCGACGAATTATTGCTGCAGTCACTGTTGGCATTCTCGCCTTTCGCGCGGTCGGATCATTTCTCTCATGGGTTGAGAAGCAAGATGACACTGCAACTGATGCATGGATTGATGAAGACGAATTTGAAGATGCTTAAATGAACGATCAATACATCGCAGGTTCATGCAATATTGGAAAGAATGAAATTCGCCAGCGCCAAGTGGTAGCACTCATTGGTCTCTTTTTAAGTGTGAGCGCACTAGCTGGATTTATTTCGACAAGTGCTTCACCCAGTGTTCGACTTGGGATTTTCCTTCCACTCGTGGTTTTCTCGGTGGGCTTTATTCAATCGCGTAAGAAATTCTGTTTAGCCTATGGGTTTATGGGCACATTTAACTTTGGTCGCCTCGGTAAAGTCTCACGCGTTGGCGATAAGGCATCACTAGCTGCAGATCGTAAGACTGCCGCCTCAATTCTGGTTCAGTGCCTAGGTCTTGCAGCCATTCTTACCTTGATTGTCTATCTTCTCCCGCTCACCTAGTTCTCCACACCCCCCTTACATATTCACTCATTCAGTGACATTGTTGGCATTGTGAAAATTATTATTCATACTCGCCATGCAGAACTCGCAAGTGACTTCAAATCAATTACTGAAGAGAAACTTCAATCCATGGAACGTTTTAACGTTGTCATTGATCGCATTGAGGTGGAAGTAACCCACGAGGCAAATCCTCGACAAGGAAAGCAATCCCACAAAGTGGTGATTACATCTCATGGCTCAGGCCCGCTCCTGCGCTCTGAGGCCACAGGATTTAATGATGTTGCAGCATTTGATGATGCGATTAAAAGTATTGAGCTACAGATTAGAAAGATTCACGAGAGAGATAAGAGCCATGACCGTCAGACTGTGCGCACTATGAAAGTGGATGTGAGCGAGTAGTTATCGCTTCTTCTTATCCTTCTGTTCACTCATTCCTTGCGGAGACATCTTGGCTGGGCGCTGTGGTTGCACTGGCGGCAAGGGAAGGGGTTCCAGTGCTTCAATGGCGCTTTCGCGAGAGATGATTGCAGATGCCACTGCAGTTCGTCTGGCTGAAGTTATTGCATTCTTCTGGTCAGGCGTTGTTGCTATCGCCATTGCACTTCTGGCATCTGTAGTTGATTTATCAATGGCGCTCTTAAAAGTTGAATTAATGACACGCATCTTCATTTCTCGATCTTGCAGAGCGAGCATGTATATATCGCGATCTTTCTTATATTGCTCTTGTGCAGCCTTATAAGGATCCATCGATGCTGATGGCGACGGTGATGGGGTTGGAGCTGCAAAAGCTGAAACAGAGCTGGATGAGAAGAGAGCAGCAGAGAGTGCAATTACTGCATATCTACGGCGTCTGAACATGAGGTAATAGTAATTCGTCAGAGGTGTGAATATTCTGTGAAACTCCTAGTGACTACGTGTGCATAGCCTTAAATTGGTAGCAATGCAGCGCTGTGCATGGCAAGGTATGGCCATGAGCCAATTAATCATGGTGATCGATGATGAGGCAGGAGTCCGAGACTTGCTCGGCGATGCCCTGAAGTTGGCCGGCTTTGAGACCATCATGGCATCGGATGCGATGATTGCTCAAACCTTACTCAGAGATACAAAACCAGATTTACTCATTGTTGATATCAATATGCCGATGATGGATGGCTTTGAATTTATTGAACGCATTCGTGGCAATGGAGATAACACACCGGCTCTGATGCTCAGCGCTCGTGGTGATCGCGCAGATATCACTCGAGGTCTCACACTTGGCGCTGACGATTATGTGACTAAACCTTTTGGTCTTGAAGAGTTAGTACTTCGTATCAAAGCAATTTTGCGTCGTTCGCAATTTAGTGTTGAGACACCGACAAGCCTGACATGTGGTCCGATCTCACTTGATAGTGATTCACACCAGGTGAGATTTAACGATGAGGTAGTTGATCTCTCTCCTACAGAATTCCGCCTTCTCCATGTTCTGCTGGAGAGCAAAGGTAGGGTTTTAAGTAAGACCTATCTCTTGGATGAAGTATGGGGAATTACCTTTGAATCCGAGAGCACTGTTGTAGATACCTATATTTCATACCTTCGTAAGAAGCTACATCGTGATGGCTTTGAAGGAATTCGCACAGTCAGAGGAGTTGGGTTTCAGCTTCAAGCGGAGAAGAAGTGAAGTTCTCAGCCTTTACCCGCACCACCGTAGCAACCGTCTTCTTATTGACCG
>JBDLSZ010000087.1:0-3062 GCA_039799305.1 Actinomycetota bacterium
AGTGTGCCGAGCTCATGTTGAGTCTGCTCCAGCTCTTTGGGAGTACCAGTACCTGAGGCCAGGCGCTTCTCATCGCGTTCAATGCGGGTAACTATCTGCTCAACATCGCCTTCAGCACGTGCAAGCTCACGCTTAACATCACTGAGCTCTGTCTCTGCAGCAATACGCAGGTCTCGAACATTGTTCTGCTTGTTAGTGGTTGAGGTGATTTCAGCAAGCTCTGGAAGGTTAGCTGCCTTATTGGCAAGTGTGGCCGATTGGTTATCAAATTTTTGGATATCCAGAATCGATCTCTGGTCACTCACGCTTGCCTTCACGGCGTTACCTTACTTCATTACTTAACGGTGAATGTGTAGCTACCTGCGACCACATGAGCATCTGCTGATACAACGCGGTATTTCACCGTGTGCTTGCCAGGGCTCAGAGGCACCTTGAGAGCGGTAGTGATTTTTGCCCCAACGATGGTGACATTTCCGAGGCTGACTTTCATTCCGCGGCTATTGGTAACAAGAATCGAATTGGGCTTCTTGCCCTGCAAGACCAAAATATCCTCGGCAAAGTGCATCACAATCATCTTCGTTGTCTTTGCAACTATCGCACCCTTTGCGGGAATGGTGCTTTCAAGAGCTGCATGGGCGTGAGCAGTAGGAGAGTTGAAGATCGGAATAAAGATAAGCGCACTTGCAAGTAGGCAGACTCTCAACTTCATGCCGTGATTGTTGCATGTATTGAGGTTGCTAATTTCTCATCAAATAACTGTGTGGGCGGCGAGGGTTTCGAACCCCCGACATCCTCGGTGTAAACGAGGCGCTCTACCACTGAGCTAGCCACCCGGCTATGTACTGCTCGCGAATACTACTTTATATAAGCGAAAGTACGAAAATCGTGCGTGAAGTATGCCTGGTTAGAGCGCTGCAATAGCGCTCTTGTAATCACCATTATTACGAGCATCGCCAAGGCCATTTACTACAGACCAGCGGATGATGCCCGCTTTATCAATGATAAATGTGCCGCGCAATGCGCAACCAAGATCTGCATTGAAGATTCCATATGCCTGCGCTGCTGCGCCATGTGGCCAGAAATCTGCAAGTACTGGGAACTTATATCCCTCTTGCTCAGCGAAGATCTTCTGTGTAAATGGAGAATCACATGAAATGGCTAGTACCTGAACGTTATCGTTTTGAAAAGCTGCGAGGTCATCGCGGATTGCGCAGAGCTCACCGGTGCATGTGCCTGTGAATGCAAAGGGGATAAAGAGAACGACTACGTTCTTCTCTCCCTTAAAGGATGAGAGCTTTACCAGTTCTCCATATTGATTCTTTAATTCGAAATCTGGTGCGGCTTCACCGACACTTAAACCTGCAGGTAGTTGAGTCATGGCGCGAATCTATCGCTTGCCCGCCTTACGTGCCACTAGACGCGTTGCAGTCCAATCCTGCGCAACAACAAGTGTGGATGTTTGGCTCAGACCACATGTGGGCGCAGCATCTTGAATATCACTGGGTTCAACATGGCCATCGCGGCCGACCTTGGGAGTGAGCACCCAGATAGGTCCTGTCTCAGATAGATATGCCATCGCATCCATTAACTCATCAACGAGATCACCATCGTCATCGCGGAACCAGAGCAGGACTGCATCAACTACTTCATTGGTAGAATTTTCATGAAAATCTGTGGTGACTATCTTCTTAATCTCAGCGCGCAGAGCATCATCACAATCGGCTCCATAGCCGATTTCAAGGATTAGCTCTCCCTTAGCAAAACCCATGCGCATTGCCACGGGATAAGTCCAACGGATGAGACCGATATTTACAAGGGTTTTGGCGCCCTCATAGTCGATTTTTTTGCGCTCATCCCCCTTTGGCGGAAGAATACGGGCATGACCGAATTTGCCGGATCGCCAGATCAGATAATCGACCAATTAGTAGATACAGATCCTGCTGAAACGGCTGAATGGCAGGCATCCTTTGATGCAGCTCTCAACGCTGCTGGCCCAGTTCGTGCGCGTTACTTAATGCTCCAACTTCTCAAGCGAGCACATGAGAAGAAGATTGGTCTTCCTGACCTTCGCACAACTGATTACATCAACACAATCTCTCCAGAGAATGAACCAGATTTTCCTGGCGATGAAGATCTTGAGCGTCGCATCCGTGCATATGTTCGTTGGAATGCAGCGATCTTGGTTCACCGTGCACAGCGCCCTGGTGTGGGAGTCGGTGGACATATCTCAACCTATGCATCTTCTGCATCCCTATACGAAGTGGGCTTTAACCACTTCTTCCGTGGGCAAGATCATGCAGGTGGCGGAGATCAAATCTTCTTCCAAGGTCACGCATCTCCTGGAATGTATTCACGTGCATTTCTTGAAGGACGTTTTAGTGAGAACCAACTCGATGGATTCCGCCAAGAACTTTCCCACGAAGGTGGCGGACTCTCCTCATATCCACACCCACGGTTAATGCCAGACTTCTGGCAATTTCCTACAGTGTCGATGGGTATTGGACCGATCAATGCAATTTATCAAGCGCGCTTTAATCGCTACCTGCATAACCGCAACATCAAAGACACCAGCGATCAGAACGTATGGGCATTCCTAGGCGATGGCGAGATAGATGAAGTCGATACATTGGGCGCAATCGGTCTGGCATCACGCGAGAATCTCGATAACTTAACCTTCGTTGTGAACTGTAATTTGCAGCGCCTTGATGGCCCTGTGCGCGGTAATGGCAAGATCATTCAAGAGCTTGAATCCATCTTCGGTGGAGCTGGCTGGAATGTCATCAAGGTTGTGTGGGGCCGTGGATGGGATCCACTGCTTGCACAAGACCGTGAAGGCGCTCTCGTTAACTTAATGAACACCACTCTCGATGGTGATTACCAAACCTTTAAGGCAGAAAGTGGCGCATTTGTTCGCGAGCACTTCTTTAATCGCGATCCACGTACTGCAGCGATGGTCTCTGGATACTCAGATGATCAGATTTGGAACTTAAAGCGCGGTGGCCATGACTATCGCAAACTCTTTGCTGCCTACACAGCTGCAACTGAGAAGAACGGTCGACCAA
>JBDLSZ010000088.1:0-4508 GCA_039799305.1 Actinomycetota bacterium
CGACGCTTTGGATTTGCTGCGTGAAAGCGCAACAAGTGGAAGTAGGAGGCAGGAGTAGAAGGCTGGGCCACAGTCATATTCTTTTCAGCACAGAGCGCTAAGAAGCGCTCAATACGAGCGGATGAGTGATCTGGTCCTTGACCTTCATATCCGTGTGGAAGCAAAAGAACTACTGATGAACGCTCGCCCCACTTTTGTAGTGCAGAAGATATGAATTCATCGATGATGGTCTGTGCTCCGTTTGCGAAGTCACCGAACTGACCTTCCCATAAGACGAGTGCTTCATCGCGGACAACTGAGTATCCGTATTCAAAGCCCATGGCTGCATATTCGCTGAGCAATGAGTCCACAACGAAAAATTGATTTGCATCAGAGATGAGCGAACGAAGCGGTGTCCATTCACTTCCATTCTCTTTATCGATGATGACTGCGTGGCGATTAGAGAATGTTCCACGACGTGAATCTTGTCCTGCAAGGCGAATTGGTCGACCTTCTTTAAGAAGGGAGCCAAATGCAAGCATTTCACCTGTCGACCAGTCGATGGTGCCATCGTTGATTGATTCTGCTCGTCTTTGAAGCTGCGGTAACAACTTAGGGTGAACATGGAATCCTTCTGGAACTGCAATTTGTGTGGCTGCAATCTCACGAATGAGCTGCTCGGAGATGAATGTGGGAACATCTTCTGCATTAGGAACAATAGGTGGAACAAAGTTTGGATCGTGTTCTTCTTGGTAATTGGCAACGGATGCAAAGACTTCTTCTAGTTGAGCCTGGTAATCGCGCGCAATCTCTTCAGCTTCAACAGGTGTGATATCTCCACGACCAACGAGTGCTTCAGTGTAAAGAGTACGAGTTGTTCGCTTTTCATCAATCAGCTTATACATAAGCGGTTGAGTAAAGCTTGGTTCGTCGCCTTCGTTATGGCCGCGACGTCGGTAGCAGACCATGTCAATAACTACATCTTTATTAAATGCTTGGCGATATTCAAATGCAAGATGTGCAACACGAACACATGCTTCAGGATCGTCTCCATTGACATGGAAAATAGGAGCCTCGATCATCTTTGCGACATCCGTGCAGTAACGAGCAGTGCGTGAAGCAACCGGTGAGGTAGTAAATCCAACTTGGTTATTGACGACGATGTGAATAGTTCCACCAGTGCGATATCCCGGAAGACCGGCTAGCTGCATAGTTTCAGCGTTAACACCTTGTCCTGCAAAGGATGCATCTCCATGCAGGAGAATTGGGAGAACTGTGTAAGCACCCTTGGTGTTGAGGCGATCTTGCTTTGCGCGCACAATTCCTTCAAGTACTGGGTTGACTGCTTCAAGGTGTGAAGGATTTGCCGCAAGATAAATCTTGGTCGTAGCACCTGATTCGGCGGTAAAGACACCTTCAGTACCTAAGTGGTACTTCACATCTCCTGAACCATGAACTTGATTCTCTGCATAGTGGCCCTGGAATTCTTGGAAGATCTGGCCCACTGGCTTACCTGCAATATTTGCAAGCATATTAAGTCGACCGCGGTGTGGCATGCCAATGCAAACTTCATCAAGTCCTCGTTCTGCAGCCGCAGAGACGATTGCATCGGTCAGTGGAATAACTGATTCGCCACCTTCGAGGGAGAAGCGCTTTTGCCCAACGAACTTTGTCTGTAAGAAAGATTCAAATGCTTCAGCGCTATTGAGCGTGCGCAAGATACGAAGCTGTTCTTCGCGTTCAATGGAAGGCAATCCCACTTCAATATGTTCTTGCATCCACTTACGTTCTGCAGGTTCTGAGATGTGCATGTACTCAACACCGATAGAGCGGCAGTAAGAGTCACGAAGAATTCCAAGAATCTTACGAAGTGGAAGGAACTTCTTGCCGCCAAATCCACCTGTTGCAAATTCGCGATCGAGATCCCACAAGGTAAGTCCATGCGTTACGACATCGAGATCTGGATGTGTGCGTTGTGCATAAACAAGCGGATCGATATCTGCCATGAGGTGGCCCCAGATGCGATAGGCCTGAATAAGTTGTTGAACACGCGCTGTCTTATCAATCTCTTCATCTTTGGTAACTGCGAAGTCAATAGCCCAGCGAATTGGCTCATAAGGAATACGAAGTGCAGTAAAGATTTCATCATAGAAATGATCGGCGCCGAGCAAGAATTCATGAATGCGGCGTAAGAAATCACCTGATTGAGCACCTTGGATAACTCGATGATCGTATGTACTTGTAAGAGTTACGACTTTGCTGATTGCCATGCGCGCAAGAGTCTCTTCATTTGCACCGTGGAATTCTGCTGGGTAATCGAGTGCGCCAACTCCCATAATCAGGCCTTGGCCTTGCACGAGACGTGGAACAGAGTGAACAGTTCCGATAGTTCCCGGGTTTGTCAGTGAAACAGTTGTTCCTGCGTAATCTTCAACGGTGAGCGTTCCGCTGCGAGCTTTCTTCACAATTGCTTCATAGGCAACCAAGAAGTGGCCGAAATCTAGTTCTTCGCAACCCTTAATTGATGGAACAAGTAGTTGACGAGTTCCATCTGGCTTTGCCAGGTCAATTGCAATACCTAAATTGATATGTTCTGGTTTTCCAAGAGCTGGCTTTCCTTCGAGTTCTCCGTAGAAAGCATTCATCTCCGGCATTGCACGAAGGGCCTTGATCATTGCATAGGCGATGAGGTGAGTAAATGAAACTTTTCCACCGCGTGTGCGCTTAAGGTGGTTGTTTATAACAATGCGGTTATCAATCATCAACTTGGCAGGAATTGCTCGCACTGATGTTGCTGTTGGAACTGTCAGCGATGCTTCCATGCTCTGAACAACACGGGCTGCTACTCCGCGAATTGGTTCTAGCGTTGATGCGCTCTGTGTTGCAAGAGTTGGAATTGGTTTTGCTACGGGTTGAGCAGGTGTTGCAGGCGCAGAGTTGACGTTACGAACAACAGGTTGCGTTTGCACTGGTGTTGTTACAACTGGAGGTACGACAGGTGCTGCAGGTGTTGGTGCTGCAGGTGCAGCGCCAGGCATTGAAATATTTGGTGGAGTTACAGTCTTAGGTGTAGGTGGTGTTCCACCTTTAGGTGCACCAGCAACGGGTGCAGTAGCTGATCCTGCTTGAGGATTATTTTGGAAGTGGGTAATCCACTCAGCTGGAACAGAGGTTGGATCGGCTTGATATCGCTCGAACATTTCTTCAACGAGCCAATCATTTGCGCCGAAGTCCTGACCTGATTGCGACACTGAGCGCTCCTTTGCAAAATCCAGTATTTTCAGGCTAAGACTATCGGCTGTGAGCGCACGGGTTAAATGGCGCTAAGGGCGAGATACCGCGAGATTGCGCACATTTTCAACGGTTGTAACCCAACCTTTGCCTTCGAAAGGCGAGGTATCCCAAATTTTGAGAGAGTTCGTTCATGTCATCTCAGAGCACCCGCCCGCTTGCCATCATCACGGGGGGAAGTCGCGGTCTTGGCCTTGAGGTCGCAAAGGCGCTCACTTTGCAAGGTTTCGATATTGCCCTGATTGCAAAGGATGAGCAACGACTAGAAAGTGCTGCAAGCATTATTCGTGAAGCAGATCGCTATCACAACGGAGTTAGCACTTCCCATATCTCAATTTTTGCCTGCGATCTTGAGCAACCACATCTTGTTCGCGAGTTGATTGACTCTATTAACCAATCTCTTGCAACTCCATCTGTATTAGTCCTCGCCCATGGAGTGATGAGCGAGAAGATGTCGAAGACTTTGAAAACTAACGATGCCGAATGGCGACGTGTCATGGCTATTAATCTCGACTCTGTCTTCCAACTCGTCAATGGCATTGCACCTGCGATGGCTGATGCACGAAACGGTCGAGTCATTATTTTTTCTGCATGTCTTGGCCGAATGTCAGGACCTGGAAATGCAGGAGGACTTGCCCCCTACAGAATTAGTAAAGCTGGAGTTAATGCTCTGGTTCGAAACCTTGCACACGAAACAGGGCTAGGTGCTCGCGGATTCCTAGTGGATGCAACATGCCCCAATCATTCACGCACCGATATGGGAGGAGCTGATGCACCACGATCTGCTGAAGAAGGCGCAGCGACTGCAATTTGGCTTGCAACACGGCCATTTGATTCGGGGGATGTAACGGGAGTTCTTTGGGAAGACCAGAAGATAGTTGACTGGTGATGCGTATCCGCATCAACCTTCGTTCTTAGCGATACTGAAAGCAAAATACAAAGTTGGTAGCGCCAAAATCAAAATGATTACTGCACCGATATAGAAGCGCCCTTGTATTTGATAGTAAGCAACGCCTAATGCGATGAGGTTCGACAATATTGCTGGAGATCTACCGTAATTCTTCCCTTTTCTATAACCACGACCTGCAACAAAGAGGCCCACAGCTCCAATTGCTGCAAAGGAAATTTCTCCCAAGAGTGGAGCTAGCTCTTCATTCTCATGCGTGAAGCTAAAAAAGATGAGCCATAAACCTAGGGCGAGCACGACGCCGGCTTCGATGGAGAGAAGGGTTGCCACC
>JBDLSZ010000089.1:0-5638 GCA_039799305.1 Actinomycetota bacterium
CCATGCATCAAAGCACCTGGATGAATTGGTGTTGGCGCAGTACGTGATGCCATTCCAAATGTGATGATCTTTCCAAATGCACCAAGGGCTGCAAGGCTGTGATCAAAAGTTGTTCCGCCCACCATTTCAAGAACAAGATCAACACCATGTCCACCATTTGCCTCACGAATTGCTGCGGTGAGATCTGATGACTGTGCATCAACGGTTATATCTGCGCCTAGCGACTCAGCAAGTGCAGCCTTAGCATCGGATGAAGTCACAGCAATAACTTTGCCGCCCCACATCTTTGCCAACTGAATCGCAATCGTGCCAACGCCACCAGCTGCTGCATGCACAACAACGGATTGGCCCTTTTGAAGATTGCCCATCGTCTTGAGCAGATGCCACGCAGTTGCTCCTTGCACCAACATGCACAAGGCCTGCTCATCAGTGACTGCATCCGGTATTGGAAAGAGAACAGATGTATGGGCAATCGCTTTCTGTGCATATCCCCCAGATGAAACACTCGCTAAGTAGCGCTTGCCAGCATGAGTTCCAACAACTTCAATGCCTGGAATCATCGGCAGAGTCTGTGGTGATAAATATGAGTTCTCAGTCTGATGCGTATCCGCGTAGTTGATTCCCACAGCAGTGACATCAAGAACTACTTCATCGGTTCCTGAAACGGGGTCGGCAAGATCGACGTACTTCATGACATCAGGGCCGCCGAATGCTGTTATCTGTATAGCTTTCATTGCTGCACTGTATAGGTTTGAATTACTTCTTGCCGAAAATGCGAGAGAAGAGACCGGGTTCCTTCGGATCATTCCGGTGTCCCTGGCAACGATCTGCCTTCTTGACTCCCTTAAGTGCAATCTCAATGTGATTGCCACATCCTGCCCATGATGGCTTTCCGCACTTACGACATGTGGTCTTATGACACATATTCCTTCTCCTTCTTAGTAGTTGCTCCTGGTGAGTTACTCCATGTGAGATAACCACCATCAAGATTTACTGCATTAAAACCGAGCTCTTTGAGCAACATCGTTGCTGTGTGTCCACGTTGACCAACTTGGCAGTTGACCAAAATATCCTTGTTCTCGAGTTCTGCCACTCTTCCGCGGATTTCATCAACAGGCATTGACATCGCCCCGGGGATATTTCCAGCTGCATACTCTGATGATGTGCGCACATCCACTAGTTGGAATCCGCGATCTGAGAACTCATCAATCTGACTCCATTGCGCAGTCTCAAGTAATCCGCTCATTATGTTTTCGGCAATATAGCCGAGCATATTGATGGGGTCTTTAGCTGAACCAAATGGTGGTGCGTATGCCAATTCAAGATCGGCAAGCTCTGGTGCTGTTATCCCACCACGGATAGCGGTTGCAATAACATCAATTCTTTTATCAACGCCTTCAATGCCTACGCCTTGAGCTCCAAGGATTTCACCTGACTTAGCATCGAAGATGAGTTTGAGTGCCATCTGCTTAGCACCTGGGTAATACCCGGCATGTGAATTTGGGTGAGTATGTATAACTCTGAATGTGCGGTCTGAGGCAACTAAACGCTTCTCGTTCCAACCAGTAGCAGCAATCATCAGGTCAAAGACTTTGACGATTGCAGTTCCAATTGTCTTCACTGGACGCGTGCTTCTTCCAGCTATGTGATCGGCAACTACGCGCCCATGGCGATTTGCAAGATTTGCAAGAGGAACGAGCGTTGAGCTTCCATCAATCGCATCAGTTTTTTCGGCAACATCCCCTACGGCGTAGATGTCGAGATTACTTGTGCGATTGAAGTCATCAACCTGAATACCGCCTCGTGTGCCGATTGTTAATCCGGCAGCCTTAGCGAGAGCAATATCTGGACGAACTCCAATTGCCAAGATGATCATCTCCGCTTGAAGTTCAACTCCGTTGGAGAGAGTGACCGAGGAATCAGAGATTGATTGCGCAGAAGCACCTAAATGCAGATCTACGCCGTTCTTCAACATTTCTATGGCGACCAGTGAAGCCATCTCGGGATCTAGTGGAGCAAGTAATTGTGGCGCTGCCTCAACTACGGAAGTCTTGATGCCTCTATGAATTAGGTTTTCCGCGATTTCTACACCGATAAATCCTCCGCCAATGACTACTGCCGATGATGGTTTTTCGGCGACGCGATTGAAAATCTTTTCAACATCCTCGACGGTGCGAAGAGTCATCGCTCGTTCAATTCCTGGAATAGGTGGAACTACAGGGGTAGCTCCAGGACTCAAAACCAACTTGTCGTAGTTGAGCTCATAGCTCTCCTTAGTGATCTCATTCTTTACAACTACTAACTTCTTAACTGGGTTGATTGATGCAACCTCTGAGGCGATGCGCACATCGAGTCGAAAACGTGCATGAAGGCTTGCAGGTGTCTGGAGAAGAAGAGCATCCTCCTCTTCAATCACGCCACCGACATAATAAGGAAGCCCACAGTTTGCATAGGAAACATGGCCGCTCTTCTCAATAACGATGATCTCTGCATCAGCATCGAGTCTGCGCATTCTCGTTGCCGCTGACATTCCGCCAGCAACTCCACCAATTATCACAATTCTCATTAGTTATTCACCACAGGTAATCCTGCTGCTTGCCATTCTTGAATTCCATTGGTGAGGTTGTAGAGATTCTTAAATCCGGCATCTTTAAGCTTTCCGACTGCAATTGCCGAACGTCGTCCGCTCTGGCAGTAGACGGCGTAGGTCGCAGATTTATCGAGTTTCGAGGTATCGCCATCGAATGTCATTCCTTCAACATCAATATTGATTGCGTTGGGGATATGCCCACTCATGAATTCTCCCCCTGTGCGAACATCCAGGACAATTACACCTGGTTCAGTTGCTTTTGTCTGGAATTCTTGAGCACCAAGATTCGTTGGTCCAGCACTTCCACACCCGGTAAGAAAGAGTGCTGATACTGCCAAAACTGCTATTAATTTTTTCATGGGTTTCCTTTAGGCAAGACTGAGAAATAGTTTTTGAAGTTGTGCTGTCACTTGTTCTTGGTTGTTCTTGCCCTCGATTAAGCACTCCTTGAGGCTTGCTGAAATCAGGGTAAAGGCAGCTGTATTCACCGCTTTAGAAACTGCAGACATCTGAATAACAATCTCATCGCAATTACGACCTTCTTCGAGCATTCGCGCAACGGCTCCAAGTTGGCCATGTGCACGCTTAATGCGCTTGGCGATTGCAACAAGTTGATCCTCGTCAGAGAGGACATGTGAAATATTCTTAGATGCCATTTAGATCAACCGCACTTGCAGATTTGATCTTGTGGAACGCCAGCTAGCGCTTCGTCAATATGCTGGCCGCAGCCAGACCAGGTGTACTTCTTGCACTTACTGCAGATTACCTTCGAGCACATAACTATCTCCTTCACACTGTTGCTTGTGGGGAGAATCTAGCATACCCCTAGGGGTATACGTCAAATTGAACTAAAAGTACTTGCGGGCGGCTTTGCCCACTCTGCGCCACAAGCTCACTGTCTGCTCGAGCGGGGAAACTTCCAGGACCTTGGATTTCGCAGGCTCATCCGGCGTAATCACATCTTTCAGGGCAGGTGAATTCTGATCGAGTGAATCAGCAATGATTCCAATATTGGCAACGATGGAGAGACCTCTCACAATTTGATCTTGGTCCACATCTTTGCCATCTTCAATCAAGGTTTCAGCAAGGGCAGAGCCTGCTTCACGCGCATCATCAGTTGGGGACGAAGAAAAATCGTTAATGTCATCGGGCAGATCAACGTGAGCAGAGATCGCATAGCTTGCAGCAGAGAGCGCAACCGCAATCTGCTTCTTGGTCGAATCTGCAATTCCACCTTCTACAGCGGAATCAAAGAGTGTGCGAGCAATGGTGCGCACTTGCACGAGGGTATGTTCTGTTGCAATTCCCTCGATATACATCTCCTCCGCCACATCTTTTTCGGCAGTAGGAAACCATCGCGCATGGCTTCGTGCTTCAACAGACTGCGCACGAATGGCAGGTACTTCTTCAACGAGAAGTCTGGCTTGTGCAAGCCATTTACCAGCATCTTTCTGCGAATACCCAGCTGCTACTCCTTCAGACATCTGCGCAAGCAGCGCCGCAGCTTTCTCTGAGACAGATCTAATCTGCATTCGCGCTCTATCAATAGGAGTATTGGGCACAGAGAAGTATGAGAAGAAGATTGCTACAGCTGCCCCAATGAGGGTTGAACCTAAGCGGTGTACAGCGGTGTTCTGAGAGATTCCAGGGCCGATAACAATGAGTGCGGTGACAGGAACGTTGACTGCAGCAACTTCACCTAAGTGCAGTGCTCTGGCAACAACAGCACAGAGAATGATTGTTGTTGCAATGGCAAGGAATCCGAAGTTAAAGACGGAGACGGCTAGAAGAGCTGTTCCGGCTCCAATAGCTGTTCCAATAATTTGACCAAAGCCTTCTCGGATGGATTTATGAAGAGAGATGCGAATACTCAGCGTTGAGACAATGGCAGCTACAACGCCACCATCTTGGATGAGTAAATCTCCCAAGAACCAAGCTACGCCTCCAGATAATCCGGCAATGGCAATCTGACGGACCCAATACTTTCGGTCGGTAAATAACTTGATTATGCGCTTTATCATCAGGTCTGAGTTTACGCCTGAGTAGGATGTTCACATGCATCTAGCGCCAGCAGAGATTCCTCACCTTCTTCTCACTGCAAAGACTGTCGCAATTGTTGGGATTTCAGATAAAGCTGAGCGAGCAAGCCATGGGGTTGCCCGATATCTACAAGAAAACTCTGGCTACGAGTTGTTCTTCGTTAACCCACTCCTGGATGAGGTGCTGGGCCAGAAGGTCTATAAGTCACTGAAAGATATTGGCGTTCACATCGATATTGTCGATGTATTTCGCAAGCCAGAGGATTGTCTGGCAGTACTCGATGAGAGTATTGAAATTGGAGCTAGCGCAATCTGGTTACAGCTAGGAATTTCTGTGCCGGAGGTTGCAACACAAGGTAGTCAAGCCGGTCTATCTGTTGTGATGGATCGCTGCATCAAGATTGATCATGCAGCTTTGTAATTAACCCTTTGTGGAGCCGAGGGTAAGACCTGCGATAAATTGCTTACGCAGAACAAAGAACATAATGACAGTTGGGGCTGCTGCAATGATTGCACCAGCTGCAAGAAGGTTGAAGTCTGTGACGTACTGTCCCTGCAGGCGACGCAGCGCTGAAGTAATCGGGCGCTTTGAGTCATCTGACATCAAGACAAGTGCCCAGAAGAATTCGTTATAGATCCATGTAGTCATCAGCACGCTGAGCGCCGCAAGTGCTGGGCGCAAGAGAGGCAAGATGACGTTCCAGTAGTGGCGGAATACGTTGGCGCCATCAATGGTCGCTGACTCTGAAATCTCTTTCGGAATCGTCTTCATGTAGGAGGAGAGTACGAAGGTTGCAAAGCCCACCTGGAATCCCACGTGAACCAGAATCAAGCCGCCGTAGTTGTTATACAAGAGGTTTCTATTTCCGAAAAGCTCACCGACCCAGATAAACATCCAGAAGACCGGGATGTATGTAAGAACGATTGGGAGCATATTTCCTGCTGTGAAGAGCAAGAGAATCCAGAGATTGAACTTGTACTGATAGCGAGTAACTACGAATGCAACGAG
>JBDLSZ010000090.1:0-5058 GCA_039799305.1 Actinomycetota bacterium
GTATCGAGATAGACATGGGGATTCAGATATGTCATGGCAAGTACGGTCAGCAGAACCTTCTTCCACGATCCTTCTGATTGATCAGATGCGGTGAGAGTGTCATTGCGAAATGCAGATCTCACACTTTTAATTCCAAACCAGGTGAGATAGATAACGCCGAACCAGCGGATCACATCAAGCAGATCTGGCCTGGATTGAATAATTGTTCCAAGTCCTCCAGTGCCAATGACAATTAAGAGTGCATCAGAGAATGCGCAGACAATGACAACGAGGGTTACGTGGCTACGAAGCAAGCCTTGCTTGATCACGAATGCGTTTTGGGCTCCGATTGCGACAATGAGTGATAATCCAGTAAAAAATCCTGTCATGAGCGCAATCACCCCATAAAAGTACTCCATCGAAGGGGTGTGTTGCTTCGAGTACTTGAGAGTAGAGATTTACCCTAATCATGCACCTTCCCCCAAGGGCGATACCCATCGCAACTTGTTTTCATAAGTGGAAGGACGGCAATGTCGCTTTTATCTTGGAATCTACATGGCAATGGCAAATCAATTAAAGATGGTGAAGTAGTCAAACCTGACGAACGTCTTGCATGGCCCCTCACAATTGGAGTCGGTGTTCAACACATCGCAGCAATGTTCGGGGCCACATTCTTAGTCCCAATCATCACGGGATTCCCACCAAGCACAACACTCTTCTTCTCAGGCATTGGAACACTGATCTTCCTAGCTCTGACAAAGAACATGGTTCCGAGCTACCTCGGATCATCATTTGCATTCCTTGCACCCATCGCTGCTGCGCAAGCAAGCGGGGGAATGGCTGTTGCACTCGGCGGAGTCGTTGCAACTGGTGTGATCCTTGCACTCGTTGGGCTTCTCATAAATGCGATCGGTATTGGCTGGGTTAACTGGCTCCTTCCACCGATCGTGACCGGTTCTATCGTCATGATTATTGGTCTCAATCTTGCAGGCGCTGCCAATAACAATTTCAAGGCTGCTCCCGTCACTGCGATTATCACCTTGGCAGCTGTGGCAATTATCGGCGCTGTCTCCAAGGGATTCTTAGGTCGCATCAGCATCTTCGGTGGAATCATCGTGGGATATGCATTTGCGGCAACGCAGGGCGATATCAACTTCGATGGCGTCAAAGCTGCGAAGTGGTTTGCACTTCCAACATTTACAACACCCACATTTGATACCAACGCAATCTTGCTCTTCTTGCCAGTAGTTCTTGTTCTCATCGCTGAGAACGTGGGCCACGTTAAGGCAGTTGCTGCCATGACTGGTAAAGATCTTGATGGCCAGATGGGTAATGCTCTCCTTGCCGATGGCGTTGCAACAACGCTTGCTGGTGCTGGTGGCGGTTCGGGTACAACTACCTATGCTGAAAACATTGGCGTAATGGCAGCTACTCGCATCTACTCAACTGCTGCATATTGGGTTGCAGGCGTTGGAGCAATCTTGCTCTCACTCTGCCCTAAGTTTGGTGCAGTACTCAGCGCAACTCCAGCTGGAGTTCTCGGCGGAGTAGGCGTTGCTCTCTACGGAATGATCGGTGTACTCGGTGCAAAGATTTGGATCGAAAACAAGGTCAATTTCGGAGATTCAACCAATCTTCTCATCGCTGCTACTACCTTGATTATCGGCATCGCCGATATGTCATGGAAGCGTGGAGATTACTCATTCGGTGGAATCGTCAACGGAACTCTCGTTGCAGTCATTGGATATCAACTACTACGTGCGCTTAATAAGGCATCAGGTAAAGTTTCATAACCAATAGAAAAACCCCATCGTCACGGTTGTGGCGGTGGGGTTTTTCTTTGCTCTTTAAGTGGACGATACTGGGATCGAACCAGTGACCCCCACAATGTCAATGTGGTGCTCTACCGCTGAGCCAATCGTCCTAGGTATATGAAGTTGTAGATGTGAAATTGTATTACTCAACCATTGATACTTTCTTTCGAAAGAACCTCTGGAGGTCGGAACGGGATTTGAACCCGTGTAGAGGGATTTGCAGTCCCTTGCCTCGCCTCTCGGCCATCCGACCATAGACAAACCGCCACCTGAAAATAAATTCGAAGCGGCGGTTAATCCGAGCGGACGACGGGGTTCGAACCCGCGACCTGAACCTTGGCAAGGTTCCGCGCTACCAGCTGCGCTACGTCCGCATTTTGTGCAGGGGCAAATCTAGCGCAGAGCGGGCGTAAGTGCCAAAGCGTAGATTTTCATTGGGCTTTCTCGCTATTTATATGCGTAGCCTTGGCCCATGTTTACTCAGGGTTCGCAGATGTGGATGGGTGGCATTCACGCAACTAACCTCGTTGAAGTAACTGATGATGCATCACAGTTAGATGATGGATCGTTCTGGGCTATATCTATTTCCTTTGAAGGTAAGGCAACTTTTGCTCGATTTGCCGATGTGACAAAGAATGATTTCCCAAGAACGACGTGGGAATCTCTTGCCAAGAGATGGATGAGTTCCCTCAGTCAGAGTGAATACATCAGTTATGTCTCCACGATTCGCGAGATCATTGCTGCAGGTGGTGTCTATCAAGTCAACGCATGTAGGCAGCTGCACCACGCAATGACAGGTGGGAACCAGTCACTAGCCGGACTCTTTTCAGAGTTGCTCCTGCGTAATCCAGCAGAGTTTGCCTGCTACTTAAAAGTTGGAGATCTCGAGATTGCATCGGCATCTCCTGAACGATTCTTGTCTCGCAAGGGCTCAAAGATCCTGACCTCACCCATCAAGGGAACGATTACCGAACGTGAGGATGTCTTTGGTGATAAAGATAAGGCTGAGAATCTGATGATTGTTGATTTAATGCGCAATGATTTAGGGCGCATTTGTGAGACAGGCTCTGTTGAAGTTACAGAACTCTTTCGCCACGAGAAGCACCCTGGAATTACTCACTTAGTCTCTGATGTGAGCGGCACACTGCGATATGGAATCACTTGGAGTGAGATCTTCGAAGCCACGATGGCGCCAGGTTCCGTGAGTGGTGCGCCTAAGAGTTCGGCTCTATCCATCATTAGTGAGAATGAAGGTGTGCGCGGTCCGTATTGCGGAACGCTGGGATGGATTCACGGAGATCGAGCGGAATTATCGGTAGCGATTAGAACATTTTGGAGTACGGGAGATTCGGTCTTGCGATTTGGAACCGGAGCGGGAATTACGTGGGGCAGTGATTCTGCTGCAGAATGGGAGGAGACACAGCTCAAAGCTCGTCATCTCATATCTATTGCAGGGGGGCAGCTATGACAGCGATTGATCTTGATAGCTATGGCTTTCCCTCATCCTCCGGAATCTTCGAAACAATTAAGACAGTTGATGGCGCACCGATCGCACTAGGCAGGCATATGCGTCGCGCGGTCGAATCGGCTTTGGAGTTAGGGATCGCAATTCCGTCAGAGGATTTCATTCGTAGTGAGATTGTCAGAATTATGGCTGAAAATTCTCATGAAGTGGGTCGTCTGCGTATCTGCTTCGGAGAGAATCTTTTCTACATTACCCACGACTCCTATGCGGAGTTGGCAGAGCCAGCACGCCTTAATTTCTATAGTCAGACTGTTATTGGCGATGTACACAAGATGTTCCCGTATGACAATCGATTTGCTCTGATTGAGGCGGCCAACGATGAGGGTTATCACGATTGTGTGCTTTTCAATGATAAGAATGAAATCACCGAGACGGCCACTGCCAACCTAGTTTTACTGATTGCAGATCAGTGGGTTACTCCACCGATCACTGCAGGAATCTTGCCTGGCGTTATGCGAGCCATTGCGATTGAGCAATGCGGGGTGAAGGTGCGCCCAATTCATATCTCTGAAATCCCTGAGGTTGAATCAGGATTTATGCTCTCGAGCCTTCGTATTGCACAGCCAATCTCTCACATCGGGGATATGAAATTGAAAATAGGAGATGCTTCACGCGACTTGGAGGAGCAAATTCGCTCACACTCACAACCTGTTTCGGTAGGCTAAGGCCCATGTCCAAGATCTCGGTGACCGTTGATGGCGCTGCAACCAGCATCGAGGCAGACCAGAGGCCCACACAAATCTTTGCCGAATCTAAAGAAATTGTTGTCTGCAAGGTAAATGGGGTTCTGAGAGATTTATGGACCGACCTTGCAGATGGTGATGTCATTCAAGGCATCTCTATTTCATCGGCTGAAGGCCTATCGGTATTGCGTCACTCAACAGCACACGTGATGGCACAAGCTGTGCAGCAAGTATTTGCTCAGACTCGACTTGGAATTGGTCCACCAATTACTGATGGTTTCTATTACGACTTCGATCCTGCGAACCCATTTAATCCTGATGATTTAGAGAAGATTGAAAGTGCGATGCGCAAGATCGTCAAAGATGGTCAGCGCTTCAAACGTCGCGTGGTTACTGAAGCAGATGCACTCAAAGAGCTTGCTCATGAGCCATATAAGTGTGAACTCATTGGCATTAAAGGTGGCGCCACAGATGAGACCAGTGTTGAGGTAGGTGGCGCTGAACTTACTATTTATGACAACTTGGGTCGCGATGGGCAGCCTGTCTGGTCTGACCTCTGTCGCGGACCGCACTTACCGTCAACAAAACATATTCCAGCATTTAAATTGATGAGAAGCGCCGCAGCCTACTGGCGAGGCAATGAGAAGAATCCGATGCTCCAGCGTATCTATGGCACAGCATGGCCATCGCAAGATGAACTCAACGCTCACCTTGAACTTCTTGCAGAGGCAGAAAAGCGCGATCACAGACGACTTGGTCAAGAACTTGATCTCTTCTCATTCCCCGAAGAGATTGGCTCAGGTCTTGCTGTCTTTCATCCCAAGGGCGGAATCATCCGTCGTGCGATGGAGGATTACTCACGCAAGCGCCACGAAGAAGAAGAGTATGAATTCGTTTACTCACCTCACTTAACAAAGGCAGCGCTCTTTCAGAAGTCCGGTCACCTTGATTGGTACTCAGAAGGAATGTATCCACCGATGATCATGGATGAAGAGCTCCATGCCGATGGAACGATTAAGCGCGCAGGCCAGCAGTACTACATGAAGCCTATGAACTG
>JBDLSZ010000091.1:0-4505 GCA_039799305.1 Actinomycetota bacterium
AAGAAAAAATGACAGGCACACTCAACCTGGTCGGTTTTGGCCTATCAGCAATTGGTCCAGCAATTGCAACAGGAATGATCTTCGCTGCTTATATCAACGGCGTAGCTCGTCAGCCAGAAGCGCGTAGCGTTCTCCAGCCAATCGCGTTCCTTGGGTTCGCGCTCGCTGAAGCACTTGCACTCTTCGGTCTCGTTCTCGCATTCGTCCTCTAATTAATAAAGAATAATTAGAGTAAACAATGCGCTCATTTAATTTCCTTAGCGGGGAAGAACCACTCAACCCTCTAATTCCGCATACTGCTGAATTAGTTGTCGGTGCGATTGCTTTCACCCTGCTATTTCTCGTTCTTCGTAAAGCAGTTGTGCCAAAGTTTGAAAAAGCTTTCACAGACCGCGCCGAAGCAATCGAAGGCGGCATCGAACGTGCTGAGAAGGCGCAGCTCGAAGCACAGCGCGCACTTGTTCAGTACAACGAGCAGCTTTCATCAGCACAAGGTGAAGCATCAAAGCTTCGCGAAGAAGCTCGCATTCAAGGCGCAGCTATTCTCGAAGAGCTTCGCACCAAGGCTCAAGATGAAGCAGCACGCATCACAGCGGCAGCTCACGCATCTATTGAGGCAGAGCGTCAGCAAGCAATTACATCCCTTCGCAATGAAGTCGGTGCACTTGCAGTTGAACTCGCATCAAAGATTGTCGGAGAAGCACTTGATGACCAGGCCCGTCAATCACGGATCGTGGAACGCTTCATTGAAGATCTCGAAAAGTCCAAGTAGTAGATAGAGAAGAAAGAAGAGAATGAGAATCCATCTCGGAGGCAGTAGCCGTCAATCACTCGTGGTTGCACGCGGCAAGCTCGACGCTGCCGTCAAGGGCGCAACTGCGGCAAACGCATCTGAGCTCTCTTCTCAACTCTTCTTTGCAGCAGATGTTCTCTCTAAGAACACTTCAATCCGCCGCGCCTTTGCAGATCCTGCACGCGATGCTGCCTCTAAGGGCGCTCTCGTGAAAGATCTCTTTGCAAAGTCACTTGCAGCAACTGCGCTAGAAATACTCACAGCGGTATCAACTCTTCGTTGGTCAGCTGCAGGAGACCTAGTGCACGTGCTCGAGCAGCTGGCTATTGAGGCTGAAGCATCGGCTGCAAATATCAACGATGAACTCGATCGCGTAGAAGATGAACTCTTTGAAACATCACAGCTCGTTGTCGATAACTTCGAATTGCGCAAGGCCCTCGTAGGTACTGGAACACCTGAGGCTAAAACTGCGCTCATCTCTGAAGTACTTTCAAAGAAGGCATCAGCATCAACTGTGAAACTTGCAGTTGCTCTTGTGACCAGCCTTCGTGGACGTAGCATTGAAGCAGCCTTTGCTGACTATCTCTTTGGTCTTGCAAATCGTCGTAATCGTCTTATCGCGGTCATTCGCGTTGCATCTGCAATTACAGATGCTCAGAAATCACGTCTTGCAACAGCGATTGAATCGCTGGTTGGGCAACCAATCCGCGTCAATATCGAGATCGAACCATCGATTCTTGGTGGAGTATCGGTCAAGTTTGCAGATGAATTAGTAGATGGAAGCGTTTCAAATCGACTTGCTAGCGCCGGACGCGCACTAGCTGGAAACAAATAAAGGGGAAACTCATGGCAGAGCTCAAGATCCAACCGAATGAAATTCGGGATGCCTTAGCGAACTTCGTTAAGTCATACGATCCAGGCACCGCGGCTCGTGATGAAGTCGGAACAGTAAGCCAGGCAGGCGATGGAATCGCTCGTGTTGAAGGTCTTCCTTCAACAATGGCTAATGAACTACTTCAGTTCGAGAACGGAACACTAGGACTCGCACTCAACCTTGACGTGCGTGAAATCGGTGTTGTTATCTTGGGCGATTACGCAGGCATTGAAGAAGGAACTTCTGTGCGTCGCACAGGTGAAGTTCTCTCTGTTCCTGTTGGTGATGGCTTCCTCGGTCGCGTTGTTGACCCACTAGGTCGTCCTATCGATGGCAAGGGCGAAATTAAGCCTGATGCACGTCGTGCTCTAGAACTTCAGGCACCATCAGTAGTACAGCGCCAACCTGTGAAGGAGCCAATGGCCACAGGTATTAAGGCAATCGATGCAATGACAGCAATCGGTCGTGGACAGCGTCAGCTCATTATTGGTGACCGTCAGACTGGTAAGACTGCAGTTGCAATCGACACCATTATTAACCAGCGTGAAAACTGGCTCACAGGCGATAAGAAGAAGCAGGTTAAATGCATCTACGTCGCTATCGGTCAGAAGGGTTCAACGATTGCATCTGTAAGAGGATCTCTCGAAGAGGCAGGCGCAATGGAGTACACAACAATCGTTGCGTCCCCTGCATCAGACCCAGCAGGCTTTAAGTACCTCGCACCGTACACAGGTTCTGCCATTGGTCAGCACTGGATGTATAACGGTGAGCACGTTCTTATCGTCTTTGATGATCTTTCAAAGCAAGCTGAGGCATATCGTTCAGTCTCACTTCTACTTCGTCGCCCACCAGGCCGCGAAGCGTATCCAGGAGATGTTTTCTACTTACACTCACGTCTTCTTGAGCGTTGCGCAAAGCTCTCCGATGAACTCGGTGGCGGTTCAATGACTGGTCTGCCAATCATTGAGACAAAGGGAAATGACGTTTCAGCATTTATTCCTACAAACGTAATTTCTATTACTGATGGACAGTGCTTCCTTGAAACAGATCTCTTTAACGCAGGCGTTCGCCCAGCGATTAACGTAGGTATCTCTGTCTCTCGCGTGGGTGGTTCAGCACAGACTAAGGCGATGAAGAAGATCGCAGGTCGTCTGCGTCTTGACCTTGCACAGTTCCGTGAGCTCGAAGCATTTGCAGCTTTCGGTTCAGATCTTGATGCTGCATCAAAGGCTCAGCTTGAGCGCGGTGCGCGCATGGTTGAACTATTGAAGCAGGGTCAGTACTCACCATATTCACTCGAGCGTCAGATTGTTTCAATCTGGGCCGGCACAACAGGCAAGCTCGATGATGTTGCTGTCGCTGATATCCGTCGCTTTGAATCAGAGCTTCTCGACTTCATTGGCCGCGAACGCAAAGAGATCTTCACAGTAATTTCAGAGACTAAGGTCCTTGAAGATGACACTGTGGCAAAGATGGATGCTGCGGTTGCTGACTTTAAGAAGCAGTTCAAGTCATCTGTGGCTCCTGCTGTAAATGAAGCAGCAGCGCAGGCTCTTGATTCTGAAGCAGCGGAGGCAATTACTAAGCACGTCCCACCGGCGGTGAAGAAGTAACTCATGGGTGCTCAACTTCGCATATATCGCAGGCGGATGCGTTCCGTTAAAGCGACTAAAAAGATTACGAAAGCTATGGAGTTAATCTCTGCCTCTCGTATCGTTAAGGCGCAACAACGCGTAACAGCGTCGACCCCTTATGCAAATGAGTTGACTCGTGCGGTATCTGCAGTTGCATCATTTTCTTCAACAAACCACCCGTTGACTACAGCACATGAGAATCCACGTCGTGCAGCGATTTTGATCATCTCTGCAGACCGCGGTATGGCTGGTGCTTACTCAACGAATGCGATTAAGGAAGGCGAGAAGCTCGCAGCCCTTCTTCGTGAACGTGGTTTGCAAGTCTCTAACTTCCTCGTGGGCCGCAAGGCTGTGAACTATTACAAGTTCCGTAACCGCGAGATGGCTGGAACATGGACAGGTTTCTCAGATAATCCAACGTATGAGAATGCAAAGGAAGTTGCGGATGCACTTCTTTCAGCATTCCTTGCAGATTCAACAGAATCAAAGACTGGTGTGGATGAAATTCATATCATCTTCACTCAGTTCAAATCTATGTTGACCCAGGAAGCAACAGCCAAGCGCATGATTCCACTTGAAGTAGTTGAGTCATCAGCGCCTGTCTCATCAGCGCTACTTCCTATGTATGAATTCGAACCTAATGCGGCAGAAGTTCTTAACGCTCTTCTTCCTCGTTATATCGAAGCACGTATCTTTAACGCGATGTTGCAATCGGCTGCCTCTGAACATGCAGCTCGTCGTCGCGCTATGAAATCAGCAACTGACAATGCTGAGGATCTCATCAAGTCGCTCACACGACTTGCGAACGCTGCCCGTCAAGCAGAAATTACCCAGGAAATCAGTGAAATTGTTGGCGGCGCAGATGCGTTGGCCTCAGCTAGTGCAGGGAGTGAATAATGTCAGCAACAGGTAAAGGCCGCGTAGCCCGAGTTATTGGACCAGTGGTGGATATTGAATTCCCCGCAGATTCGATGCCTTCGATCTTTAACGCCCTTCACGTAGAGACCACGATGAGTGGCACTACTCGTACCTTGACCCTTGAAGTAGCGCAGCACATTGGAGATAACCTCGTGCGCGCTATCTCGATGCAACCAACGGATGGAATGGTGCGCGGTGCTGAAGTAACAGATACTGGCTCAGCAATCTCTGTCCCAGTTGGCGATGTCACAAAGGGCCACGTCTTCAACACTCTCGGAGAATCCCT
>JBDLSZ010000092.1:0-18348 GCA_039799305.1 Actinomycetota bacterium
GGATATGGAAGGAAGAACTAATGAGCCTCGATACACACGCACATTCCAATCCACATCACGAACATCCTGATGTCGTGGGAAGTCGCAATCGACTGGGAGTAATCCTCCTCATTGTTGCTGACGTGGCATTCGCACTCAGCATGGTCTTCACCTACTTCTATCTCAAGGCGCAGAATGTCAACGATATGTGGCTTCCTGCAGCAACAGAAGAAGCGGCAGCTATTGCACCTGTTTCAAGTTCAGGTGCTTGGAAGATCACAGCAATTGCTGCCTTCGGGTTAGCGGCACACTTCATTGCACTGCGAAATGTGCGCCAAGGAAATCAATCTGGACTGAAAACTTTTGGCCTCGTTGCATTTCTTGCATCTATTGTTGCAATCGTCATGCAGGTTCAGCAGTTCGGTGCAGTACCTTTCACCTTCTATAACGGTTCCTATGCTTCATGCTGGTACATGTTAGCGATCTTGAATATGGTGCATTTGCTGCTTACTGCATTTATTGCACTCGGTAACTGGAATCGTTCACGCCTTGGTATTTATCAGGCTGATCATTGGCATGTAGATATCGTCAATGTCTGGTGGGTCTGGATGGTTGTGTCATCATTGCTAGGTGCTTTCTCACTCAGCTTCACCTAAGAAATCTTCAGGCTGGATAGCCCCATACATAGCCCTTGGCTGCGTGTGGGGTTGTTCATTTATCTTCATCAAATTAGGCCTTGAATTTCTTACTCCCTTTGGTGTCGCCTTTGGACGCTGCGCACTAGGAGCACTCACCTTGGTGCTCTTTGCCAGGATCAAGGGCGCCCCGGTGATTTCAGATAAGAAGTTACTTCTTCATTTATGGGTCGTTGCAATGCTTCTCAATGTCATTCCTGGAGTTCTCTTTGCACTGGCTCAGACAGAAGTGACATCAGTACTTGCTGGAATTATTAATGCCGTCACACCACTGATGACGCTGATTGCAATTCTTATTGTGAATAGGGAAGAGAAACCAAAAACTTTTCAATTCGTTGGGATCATCATCGGATTCACCGGAGTACTGATTGTTCTGGGGGCATGGCGTGGTCTGGGTGATAATCCACTCTGGGCAATCTTGGTATTGCTTACAGCTGTTTCTTGCTACGGTATTTCATTTCCCTACACGCGAAAGTATGTAATTCCTTATAAGGCAAAACCAGAATCTATTGTTGCAACGCAGCTAACGCTAGCTGCAGCAACTCTTCTGCCTTTCTATCTCATCGATGGAATTGCCAAAGATGAATATCTCCTTGTCCCTGTTCTGGGGATGATTGCCCTTGGAGTATTTGGAAGTGGATTTGCCTACATCTGGAACTTCAAAGTGATGGAGTTAGCCGGTAGTGCGATTGCAAGTAGCGTGACGTATTTGACCCCCGTTGTGGCAGTCATTGTGGGAGTAATTTTCTTGAATGAAGAGGTAACCTGGCATGAACCTGTTGGCGCTGTAGTCGTTCTACTCGGTGCTGCGATTGCTCAAGAGCGAATCAGATTTAATCGATCTTCCAGCCATCATTAATAGGACCTAAATCAATTCCAGCTGCTGCGTGATCTGTATTTTCACCACGAGCCATCTGCGCTGCATGCGCTGTGTTATGCCAACGCTCTTCAATCTTGCCATAGCGCCAGAGAAGCAGTCCGATTGACCAGACAACGACAAATGCACCAACAATGAAGTAACCAGCTGAATTCAAGTTAAATGCAAGGGCGTAATCCCAAAAGAATCCAGAGAGATTGAGTTGCTGAGCAATGACCTGGCAGATTTCAAGACCACCAACGAAGAAGGCAACTGCGACTGAAAGCCCTGTGATGATGATGTTGTAATACACCTTACGTACTGGCTTTGAGAATGCCCAACCATATGCAAAGTTCATAAATGAACCATCGATGGTGTCGAGCAAACTCATACCGCCGGCAAAGAAGAGTGGAAGTGAAATCACTGCCCACCAAGGAAGTCCCGCGACAACTGAAGAGCCTGCAAGAACAAGGAGACCAATTTCAGTTGCAGTATCAAAACCAAGTCCGAAGAGAATTCCGAGTGGATACATCTTCCAGCTCTTATCAATGCGTCGTGCGATAGGACCAAAGAAGCGCATCAGCAGACCGCGTGAGTTCAAGTGCTTCTCAAGTTCTTCTTCGTTATAGAGACCTTTACGCATCTTTAAGAAGACGCCAACAATAGAGACAAGAATGACTAAGTTCAGGATTGCAATAATCATCAAGAATGTTCCAGAGACAGTTAGACCGATAAGGCCTGTGTAATGGTGCAGAGCTGAATCTTCATCTTTGAGCTGGGATCCCACAGCCTTAATTCCAAAGTTCAATAAAATTGCAAGTGCGGCAACAACTGATGAGTGACCGAGAGAGAAGAAGAAGCCAACTGCAAGAGGGCGCTGTCCTTCAGACATCAATTTACGAGTTGTGTTATCGATGGCGCTGATGTGATCGGCATCGAATGCGTGGCGCATGCCGAGTGTGTAGGCAAGCACAGCTGTGCCCCAACCAAAGAGAGTGCCATCTGCTAATTCGTAATTTCCAGTTGTGGCTTTCCACATTAAAACGGCCCCAGCAATGTGGAGAAAGGCGATAAAGCCGAACATAGCTGCCATACGGCGCCATTCATCGGCGGTGAGGCGCTCACGCAAGGGGATGCGAGCGGTATCGCGCACGATGTCGTTCATATCCACCCCCTGGTAGCCACATGCAAACCATTTGCAAGAAGGGAAGATTAACCGAGAATTTACGCGCAAGCGAGTTGAAATGACCGCGCCAGCACCAGCCTTGGGTCTACAGTGCGTGAATCTGCTGAACATTCGGGAGGTCACATATGGGCGAAGATTACGGTCAAGAAGAGCTCGTCACCGAGGAGATGCTCTGGGATCGAATCCCTGAGGTCCAAGGCGAAGAACGTGCCAATACGTTCTATGAACTCTCTGCGCGAATCTTTGCTCGTGGCCAATACGACGAGGCTCTTGCTCTTGCCGAGACTGCCCGAGATATCTTCTCCGAACTTGGAACAGCTGCTCAGAGTGAAGGTTTAGCGCAGGCATATTCTGCAATTGGTTACAACCTCAATCAGTTAAAGCGCATGGATGAAGCTGCAACTGCAATGAGCCAAGCTGTATCTATTTTGCGTGAAAACAAATCTCCCATCGCACTTGAACTTGCTTGCACACTCGGTGAGTGGTGGTATGCATCAAAGAATTACGAAAAAGTTATTGAGACTATGTATGAATGTTCCCAGGAGCATTTAGTAGATGGCAACACAATCGGTGCCGCAAATGACATGCACCTGATTGGTTGTGCTCAGCGCGAGCTAAAGAATTTTTCTGAAGCGATTATCTGCTTCCAAGAAGCACGCAAGATGTTTAAAATGGAGAAGGAAGTTATCCATATTGCTCGATGTGATCAGAAAATCGCTTCTTGTTATAACGAACTTGGCGATGGTGAGAAAGCAATCGATGCCGCACGGAAAGCTATCGATGTATTTGAAACTGCCCACGACCATGATCGTGAAACTTTTGCACTCTTCGAATTTGGAAAAGCTGAAATTCTTCTCGGAAAACTTGAAGATGGGCTTTCTACCCTCGATGGAGTCTTGCTAATAATTGCTGAGGATGAACCAAAAGATTTCGATTTCATTCTCGACATCGAGACCCGCATGGTTTCAGTCATGCGCCAGTTAGGTCGCATGGAAGAGGCTGATGAAGTCGAGCGCCGATTGAAATCAGTGCGTGAAGCCCTCGCTGATGAACCTGCATTAGATGCAGATGTCACACTCAACGATTAGATCTTGCGCGGTAGGTGTTGAAGAGCCCAGTGATACATCGCGATAGCACCAGCAGCTGATGCGTTCATGGAGCGCGTTGAACCATATTGTTCGATGGCATAGAGAACTTGGCAGATTTCAATTCCTTCATCTGACATCCCGGCACCTTCTTGGCCAAAGAGCAGAACGCATTTCTCAGGAAGTTCGGCACCTTCAAGATGCTTTGATCCTGGAACGTTATCGATGCCAATAATGGGGGTCTCATTCTCAGCACACCACTGTGCAAATTCAGCAACGGTTGGGTGATGTAGGACTGTCAGATATCGATCTGTCACCATCGCACCACGTTTATTCCAATCACGCTTTCCAATGATATGAACATGTGAAGCATTGAATGCATTTGCTGTGCGCACGATGGAACCAATATTTAAATCATGTTGCCAGTTTTCGATGGCAATCTGTAATTTATGTCGCTTTGTATTGAGGTCAGCAACAATTGCTTCCACAGTCCAGTATCTGTAATGATCGAGGACATTTCTGCGATCACCATTTTCTAGAAGCTCAGGATCATATTGAGGTCCTGTTGGCCATGGTTTTTCATGAGGGCCAACGCCTACTACTGGGAAAAATTCACCCGGTCCGATGACTGCAGGTGTATTGATTTCCATGGATGCACTCTAAACTTAAGCAGCCAGCAATACCAATAACTTTGAAGGAGTCACAATGGAGATTGTTTATCACATCGCTTTTGGCATCCATCTGCTCTGCGTGGTTGCGATTTTGGCTCTCTTACTCTTGCAGGCGAACAAGAATCCTAAGAAGCTCAATCCTGGAATTGTCCATGCAACCCTCACAGCGCTCATTGCAGCTCTTGTGATGGTTGGTCTGTGGGATCAAGTTCATGATGAAGCTCTTAACCACACCAAGATTGGGATCAAGGCTTTAGTGCTTGCAGTGATTCTGACTCTCGGTTACACACACCTGAAGAAGCCAGTGCTGAAGAATTCAATCTGGGCAGCGATGCTGGGATTGACAGTTCTCAATATCGTTATTGCATACGCCTGGTAGTTCCTTCTATGAAAAAATTTGGGATTGTGGCATGCCTGATTTTTGCCATCCCAAATGTTTTTCCAGTGCAAGCAAGCGCACTTGATCCGATAAACGTTGCTGCAACCTTTGAAAGACTTACCGCAGGTTCTGCGCTGGCTAACCCTTCAGTTGTCGTCATTGATCAACTCACAGGACAGGTTGTTTTTGAAAAGAGCGCCTACTCACAACGAAAGCCCGCCTCCGTCCTGAAGATCTATTCAGCAGCAGCAGCGCTGACATATATGCAGCCCACTCAAAGTTTCACAACGTCGGCTTGGGTTGGAGTCAATCCAAAGAGCCTTGTTATCCAAGGCTCCCTTGATCCATGGATGAGTTTGAGTGATTCAGTTGCAAAGAAGATGGGGCGCACCTCTATCCCTAGAATTGAATACAACTCACTTTCAGCTCTCAAGGAATCAAACCCGGGATCTATTCGAAATTCGACAATTTATTACTCTGATTTGTATTCCCAAGATGTTGCCAACCTCAAGCGCTTCTTTATTAAAAAAGGTGTGAGCCCAATTATGAAGAGGGTGAGCGCGGAGCAAGCACAGATGCTTTCTGCTGAGCAGATACTTTCTTCAGATTCTCCAGAACTTCAAGAGATGCTGGCTTTTGCGCTCACATGGAGCGATAACTTGCTGACTGAACGCATTGCCCGTCTTGCTTCACAAGCTGCTGGTTATCCCCTCAGTGATGAAGGCGTAGCGCGGACTTTCGAAGAAGTACTCACAGGACTTGGTGTGAATAGCAAAGGGTTATTGATCAAAGATGCCAGCGGGCTCTCGAAAGAGAATCGAGTCACAGCAATACAAGTCGGTCAGTTACTCATGAAGATTCGCAGCGATTCTCGGTTTGCTTCACTCATTGGTGGTCTGCCAATCAGTGGATTAACGGGAACTCTGCGCAATAGATTTACTGACACGGCGCCACAAGCAGTTGGTCTTGTTAAGGCTAAGACTGGGACCCTTAACGGAACTGCAAATCTTGCCGGCTATGTTGAGGCAGGAGATCGCGAATATGTTTTTGTGATCATCGCTGACAGATTAAAGACAAGTTCACGTGCGGAGAAATTTGCACGTTCAACAGTCGATAGAATTTTAGGAAAGATTGCGGCGCCACTCTTGCCGATTTTTCCTACACAACCAGCTGAGATAGTTGTTGAAGAGGTTACGACAACCGCTTAATCGTCGTCTTCTTCATCGTCATCATGGTCACGTTCGCCACGTTTACCTTTTCCTTCACGACCTTCATCATCATCGTCATCGCCACGTTGAGGAACATTTGTCACAGTTGGCACAGGTAATGAGTTAAGGCCAGAAGAGATCTTGGCAGAGGGCACAGTTTGCGCAGTTGGCGCAGGTGCTGAGTTCGCACTGTTAGAGATTGCAGGAGAATTACTTTGTGCTGCTGCCATTGACTGGGAAGCAGCTGGAGTATTTGCAACTGCAGAAGGCTCATCCTGTGCTGTTGCAAAGATTGACCCACCAAGAATGATTGCCCCTGCAGCGACAAGTGCTCCAAGAGATAACTTCTTATTGACCTTTTGAATCCCATCAGATGCTTTAGCGCTATCTGTGAGTTCAAACCATTCTGGCTTCTTCGGTGTCATGGTGACTCCCTTTCGTTAAGTGAAAGATAAGCCTGCATCCTTAGAGAGGGCTGAGAAAGAACTCATTGGGGACTGTTAATTGTGAGTACCCTAAGCGTGTGTCAGTCCTTCGCGCATATGTAGACCTCATGAAGTTGCGCGTCGTTGAGCTGCTGATCATCACAACCCTTCCTGCCATGGTCTTGGCCCAGAAAGGCCTTCCTGCCATTGGATTGGTTCTAGCAACCCTGATCGGTGGAACGTTAGCCGCCGGAGCCTCCAATGCTTTTAATATGGTCATTGAATCTGAATCTGACAAATTGATGGCTCGTACATCAAAGCGCCCATTAGTTACTGGTGTCATCAGTAACGCAAATGCAACAGTCTTTGCATTGTTCATCACAATTGTTTCACTCGCAATTTTCCTACTCTTCACGACAGTTCTTGCAACACTCTTGACAGCTCTTGCAATCTTTTATTACGTAGTTATCTACACAATTATTCTTAAACCTAATACTTCTCAGAACATTGTGTGGGGAGGAGCTGCAGGATGTATGCCAGTGCTTATTGGATGGGCTGCCGTTACAGGTTCTCTGACATGGGTGCCGGTTGCATTCTTTATGGTGGTCTTCTTCTGGACGCCACCCCACTTCTGGGCTCTTGCCATTAAATATAAAGATGATTACTCAGCGGCAGGTATTCCGATGTTGCCATCTGTTGCGAGCCAATCAATTGTTATTAGTCAGATGTGGTTTCACACCATTGCAATGGTGGTCTCATCTGCTGCAATGATTCAATTAGCAGAGTTACCGGTGTGGGTTCTCTGCGCAACAGTCTTGCTTGGCGCAGTCTTTACATTCCAGCTCTTTGCTCTGAAAGAGAATTCAGATAATTACAACAAAGTAGCAGCTGGAATTTTCCACTGGTCAATTACTTATTTGAGCTTGCTCTCTGTATTACTTGTTGTTGCTCAGCTATTAAGCGCTTGAGTGACATCTTTAAGCAAATCATCAATGTGTTCAAGGCCAACAGATAGTCGCAATACAGAAGGTGTAATGCCCATCTCCAGCAGCACATCAGGGCCTAAGCGGCGATGAGTAGTCGATGCTGGGTGGGTAATAAGTGATTTGCTATCACCTAGGTTGTTGGAGATATCGATAACGCGAAGTGCATCCATAAAGGCGAAAGCATCTTTCTGAGTACCAGCAAATTCGATACCGATGGTGGTTCCGCCTGCTTTCATCTGCTTCTTGATTACTTCGTGATCAGGGTGAGAGGCAAGACCTGGATAACGAACGCTCTTGATTTCTTTACGAGTTTCCAGGAACTCAGCAATAGTCTGCGCGTTTTCACACATACGCATGACGCGAAGATCCATAGTCTCGAGAGATTTAACGAGAACCCATGCGTTGAATGCGCTGAGAGATGGACCTGTGTGACGGGTGAAAGGAATCAGTTTTTCGTAGATGTATTCAAAGGATCCAAGAAGTGCGCCAGCAAGAACGCGACCTTGTCCATCAATATGTTTTGTCGCTGAATACATCACAACATCTGCGCCAAGTTCCAGAGGCTTCTGTAATACCGGAGATGCCATGACGTTATCAACAATCACAGTTGCGCCAACTTTATGTGCTAAGTCTGCAACATAACGGATATCTGCAATCTCCATCATTGGATTACTTGGTGTTTCAATAAAGACAGCCTTTGTGGGCTTTGTGAGAGCTTTTGCCCACGCAGCCTTATCGTTTGCCTTTACTAATTCATATGTGATGCCCCACTTGGGCAAAATCTCAGTGATAACAACATGGCATGAGCTAAACATTGCAGCTGATGCAACGATGTGATCGCCTGCTTCAACAAGGCAAGCAAGGGATGCAAACATTGCCGCCATTCCTGAACCCGTTGCCACGCAGTGCTCGGCGCCTTCAATGGCTGCCAGTCGCTTCTCAAACATTGCAACAGTCGGATTATGGAATCGGCTATAGAGGAAGTGGTCAGTTTCATCAGTAAAAGAGTCAACTGCTTCCTGTGAATTAGCGTATGTGAAACCACTATTGAGAAAGAGAGCCTCTGAAGTTTCACCGAATCCAGAACGTGCAAGGCCTTCGCGCACCGCATTAGTTTGTGGATTAAGAACCCAATCTGGTTCACGGCGCTTTGGGTGCTCGTGATAGCCCCAGACCTCTTTACTCATAAGCCCATCTTAAGGTTTGAACGCTATATTGCCCATATGACCACTATGGCTATCTCAGCGAGAGATCTCAGCAAGAAATATGACTCAGGTTTCGCTGTTTCCCACGCAAATTTTGAAGTCCCACTCGGCACTATCTGTGGATTTGTTGGTCCCAATGGTGCAGGCAAGACCACAACAATTCGCATGCTCCTTGGATTGATTACGCCAACAGGTGGCACAGCTGAAGTTCTCGGTGAATCAATTACACACCCAGAGAAATATCTCTCACGCGTTGGGGCGATGATTGAAGGGCCAGCTTTTTATCCTGCACTCTCTGGTGAAGAAAACCTTAAAGTCTTAGCAACGCTCGGTGGTTTTCCTATAGAACGCGTTGGTGAATTGATTAAGACAGTGGGCTTAGAAGGTCGCGGAAATTCAAAGTACAAAACATATTCACTGGGAATGAAGCAGCGCCTTGGAATTGCAGCAGCGCTTCTTCCTAAGCCCCAGGTATTAGTTCTTGATGAACCAACAAATGGTTTAGATCCAGAAGGAATTCAAGAAGTTCGCGATTTGCTCAAGAAGCTTGCAAGTGAAGGAACCACAGTATTTGTTTCATCTCACTTGCTCTCAGAACTTGAACTCATCAGCGAATACATCGTGATGCTGCGAAAAGGTGAGGTTGTCTTTGCAGGACCGATTCAAGAGCTCTTCCTGATGCAACAGCCATTTATTCTTGTGAAGACAGATTCGCAGAGTGATCTTCAAAAGATTATCGAGCTTGCTCAAGCAGATGGACATAAGGCAACTATTCGTTCAGAAGTTGCGCATATCGAGGGACCTGCCGAATGGGCAGGCGTTCTCAACCGCAAGGCCTTTGAAGCGGGCATCTTGATTACTCAACTCTCGCCACAGATGCCAAACCTTGAAGAGACATTCTTTGAGATGACAGGAGATCGCAAATGATTCGCGTGATCTTTGCTGAATGGCGAAAACTGCGCCGTCCCACACTCTTCCTAGGCACTATTGGCGCCGCTCTCTTCTTTACCGGTCTTACATCAACTTTTCTTTATTTGATGATTGATTCCGAACAGGGAAATTCTGATCGTGGTCGCCAGGTAAGTCGTGATGTTCTGGAGCTCGCTGGTGGATCTGTCTATGGATTTGCATCAGTAGGCGGGTTACTTGGAATTATCGCCCTCTGTGTTTTTGCGGCACAGACAGCGCAGGAATACACCTATGGAACGCTACGTAATCTTCTTGTTCGTCAACCGGGACGTATACGGATTCTGGCAGGAAAACTTATTGCGATGAAGATTTTCGCACTCGTCATGATTGCGATCTCAGCAGTAGTCAGCATTGGAATCTCATACTTCTTATCGGATAGAGCAAAGGTCTCTACCGATCTGTGGTTTACCTCTGATGGCTTCCACGAGATTGGGAAAACCCTTCTCAATGTGGCGATTTCAGTCGTCTATTTCGGAATCGTGGGGATGATTCTTGGACTCTTGCTGCGTTCACCCATATCTTCAATCTCCATTGGAGTGCTCTGGATTCTCATCATCGAAAATCTCTTGGGAGCAGTCAAACCAGTATTTCTTGAATGGATGCCAGGAAATCAGCTCTCCCTTATCGCTCAAGGCGGTAGCGCAGAAATTTCATATATGCACGCGCTAACTCTGGGAACTTCCTATGTATTTGTCGGTGCGATAGTTGCAACAGTCCTCTTCACACGAAGAGATGTGGCTAACTAGCGACACTTAGGCGATACCGGCCGAATATATACAGCGCTCAATTATTCTTAAACAATGCGCCGCAGAAAATCCTTGATGTGCCTTGCCATCATTGCAAGCCTGACTCTTGCGGCCACCCCTGCCATCGCAAAGCCAAAGCCGACACTTGCTGAAATTGAAGCAGCTAAGCAGGCAGAAGCTGCCAAGAAAGCAGCAGCAGATGCTGCAGCAAAAAAATTAGCGGCAGCAAATCTCACACTCAAACAATTAACCGCCAGAGCTAATGCTGCGCAATCTGTTTATCTCAAAGCAAAGAAAGAACTTGAGATTGCCACAGCGCAAGCTATTGCAGCTGCCAAACATGCTGCAGAGACTGCCGCTGCAGTGGCAGAAGCTCACCGAATTATTGGAAAACTTGCAGCTAATGCATACATCCTTGGTGGAAGCATGAGTGATATTCAGCCGTTGCTGAGTTCTAATGGACCACAGGATTTAATTGATCAACTCTCCACACTCAATACGTTAGGTGCGCAAAACACAACCGCCCTCGAACGTTATAAAGCTGCAGAAATTGTTGCGAAAGCTGCCAAGAGAAAGGCAGATGAAGCAAAGGCGATTCAGGTAGTTGCCACTGCAAAAGTTGAGGCAACAAAGAAAATTGCCGATGCGGCGCAAGCTCTTCAACAGAAAGAAGTCAACAAACTTCGAACTGTCCAAGATAAGTTGATGAAAGAACTTGCCACTGCACGTAATGTTCGTGTGACCCTAGAGCAACAACGTCAGTTAGCGTTGCTCGAAGAGAGCCAAGCTAATACTGCTTCAACAACAATTAATCAGGCAAAGGTCTGGCCGGATATCGGATTCAAGGGCCGCACAACAATTCGGACAACTGAAGCACAACGTTTAGCTGCGGTTGCATTTGCTATGAAGCAGGTGCAAGCACGTAAGCCATATATTTGGGGTTCTGAGGGACCAAGTTCATTTGACTGTTCAGGTCTTGTTTATGCTGCATATAAGTCAGCTGGATTAGGTTGGCCAAATTGGGATCGACTTAACTCAGCTCTGTATTCAGGCTATACAAAGCATGTTGCGCTGACAGAACTTCAACCTGGTGATCTTCTCTTCTATTCCTATAAGGGCACCATCTCAACAATTCACCATATATCTATCTATGCAGGCGGTGGAATGATGTGGGAGGCCAACTCCAAGGACAAGGGCTTGCTCTACTCAAGTATTTATAGCGTGAAGGGGCTTATGCCATTTGGTGGTCGGGTCTAACCTTCACCTATGACAGATGCCACCGTTGCAATTCGCAACGCTGTAAAGCCACACCTTGCACGGCTTGAAGCCGGTGATGTTGTACTGGTTGCTGTCTCTGGCGGTGCTGATTCACTTGCACTTGCATCTGCAATTCTTACCGAGTCAAAGGCATGTGCAATTACTGCCATTGCTGTGACTATCGATCATCAATTACAAAGCGGTTCAGGTGCGCAGGCAGAAAAAGTTGAGAAGCAATTGAAGGAGATGGGTTATGGCAAAGTTCTTACTCAGAAAGTTATGGTTACTACTGAGTCCGGCCTCGAAGCTGGCGCTCGTGATGCACGCTATCAAGCTCTTAGTGCGTGCGCTGCGCAAGAGAAGGCAGCAAAAGTCTTCTTAGGTCACACACGAGATGATCAAGCTGAAACTGTTTTACTAGGACTTGCTCGTGGTTCTGGAACTCGCTCACTCTCAGGCATGGCAATGGAAAATGGAATCTATATTCGACCGCTATTACACATCACTCGCGCGCAAACTGTGAGTGCATGTAATGAACTAGGAATCGATGCGTGGAATGATCCGCATAATGGCAATACTGAATTCTCTCGCGTCAGAGTTCGTACAGAAGTTCTACCGTTGATGGAGGAAAAGTTAGGACCTGGAATTTCAGCAGCACTTGCTCGCAGCGCATCGATTTTGCGTGATGATGCCGATGCCCTCGATGAGATCGCACAGAGTGAAATCTCAGCATCTGACCTATCAAATCTCGATTGTGAACACCTAGCGGGTCTTTCCAGAGCTATCCGCTCTCGAGTGCTGCGTGCTGCTCTCTATGGCGCTGGCGCCCCCACAGGCTCAATTACAGCCGATCACCTCGCAGCTGTTGAGGCGCTGGTCACTTCTTGGCGCGGCCAAGGGGAGGTGAGCCTTCCAGGTGGTGTGAAGGTTGAGCGAATTTCGGGCAGACTTTCTCTCTTAGCCCAGCACTAGTTATCAAGGAGCAGACCACGTGGATTTAGCAGCAGTCGGAACCGATGTTGAAAAGGTAATTGCAACAGAAGATCAACTTGCAGCAAAGATTGCAGAACTCGCAGCTCGCGTTGATGCAGATTACAAAGATAAGAACGTACTTCTTGTCGGCGTGCTCAAAGGCGCAATTATGGCGATGGCAGATCTGACTCGTGCGATGCAAATTCACATTGAGATGGATTGGATGGCTGTTTCATCCTACGGTTCAGGAACTAAATCAAGCGGCGTAGTTCGCATTCTTAAGGATCTTGATCGCGACATCACTGGTCGCCATGTGTTGATTGTTGAAGATATCGTTGATACAGGTCTCACACTTTCATGGCTTAAGTCAAACCTTTTCTCTCGCGGTGCTGCATCTGTTGAAATTCTTGCAATCCTTCGCAAGCCAGAAGCTGCAAAAGTTGATGTTGAAGTTAAATATGTTGGCTTTGATATTCCTAAGGAATTTGTCGTGGGTTATGGACTTGATTTCGACGAGAAGTATCGCAACCTCTCATTTATCGGTGTGCTTGCTAAGCACATGTACTCATAAGGAACTTTATGTCTTCCCAAAACCCTCTTAATAAATTGAAGAAGAACACAGCGAAGAAGGCTGCTAAGCCAACCAATAAAGAAGGTGGCAAGAAGGCTCCTCAAACTCGCTCGCAGAAGATTTTCCGCGGCCCACTCTTCTGGATCATTGTTGCAATCTTTGGTGTCACAATCTTTGGGCAGATCACGAATGCTGCCAATCGCTATACAGAAATCAAGACTTCTCAAGCAATCGATGCAATTTCGAAGTCACAAGTTGATTCTGCAGTTCTAGTTGATAAATCACAGAAGATTCGCTTGATTCTCTCTGGTGGAAATACCATCAAGGGCGCAACGAAAGTCGAAGCCTCTTATATTGCACGCCAAGAGCCGAATCTGGTTGATGCGCTGACTGCAAACCCACCTGCAAAGGGTTGGAGTGTGAGTGTTCCAACGCAATCATTCCTGACCACTTTCTTCTTTACCTTCGGTCCAATTCTGATTATTGGCTTCTTGTTCTTCCTCATGATGAGCAATGCACAAGGTGGAAACCGCGTCTTCTCATTTGGCAAATCTCGCGCGAAGCTTCAAGATAACGATGTTCCACAAAATACATTTGATGATGTTGCAGGTGCTGATGAAGCGATTGCAGAACTTGAAGAGATTAAAGATTTCTTAGCAGATCCTGCGAAGTACGCACTCCTTGGTGCAAAAATTCCTAAGGGCGTTCTTCTCTACGGCCCTCCAGGAACAGGAAAGACTCTCCTTGCACGCGCAGTTGCAGGTGAGGCAAAAGTTCCTTTCTACTCAATTTCTGGCTCTGACTTTGTTGAAATGTTTGTTGGAGTGGGAGCAGCTCGAGTGCGCGATCTCTTTAATCAAGCAAAGGCGAATGCACCTGCAATTGTCTTCGTAGATGAAATTGATGCAGTGGGTCGCCAACGTGGTGCAGGTATGGGTGGCGGTCACGATGAACGTGAACAAACACTGAACCAGCTTCTTGTTGAGATGGATGGCTTTGAGGCAAATGGCCAAGTTATTTTGATTGCAGCAACTAACCGACCTGATGTTCTAGACCCAGCACTTCTTCGTCCTGGTCGCTTTGATCGTCAAATTCCAGTTGAGCGTCCAGATCTCAAGGGTCGCGAAGATATTCTCAAAGTGCATGCAAAGGGCAAGCCGCTTTCTAAAGATGTTGAACTCGTTGCATACGCCCGTCGCACACCAGGATTTACAGGTGCAGACCTTGCAAATGTCTTGAATGAGGCAGCACTTCTTACTGCTCGTGAAGGTCAGAAGACAATTACCAATACGCAGATTGATGAAGCAATCGATCGCGTCATGGCTGGACCACAACGTAAATCACGTTTGATGTCAGAGGAAGAGCGTCGCGTTACTGCCTATCACGAAGCAGGGCATGCACTTGTTGCCTACGCACTTCCACATACAGATCCTGTTCATAAGATCACCATCATGCCGCGTGGTCGCGCACTTGGTTACACCATGGTTCTTCCTGATGATGATAGATATTCAACAACTCGTAATCAGTTACTGGATCAATTGGCATATTCACTGGGTGGCCGTGCTGCAGAAGAGCTCATCTTCCATGATCCATCAACGGGCGCTTCCAACGATATTGAGAAGGCAACAGCTCTTGCTCGCGCCATGGTTACTCAATACGGAATGACTGAGGCAATTGGAGCAATCAAGCTTGGCACCGATGCATCCGAACCATTTATGGGTCGCGATTACGGACATCAGCGTGATTACTCTGAAAACGTTGCAGCAATTGTCGATCGTGAGATTCGCAAACTCATTGAGACTGCGCATCAAGAGGCGTATGACATCCTTGAAGCAAATCGCACCATCCTTGATGAAATGGTTCTAGAACTTCTTGAAAAGGAAACTCTTAATAAAGAAGAGATTGCTGCAATCTTTGCGAAGGTAAAGTCATGGCCTAACCGTCCAGCATGGACAGGTTCAGAAAATCGCCTACCTTCTGCAAAACCACCTGTAGATATTCCTGAGCGAGCAACACCTCAAGATGCTCCTCGCAAATCACGTCGCGTGAAGAAGGCAACCTCGAGTGACTGATATTTCCTCCGTCTCAATGGGGCCTGGCGATGGACGTGCTGCGCATCCGTATGATCAAGAGCGCGCAGAGAAAGCTGTTCGTGAACTGCTCTTAGCGCTCGGTGAAGATCCTGAACGCGAAGGTCTTAAAGAGACTCCAGCACGTGTGGCACGTGCATTTAAGGAGAACTTTGAAGGACTATGGCAGAAGCCAGAAGATGTATTAACAACAACTTTTGATATCGGTCATGAAGAGCTTGTCATCATTCGCGATATTGAAGTCTTCTCTCATTGCGAACACCACCTCACTCCTTTTCATGGCGTTGCACACGTGGGATATATCCCCAGCGGCAAGATCACAGGTCTATCCAAAGTTGCTCGACTGGTTGATCTCTTTGCCCGTCGCCCTCAAGTGCAGGAGCGTTTAACAACACAAATTGCAGATGCCTTGGTTGAAATACTCAAACCTATGGGTGTTATTGTCATTATTGATTGCGAACATTTGTGTATGTCGATGCGTGGAGTTCGCAAATCTCGGGCACGCACCACAACATCAGCGGTTCGTGGTGTTCTGCGCGATGCAGCTACTCGTGCTGAAGCAATTAGCCTTATTACGAATCGATAAAATCTCATGTTGGTGATGGGCATTCTTAACGTCACTCCAGATTCTTTTGCCGATGGCGGTCTACATTATGAAGAATCTCTAGCAATCACACACGGTCTTGAAATGATTGATGATGGCGTTGACATCATCGATGTAGGTGGTGAATCCACTCGTCCAGGCGCTGATCGCATTTCAGAAGAGGAAGAGCAAGCTCGAGTCATTCCTGTCATTCGTGAACTTGCAACCAAAGGCGTTGCAATCAGCGTTGACACTATGCGCGCAACAACAGCAAAGCTCGCCGTTGAGGCAGGAGCCACCATCGTTAACGATGTCAGCGGAGGAGCTGCAGACCCTGAGATGTTTTCAACTGTGGCAAAACTGGGCTGTAAATACACGCTGATGCATTGGCGCGGGCATTCCAAAGATATGAATGAGAAGGCTATTTATGGTGATGTGGTCTCTGAAGTAATTGAGGAGATAAGTATTCAACTCGATAAGGCACTTGCTGCAGGCGTGAAGCGCGAGAACATCATCTTGGATCCAGGTATTGGCTTTGCAAAGAACGCTGAGCATAACTGGGAAGTCCTCAACCGGATTGATGAATTTGTAGCACTTGGCTATCCGGTATTGATTGGCCACTCGCGCAAACGTTTCTTAGGGGGAGAGCATCCCGATGAGCGAGAGGAAGCCACCGTCGCAGTGACGCAATCACTTGTCGGCAAAGGCATCTGGGCAGTTAGAGTTCATGGCGTGAAGGCAAATGTGGAAGCGATTCGCTCATGAGTGATGTCATCTCTCTTACAGGTATTTGGGGTTTTGGATATCACGGAGTCTTCGATCATGAAGCAAAGAATGGACAAGATTTCTTTGTGGATCTAGAAATTCATCTCGATCTATCGCGCGCAAGTGTGAGCGATGATTTATCAGACACCATTGATTACGGAGCACTTGCCGATATCGTGGTTGAAGAGATAACAGGTGAGCGAGTTCAACTCATTGAAAGACTTGCAGGACGTATTGCAGATCGCATCAAGGCTGGACATCCAGAAATTTCCAATATTGCAGTCACGGTGCATAAACCTAAGGCACCGATTTCTGCACAAGCTTCTGATATTTCGGTCACTATTACCCGATGAAGGCGGTAGTTGCACTCGGTGCCAACATTGGCAATCCGAAAGAGCAGATGGATTTGGCAGTTGCGATGTTGCGTGAATCAACGGATGTCATCGCAGTGTCTTCTTATTACACAACCTCACCAGTCGGTGGTCCAGAACAACCTGATTACATCAATGCAGTCTGCATCCTTGAAAGTGATTTACCTGCAATGGATTTACTCTCACTCTTGCATGGGATCGAGAAATCATTAGGCCGTGAACGTCTTGAAAAGTGGGGACCTCGCACCATTGACCTTGATCTCATTCAATATGGCGCTCTGCTCAGCAGTGCCGCAGAACTTGAGCTTCCTCATCCACGCGCCTTTGAACGTCGCTTTGTCTTAGAACCATGGCACGAGATTGAACCTGATGCCCTGCTTCTTACACACGGCAAAATCTCTGAGCTTTTGGAGCAACTGTCCTAACGCCTTAGAATTAACTCACTGCCTGCCCGGTACCTGAAAGGACTGGAGCCATGAAAGTAGTAACAGATGCTCGCCAGCTTCCTTCTGCCTGCGCATTTGTTCCGACTATGGGCGCACTGCACGCAGGCCATGCTTCACTCTTCGCACTGGCGAAGAAATACAGCAATGATGTTGTGGCAAGTATCTTTATCAATCCTTTGCAATTTGAAAGTAAAGAAGATTTAGCACAGTATCCCCGCACACCAGATATTGATATTGCAATTGCCGATGCTGCTGGAGTCACACATCTCTGGCTTCCAACACAGGCAGAGATTTATCCTGATGGGTATGCCAAGAAATCTGCAGGGCCGATGGGCGATATCTATGAAGGTAAATCAAGATCTGGCCACTTTGATGGCGTGCTCACCGTTGTTCATCAATTCTTTGAGTTACTTAAACCAAAGGTAGCGATCTTTGGCGAAAAAGATTTTCAGCAGCTGCAATTAATAAAGACGATTGCAGGAGATATTGAAATTGTTACAGCGCCCACCATTCGTGAAGATGATGGTCTTGCACTCTCATCTCGCAATATGCGACTCACCGAAGAAGGTCGAAGCGCCGCACAAGTGATCTATAGAGCGCTCACCCGAGCGAACTCTGAAAGTGAATTACGTGAGATTTTGGCTAGTGAGAGCGCCTTCACTCTTGATTATGCAGATTTCATCGATGAGAAGACCTTTGCTCACGCTCAATCAGATACTCAAGATATCCGTGCGATTATCGCTGGGTGGATAAATGGTGTGCGTTTGATTGACAATATGTCTATGGGAAATCGCGCATGAAGTTATTAGCGCCAACTCCTGGCTGGACTGCCACAGCTGATGTCATCGTTGTGGGTTCAGGTATTGCAGGATTAACGACTGCGTTGCAATGTCGAACATATGG
>JBDLSZ010000093.1:0-21769 GCA_039799305.1 Actinomycetota bacterium
CCTAACTCATTTCCCACTTGCATTGCACCAGCTAGCGCGTGTGCTGTTTCAATCGCAGGAATAATTCCTTCTGTCTTTGAAAGTAAGGCAAATGCATGCATCGCTTGCGCATCGGTGATGCCACGATATTCAGCGCGTCCAATGTCATGCAGATATGCATGCTCAGGTCCAACACCTGGGTAATCAAGTCCTGCTGAGATTGAATGTGACTCAATTGTCTGGCCGTTGGCATCTTGAAGAACATAGGTGCGATTTCCATGGAGAACTCCTGGTGACCCACCCGAAATCGATGCTGCATGGCGACCGGTTTCAACGCCATCTCCTGCTGCTTCAAGTCCAATCAATCGCACTGATGGATCTGAGATAAATCGATGGAAGATTCCGATTGCATTAGAGCCACCACCGACACATGCAAGCACAGCATCAGGAAGTCGACCGGTCAGCGCTAGAACTTGCTCCCGTGATTCTTCGCCAATAATTTTATGGAAATCACGGACCATGGATGGAAATGGGTGAGGTCCTGCAACTGTGCCCAATAAGTAATGCGTTGTCTCGACATTGGTAACCCAGTCACGCATTGCTTCATTAATTGCATCTTTGAGTGTGCGAGATCCTGACATCACAGGAACAACTTCTGCACCCAGTAACTTCATACGAGCAACATTGAGCGATTGGCGCTTTGTATCTTCCTCGCCCATATAGACAACGCACTCAAGACCCATCAACGCTGCAGCTGTTGCAGATGCAACCCCATGCTGACCTGCACCAGTTTCTGCGATAATACGCTTCTTACCCATTCGCTTTGTAAGAAGTGCTTGACCTAAAACATTATTAATCTTGTGACTGCCTGTGTGGTTGAGATCTTCGCGCTTTAACAGAATGCGCGCTCCCCCAGCATGTTCGGCAAATCGCTTTGCCTCAGTGATGATGCTGGGACGTCCTGTGTAAGTGCGGTGGAGTTCTGCTAACTCTGCAATAAATGTGGGATCTGTCTGCGCCTTAATGCGGATGGCATCCAGCTCTTCGAGCGCACCGATGAGAGCTTCAGGAACGAAGCGACCTCCATAAGGGCCAAAGTGCCCTGCAAAATCATCGACAGTAGTCATGGAGAAAGACTACCTGCGACCTAGGAGTTCCTGCATTGCAGAAATCGGATCTCCAGATTTCACAAGAGTTTCCCCGACCAAGATTGCCGTGGCCCCTGCTTTCTGAGCGAATTCCACATCCGAACGAGTGGCAATTCCTGACTCAGCGACCCGAATCACATCTGATGGAATGCGAGGAATGAGCTCTGCAAAGGCTGCGCTATCAACATCGAGAGTCTTGAGGTTTCTAGAATTAACTCCAATGATGCGCGGGTCAATATCCATCGCACTTTCAAGTTCTTGCGCTGTGTGTACTTCAATCAAAGATGCCATACCGAGTTCGGTTGCAAGATCATAGAAATCTCGCAGCTGACTTTTGGAAAGGGCTGCGACAATAAGCAAGACAACATCTGCTCCATGTGCACGAGCTTCCAAGAATTGATACTCATCGACCATAAAATCTTTGCGAAGAACTGGGATTGAAACTCTCTTGCGCACAGCATCAAGATCTTCAAGGGAGCCACCGAAGCGACGTCGCTCAGTCAACACGCTCACTACTGCAGCTCCTGCTTCCTGATATTGCTCTGCAAGGGATGCTGGATCGGTAATTGCTGCCAGTGCACCTTTGCTCGGTGAAGAGCGCTTTACTTCGGCAATCACATTCATCTCATCTCTTGATAAGAATTCATGTGCATCAAGTGCTGGAGCAGTCTGCTCCATTCGTTGATGTATCTGCGCTAAGGGAAGTCGCCGCGCAGCTAAATCTTCGCGCACACCCTCAATGATGGAATCCAGAACGCTCATGACTGATCTTCTGTCGGATCAATTCCCTTATCCATAGAGTTCCATGGAGATAGCGTGCGCGGCGCTCTGTCATAGCGAGATGAGAGGCGAACTTTACGGCTGATCGCAATCGCCAGAATGGCAACGATGATAAGTGAAACTCCAACATTCATTGTTAGCTCCGCTTCAATTCATTAGCAGCAGTGATGGCACCGAGTACTGCTGCTGCCTTATTGAGAGTCTCATCATTTTCAGATGTGGGATCAGAATCTGCGACCACACCAGCACCGGCTTGAACATATGCGTTGCCCTTATGGAGAAGCGCTGTGCGAATTGCGATGCATGTATCAATATTTCCTGTGAAGTCAAAGTATCCGATAGCGCCACCATAGAGACCACGTCGTGTGGGCTCCAGAGTTTCGATAATCTCCATCGCACGTGGCTTAGGAGCACCCGACAAAGTTCCCGCAGGAAAGACAGAGAAGAGCGCATCGATCGGAGTTGAATTCTTGCCAAGCTTTCCAATAACAGTAGAGACAATATGCATCACGTGGGAGTAACGCTCGATATGCATAAAGTCGATTACTTCAACACTTCCAGGTGCACACACGCGACCTAGATCATTGCGACCCAAATCCACCAACATCAAATGCTCTGCACGTTCCTTAGGATCGGCAAGGAGCTCCTCCCCTAATCGAATATCTTCCTCAATAGATGCTGAGCGGCGGCGTGTTCCAGCAATCGGATGCACCATCACTTCTGTTCCTGTGACCTTCACGAGAGCTTCAGGGCTTGAGCCCACCACTTCAATTCCATCTTCAAATCTGAAGAGATACATATACGGGCTTGGATTATTTAGGCGAAGCATGCGATAGACATCAAGGGCATCTGCAACACATGGCATAGAAAAACGCTGTGAAAGAACTATCTGGAATGCCTCACCTGCACGAATCTCTTCCTTAGCAATCTCAACCTTTGACTTGAATTCTTCCTCAGTCATATTGCGATCAAATTGCGGAGTTTTCTTTGCAGGAATTTGCGAGACATCTCCAGCAAGTGGAACGAGTAACTCGGCCTGCATGCGATCAAGGCGAGATACAGCATCTGCATATGACTCATCGATACGCTCATCAGAGCCATCCCAGTTAATCGCATTCGCAATGAGGGTAATCGTTCCTTCGCTGTGATCCATCACCGCTAAATCACTCGTTAACATAAAGGCGATTTCTGGGAGATCAATATCTTTTGTGGCAAGGCTTGAAATCTTCTCTAACCTGCGCACGGAGTCATAACCCATATATCCAACGAGACCACCGGTAAGAGTGGGAAGGCCTTCAATCTTGGGTGACTTTAAGTGAGCCACAGTCTTGCGCAGCGCCTCAAGCGGATTCATTCCTTGAGGAACTCCAGCAGGAGGCTTTCCTAGCCACACTGCAACGCCATCTTTTTCAGTCAACGTTGTCTGGCTATGTGCTCCGATAAATGAATATCGAGACCACACTCCCCCATGCTCTGCAGATTCAAGAAGGAATGTTCCTGGCAGATTCTTTGCCAGCTTCTTATAGATATTCAGTGGGGTCTCGCCATCTCCTAAGAGCTTGCGATAGACAGGGATGACATTGTTGTTCTTGGCATATTCGCGAAATTCTTCAAGCTTCATCGCGTCATCTCAATACTTCTGTGAAAACAGGAGCGATCGCCTGTGTGGCAGGCAGCGCCAGTCTGTTCAACTTTAAAAAGGAGAGCATCGCCATCGCAATCAAGTGAGATGGAGTGCACCAACTGGGTGTTACCTGATGTAGCACCCTTCTCCCAGAGTTCGTTTCGAGAGCGAGACCAATATGTAGCTCGCCCTGTTGCAAGAGTTGCTGCCAGTGATTGCGCATTCACATAAGCAAGCATCAAGACTTCACCTGATTGGGCATCTTGCGCGATTGCTGGAATGAGAGCATCGGGACTTTTCAGGAGCGCAGAAATCTCTGGGCTTAGGTCTGGGCTCATGTGCTTATTCTGCCTTAGACCGTATGCGCATTGCGCACCGAATAATTGTGACCAGCGAGGTACTTCTTCACATCACCTATACGGTGGATTCCAAAGTGAAAGACGCTTGCAGCAAGGAGCGCATCGGCACCTGCATCCAAGGCTGCTGCGAAATCTTCAAGAGTCCCAGCCCCACCACTAGCAATCAAGGGAACCTTAGAAACTGCGCGAACTGCAGTAATCATGCCAATGTCATAACCCGCACGTGTGCCATCTGCATCCATCGAGTTCAGAAGTATCTCCCCCACACCCAGTGCGCATGCCTTTTCAACCCATGCGAGTGCATCAACTCCTGCAGATTCTCGGCCGCCATGAGTTGTTACTTCAAATCCAGATTCAGTACGAGCGCGTCGTGCATCGACAGAGAGAACAAGAACTTGTGAACCAAAACGATCTGCAATCTCAGCAATCAGTTCAGGGCGTGCAAGTGCTGCAGTATTAATAGAGACCTTATCTGCTCCTGCACGAAGCAGGCGATCAACATCATCAACGCTTCGAATTCCACCACCAACTGTGAGTGGAATAAATACTTGCTCTGCAGTCTTTCGAACAACATCCAGCGTTGTCTCACGTCCTGCAACACTTGCTGAGATATCAAGGAAGGTCAGTTCATCTGCGCCTTCATGGCCATAGAGAGATGCCATCTCAACTGGATCTCCTGCATCAACAAGATCAGTAAAGTTGACGCCCTTGACTACTCGACCATCGGTAACGTCAAGACACGGAATGATGCGAACTGAAAGGCTCATCGCTTCGTGAGCTCCAGCGCTTCTTGCAAAGTAAATGCCCCCGCATAGAGAGCTTTACCCACGATTGCACCTTCAACACCGATGCCATTAAGGGACGCAAGCTCTGCAATATCTTGCAAGGAAGAAATTCCTCCCGATGCAATTACAGGTTTGCGAGTCACCGCACACACTTCTTTCAACAATTCAATATTCGGACCCTTGAGAGTTCCATCTTTTGTCACATCGGTGACGACATAACGTGCACAGCCATCGCGCTCAAGGCGTTCAATAGTTTCAAAGAGATCGCCTCCCTCTTTGGTCCAACCGCGTGCTGCAAGAACATGGCCGCGCACATCAAGTCCCACAGCGATGCGATCGCCAAATTCAGCAATAACCTTTGCAGTCCATTCAGGATCTTCGAGTGCAGCAGTTCCTAGGTTGACGCGTCGACATCCTGTTGCAAGTGCGCGACGTAGTGACTCGTCATCGCGAATACCACCTGAAAGTTCAACTTTGATATCAAGTCTTCCCACAACCTCTGCAAGCAGCGCGCTATTTTCACCGCGACCAAAAGCAGCATCGAGATCGACCAGGTGAAGCCACTCTGCACCTGCTGCCTGAAATTCCAGTGCTACTTCTAGTGGATTGCCATAGGCAGTCTCTGCATCAAGCTCTCCTTGCACCAGCCTGACAGCTCGCCCATCTTTAACATCAACTGCCGGTAATAGTTCTAGGTAACTCATAGGGAATCCGTCCAATTCTTAATGAGGTGAAGTCCTGCATCTCCTGATTTCTCAGGATGAAATTGCGTAGCGGCAATCACGCCATCTTCAACTGCTGCAAGGAAATCCTCTCCATGATGAGACATCGTTGCAATCGCCCCTACTTTGTTCTTGACCGCATAGGAGTGCACGAAGTAGAAAGATTCGCTTTCAACACCTTTAAAGAGCGATGAGCCAGAACCTACTTCAACTGTATTCCAACCCATATGTGGCAATATCGGAGCGCTAAGTTTTTCAACCGTTGCATCCCACACTCCGACTCCAGCATGGTTTCCATGTTCAAGGCCACGTGCAAAGAGAATCTGCATACCAACACATATGCCGAGAGTTGGACGCTTGAGTGCAATGCGTTCGCGCACGAGCTGATCGCCTCGAACGCCTGCAAGACCTTGCATACATGCTGCAAATGCTCCAACGCCTGGCACGACTAATCCATCTGCGTTGAGCGCAACGTCATAGTCGGATGTAAGAACTACCTCTTTGCCCGAAGTTTCAAATGCACGTTGGGCTGAACGTAGGTTGCCAGATCCGTAATCAAGTATTGCAATCACGAACGTTAGAGAGAGCCCTTTGTTGAAGGAATTCCCGCAACTCGTCCATCGAGTGCAACAGCATCGCGAAGTGCGCGAGCAACAGCCTTAAATTGTGCCTCAAATACGTGGTGGGCATTACGTCCTTCAAGAACGCGAATATGCAGTGCAATACGCGCTTCAGCAACGATGGACTCCCAGATATGTTTTCCAAGAGTGGTATCAAATGTTCCAATAAGTTCAACGATCTCTGGCTGGCGATGCACAAGGTATGGACGACCTGAAAGATCAACAGCTGCCTGCACAAGAACCTCATCCAGTGGAACCATTGCATCACCAAAGCGACGAATGCCTGCCTTATCCCCTAGCGCCTCACGAAGAGCCTGACCAAATGCAAGAGATGTATCTTCAACTGTGTGGTGTGAATCAACATCGACATCACCTGTTGTCTTAACGGTGAGATTAAATCCTGAGTGCTTACCAAGCTGGCTAAGCATGTGATCGAAGAACGGGACTCCCGTGTCAACTGATATTTCACCAGTTCCATCGAGATTGAGTTCAACAAGAACGCTTGACTCTTTAGTAGTGCGTTCGACTCGTGATGTTCTGCTCATTTTTCTCCCAGGCATAGCGATAGCGTTGAAATAAACTTTGTATTTTCGGCCTCATTGCCAATGGTGACTCTTAAGTAACCCAATAATCCCACATCTCTGATGAGAACTCCTCTATCGAGCATCGCCTGCCAGAGCTGGGCCGATGGCATTTCAAAGCCTGAGAAGAGCAAGAAGTTCGATGCACTTGGAATGACTGAAAGGCCCATCTGACTTAATTGAGCTGCAACGCGATCGCGATCTGTGCGCAGTTGAGCCACAGTCCCTAGAAGTTCATCTTTGAAGTCGAGTGCCACTTCACCAGCAGCTTGAGTCAACGCACTGAGGTGATACGGCAAGCGCACTAAGAACATTGCATCCACAACTGCTGGATCTGCCACAAGATAACCGAGTCTGACTCCAGCAAAGGCAAATGCTTTACTCATTGTGCGAATCACAACTACATGTGGGTACTTCTCAATCAACGTCACCGCAGAGACCTCATCAGAGAACTCTGCATACGCTTCATCAACGATAAGAAGGCCAGAAGTAGATTTTGCAATCTTCTCAATTTCTTCAATCGTGACAGCAGATCCTGTTGGGTTATTCGGTGTTGTAATAAAGGTCAGCGTTGGCTTATCGCGTTGAATCTGCTCGATCGCTGAATCAATATCGAGAGTGAAGTCCTCACGGCGATTGCCATTGAGCCATTGCACTTGTGTGACCTTGGCAATCAATGGGTGCATTGAGTACGAGGGCGTGAACCCCAGCGCTGTTCCACCACCAAATGCCATAAAGAGAGATTGAATAATTTCATTACTTCCGTTGGCAGCCCACACATTGGCAGAACCAAACTTGGTGCGTGATAGCCCATTGATAAAGTCAGCAAGCTTGCCGCGCAACACAAGAGCATCTCTATCTGGATAACGATTGAGCGTGAGAGCAACTTCAGAGACGCGATCTGCAATTGCCTTCGCTAAGGCAGCAGAAGGTGGATAAGGATTCTCATTGGTATTCATCACCGCATCGGCGGGAAGTTGAGGCGCTCCATATGCTGAGAGCTCTTGAAGATTCTGGCGCAACGGCAACCATGACGGCCACTGGTTCATAGATTTTCCAATCGCGCAGTCATCGCTTCACCGTGTGCTGGAAGGTCTTCAGAGTTTGCAAGGGTCACGACAGTATCCAGAATCTCTGTGAACGCCTTCTTGTCATACTCAATAAAGTGAAGACCTCGCAAGAAGGTCTGCACTGAAAGACCACTGCTGTGGCAGGCACATCCACCTGTGGGAAGAACGTGATTGGAACCTGCAGAGTAATCACCTAATGACACAGGTGAGAATCGACCAATAAATACAGCACCTGCATTACGGACCTGTTGTGCATCGCGCCCAGCATTGCGCGTCTGAATCTCTAAGTGCTCAGCAGCATAAGCATTGACAACATCGAGTCCTTGCTCGATGGAATCAACGAGTGCGATAGCAGATTGAATTCCAGTAAGGGCTGTGCGAATGCGTTCGGAGTGCTTGGTTGCAGCCACTCGCTTCTCAAGTTCTGCCTCAACATCCTTAGCCAATTGAATTGAGGTTGTAACAAGCACAGCCGCCGCAATCACATCATGCTCAGCCTGACTGATCAGATCTGCTGCAACGTCGGCAGCCAGAGCACTTTCATCTGCAAGGATCGCAATTTCTGTTGGGCCTGCCTCTGAATCAATACCGATAACTCCGCGCAGTGCCCGCTTTGCAGCAGCGACATAGATGTTGCCTGGACCAGTTACGAGGTCACACTTTTGCGCAACGCCCTTCATGCCATAAGCAAAGAGTGCAATTGCTTGTGCTCCCCCGACTGCATAGACCTCAGTAATTCCAAGGAGGGCGCAGGTTGCAAGAATGGTGGGGTGTGGAAGTCCGCCAAATTCTTTCTGTGGTGGAGATGCGACAGCGATGCTGGACACCTTGGCAATCTGTGCAGGAATGACATTCATCAACACACTACTGGGATAGACAGCGCGACCACCTGGAACATAGAGCCCCACGCGATCAACCGGAATCCATTTCTCAGTCACAGTTCCGCCATCGACAACCGTGGTGCGAGTTTCAGCACGCACTTGATCGTTATGCACTTTGCGAATCCGCTCTGCTGAGACTTCAAGAGCTGTGCGAATGGCAGGGTCAAGCTCTGCAAGTGCTGCATCGAGTGCGGATTGTGGAACGCGAATCGATGCTGGCCTAACGCCATCAAATTCTTGAGCAAGTGCAATCAGATCTGCCTCGGTCCCGTGTTGTACACGGTGAAGAATCGGTTCGATCAGCGTCATTGCCTTTGCAACATCGAGCTGTGCACGTGGAAGCTCGGCTTGATAGCCAGCCTTATCAAGAGACTGTCCACGGAGGTCAACGGTGCGAATCACAGGGTGATTCTACTTTGCGGCAGGGATGCGATGAGACCTGAATAATGCGGGCACTACTGGTGAGTTAGATGCGAACCAAACAGTCAGGGCCGAGAATCGCCTTGAGATCTGCGCTCAAACTTGGTGATGATGTGACCAGCGCATCAATTTTCAGAGTTGTTGATTTCTGCTGATCAATGACTTGCAGATGAACTTCTCGCTTTCCAGGATGTGAACGCAAGATTTCCTTGATGCGATCAACAATAGGTGGAGTTACTTGTGCCGCTGGAAGAGAGATGAGCAGTGGACCCATAGGAGCTGCGGAGATATCAGGCATCTTCATTTCAAGTGCTGTAAATCGAACTTGTTCATCTGTGCGAGAGAAACGTCCACGAACAACCACAACGCGATCTTCAGTCAGTGAGAGCGCATATTGGTTATATGTATTAGAGAAGAAGAGAACTTCGATGGCGCCTTCAAGGTCTTCCACATTAACAACGGCCCATGAAGCGCCTTGGCGAGAAACTTTTCGCTGAATACCAGTAATTAATCCACCAATAGTGACCATTCCATCTTGCGGACCATCTTCAAGAAGTTGGCTAATAGTCATATCCGTGTGAGAGCGAAGAACATGCTCAACGCCAAGAAGTGGATGATCTGAAACATAGAGACCTAACATCTCGCGCTCAAAGGTAAGTAACGTTGATTTATCCCATTCCGTTGCAGGAATATCAATATCTACTCCAGCGACCTGAGTTATGGAGTCGCCCCCAAAGAGATCGAACTGTCCGATTGCCTCTGCGCGCTTTGTCTCAATCACCGAATCAATTGCTTCAAGATGTATTGCCATCAGACCCTTACGAGGATGCTCGAGAGAATCAAATGCACCAGCCTTAATCAAAGATTCAATGGTCTTCTTATTGCACACATTGGCATCAACTTTTGCAAGGAAATTACCAAAGGATGTGAATGCACCCTTACTCTCACGGGAGGCTTTGACCGAGGCCACTACGCCCTCGCCCACGTTACGAATAGCAGCAAGACCAAAACGAATATCTTTTCCACGAGGTGTGTACTCAGCATCGGATTCATTGACATCAGGTGGAAGAACCTTGATTCCCATACGGCGACACTCTGAGAGATAGAGCGCTGATTTATCTTTATCATCGCGCACACTTGTGAGAAGTGCTGCCATATATTCAGTTGGGTAATTTGCCTTCAGGTATGCAGTCCAGAAAGAGACAACACCATATCCAGCACTATGTGCTCGGTTAAATGCGTAATCTGAGAAGGGAATCAAAACTTCCCAGAGACGTTTGATAGCGCTGACAGAGAATCCATTTTCCTTCATGCCAGCTTCAAATGGTATGTATTCGGTATCTAGAATCTCTTTATTCTTCTTACCCATTGCCTTACGTAACAAGTCTGCGCGTCCGAGAGTAAAGCCAGCAACTTTCTGCGCAATCGCCATTACCTGCTCTTGATAGACGATGAGTCCATATGTACCACCAAGAATTTCTTGCAGTGGCTCTGAAAGTTCAGGATGGATTGGCTCAACAGGTTTGCGACCATTCTTACGATCTGCATAGTTATTATGTGAATTCTCACCCATAGGTCCAGGGCGATAGAGAGCAATCACAGCTGAGATATCGGCAAATGAGTCAGGTGACATGCTGCGCAGAAGTGCGCGCATAGGCCCACCGTCGAGCTGGAAGACACCGAGCGTGTCACCGCGCGAGAGAAGATCAAAAGTCTTTTGATCACTGAGCGGCAGATCTTCAAGAACCACATCAATATTTTGATTGGCTTTGATATTAAGAAGTGCATCATCGAGAACAGACAGGTTACGAAGTCCAAGGAAGTCCATCTTGAGAAGTCCTGTTGCTTCACATGCACCCATATCGAATTGTGTGATGATGGCGCCATCTGCTTCACGGCGATGGATTGGAATCACATCAAGTAGCGGTTCGCGCGAGAGGATGACTCCTGCTGCATGCACTCCCCATTGGCGCTTGAGACCCTCAAGCCCCTTTGCTAAATCAACTACGCGCTTGGAATCAGGATCGCTCTCATAGAGCTGGCGGAATTCACCTGCTTCACCATGGCGGCCATCCTGAGAATCAAAGACGCCAGAGAGTGTGATGTCTTTACCCATGACCGATGGTGGAAGGGCTTTTGTTAACTTCTCACCAATTGCATAGGGATAACCAAGAACACGAGTGGCATCCTTCAGCGATTGCTTTGACTTAATAGTTCCGTAGGTAATGATCTGTGCAACGCGATCTTCGCCATATTTCTCCGTTGCATAGCGAATCATTTCTGAGCGACGACGTTCATCAAAGTCGAGGTCGATATCAGGCATCGAGATACGCTCTGGATTAAGGAATCGCTCAAACAAGAGGCCGTGTTCAATCGGATCAAGTCCTGTAATGCCAAGTGAATATGCAACGAGAGATCCTGCTGCAGATCCACGTCCTGGTCCCACGCGAATTCCAACCTTCTTTGCATGACCCACAAGGTCTGCAACAACAAGGAAGTAACCTGGAAATCCCATCTTTGCCATGACATCGAGTTCATATTGCAGACGAGTGCGATATTCCTCAGTTGCCTCATCGCCCATCTTCTCAAGAAGACCGCGCACAGATTCTTTGCGGAGCCAAGAATCTTCGGTTTCGCCTTCAGGAACACCAAATGCCGGAAGTAAGTTCTCATTCTCGCGAAGTGTCACATTGCAACGCTCTGCAATCAGCAAGGTGTTATCGCAGGATTCTGGAATATCTTTAAAGAGCTCACGCATCTGCGCTGGGGTTTTCAGATAGAACTCATCATTATCGAATCTAAATCGCTTGGGATCTGCCAGGGTGGAGCCCGATTGCACACAGAGCAGAGCCGCATGGGCTGCAGCATCTTCATGTCGTGTGTAGTGAAGATCGTTGGTAGCAAGCAGCGGAAGCTTGAGCTCTTTAGCTAATTTGAGAAGATCATCTTTAACGCGAGTTTCAATCTCAATCTGGTGATCCATCAGCTCTAGGAAGAAGTTATTGGCACCGAAAATATCGCGGTAATCACTCGCTGCGCGCAGAGCTTCCTTGTAATTGCCCATGCGCAGGCGAGTTTGGATCTCACCGCCAGGACATCCTGTTGTTGCAATCAACCCATCAGCATGGCGTGAGATGAGCTCGCGATCCATACGTGGCTTGTAGTAATAACCTTCAAGGGATGCAAGTGAAGATAACTTGTAGAGATTGGCAAGGCCGACATTATTTTCAGCCAAGATTGTCATGTGGGTATATGCACCACCACCTGAGACATCATCTTCTCCGCCATCAGCCCACTGCACTCGCTTCTTATCAAAACGAGACTCAGGTGCTACATAGGCTTCGATTCCGATGATTGGTTTAACGCCAGCTTTAGTTGCCTGCTTATAGAAATCAAATGCTCCGAAAACATTTCCGTGATCTGTCATCGCAATCGCCGGCATTTCTTGGCGAGCTACCTCTTGAACTAGATCTCCAACGCGCGCGGCACCATCGAGCATCGAGTACTCGGTATGCACATGAAGATGTACAAACGAGTCTTGCGTCGATGCCCGTGAAGCTGAAAAATCTTCAGATGACATGGTGGCGCAACATTAGCGCCTAAGGCAGAACTGCATCCGATAGCAACGCCAGAGATGCCTGAAGGTCGGCTGGGTATGGCGCGGTGAGCACAAGAGGGTTGCCATTGATGGGATGGTTGAAACGAAGTTCAAGGGCATGAAGCCAAGGTCGAGACATCTTCATCTTCTTACCTAAGACAGGATCTGCACCATATGTCGTATCCCCCACGAGTGGATGGCCGAGCGCTGAGAAGTGCACGCGAATTTGATGTGTGCGCCCAGTTTCTAATTCCACCTTCACAAGGGAGACAGAGCGGTAATACTCAATGACTTCGTAGTGAGTGATGCTCTCTTTGCCTGTTGCAACCACTGCAAAGCGATGATCTTCCTTAGGGTGGCGATCAATCGGTGCATCAATAGTTCCCGTCGATGGATCCATATGTCCCTGCACAAGTGCGTGATAGGTCTTCTCCACATCATGAGCACGGAACATCTCTTTAAGTTTCAAATATGAGTTTTCTGTCTTTGCAATAATCATCAGCCCAGAAGTTCCAGCATCAAGGCGGTGAACAACTCCAGCACGTTCTGCAGGACCTGATGTAGAGATGGTGTAACCAGCCGCCATCAGTGCGCCAACAACGGTGGGTCCCATCCATCCTGGACTTGGGTGCGCTGCACACCCCACAGGTTTATCAATGACCACAATGTCATCATCGTTATAGACAACAGTGAGTCCTTCAAGGGGCGTAAGAGGAATCGGATCTTGGTTCACAGGCGCTGGCATCAATACTTCAATCAGTTGGCCCGCTGCAACGCGATCTGACTTCTGCATCGCACGATTATCTGTAGTGATATCACCATCTTCGAGAAGTTTGACGATTGCTGTGCGGGAGAGACCAAGAACGCGCGTCAGAGCGCTATCAATGCGTTCACCTGCAACGCCTTCGGGGACAGTTAACTGTCTGAGTTCTCGTGTCATATGTGGCTACCCTACCCGTGTAATGGGTGGGACATTTCTCAGCGATAAGACAAAGGCGATGAAAGCGGCAATACAAATCGCACTATCTGCAAGATTAAAGACTGGCCACGAAGGAATCTGAATCCAATCGATGACATGCCCGCTTAAAAATGATGGCTCACGGAAGATGCGATCAGTGAGATTGCCAAGCACTCCCCCAAGAAGAAGGCCAATAGAGAGTTGCCATCCACCTGATGTGATCTTCGGTGCGAAGTAAACGACAGCGACGACAACTGCAAGTGCTAGAAGTGAGAAGACAAGTGTGAATCCTGTGGCAAAGCTAAAGGCAGCGCCAGGATTATGAACCAGAGTGAGTTGGAGAAATGAACCGATTATCTTTCGAGGTTCACTGGATGAAAGAGAAGTTAACGCCCATGCCTTTGTTGCAAAATCAAAGAGCCAGATAGTCCACGCAGTTGCGAACAATCGGCGCACTTTAGCGCCGCTCTTCCTTCTGCTTGCAGATCATGCACAAGGTTGCGCGAGGAAATACTTGAAGACGTGCCTTACCAATTGCTGCTCCACACACTTCACAATTTCCATATGTCTTGGCATCAATACGCTCGAGAGCGCGCTCGGTCTGCAACACCATGTCGCGTGCATTAATCACAAGTGACATCTCGTGCTCGCGTTCAAATGTCTTGGTTCCTGAATCTGCCTGATCATCTCCGGCACCTTCACCAGAATCGGCAATCAGTTCATCCATCTCGCGCTCTACAACTGAAAGCTCATGGCGCAGACGTTCGAGATCTGCAGAAATTTCTGTGCGTATAGTTTTAAGTTCTGCAGCAGTCCACGGTGCTTCATTGGCATCTGCAGTCACAGGTGTTGGTGCAGCCTTGATCGGCTTAAGAGGTGCAACCTTTTTGCCGCTCTTCACAGGTCGTGGTGGAGGCGGCATTACTAAACGACGCTCTTCAACGACAGGAGCTGCAGATGGTGCAACTACAGTTGCAACAGAGACTGTCTGAGACTTTTCATCAACGGTAAGAGTTGTCTTACCAATCTTGGATGGGAATGGTCGGCCATGTGATTTCACAGCTGGCGCCTTCTTCACGGGTATTGATTTCTTAGCAACCTTCTTCGCAGGTGCCTTCTTAGCTGCCTTCTTCGCTACAGCTTTCTTTGCAACCTTCTTCGCAGGAGCCTTCTTCGCGACCTTTTTTGCAGGTGCTTTCTTGGCAGGGGCTTTCTTAGCCGCCTTCTTCACAACCTTTTTTCCTGGCACGCCGCGCACCTTATGCGTTTTTGCTCTCGTAACCAACTTTGCCACGCATGGTTTAGACTAACCACGCAAGACCTTGCAGGAAATGTGCGTTGATGAGGCCATCACCTTCGGAGCACGCTGGAAGATTCGCCTTAATCAGGCGGGGTAGAACCAGCTGAATGTAAGTAATAAAGAGGTATCGAAGGCAGCAGCTATTCGATACAAGGCGGGTGGTACCGCGAAGCTCATCGGCTTCGTCCCTCCAAGAGTGCATTACTTCTTGGAGGATTTTTTATGTCATCACCATTTCGCGCAATCCCTGCCGCGATCGACCTTCCAGCAATGGAACGTTCGATCCTAGATTTCTGGCGCGAGAATGACATCTTCCATAAGAGCACCGAATCTCGTGCTGGAGCCACTCCATGGACATTTTATGAAGGCCCTCCGACTGCAAACGGCATGCCAGGTACTCACCACATTGAAGCGCGTGTATTTAAAGATGTATTCCCTCGTTATCAAACGATGAAGGGAAAATACGTCACTCGTAAAGCTGGTTGGGATTGTCACGGACTTCCTGTTGAAATTGCGGTTGAGAAAGAACTTGGATTCACAGGTAAGGGCGATATTGAAAAGTATGGCATCGCACCCTTTAACGATAAGTGCCGCGAATCTGTAACGCGCCACGTTGATGCATTTACCACCATGACAGAACGTATGGGCTTCTGGGTTGATTTCGATCAAGCTTATTGGACTATGGCTCCAGAGTATGTGGAGAGCGTCTGGTGGAGTTTGAAAGAGATTTGGAAGAAGGGTCTTCTCGTTCAAGACCATCGTGTTGCACCTTACTGCCCTCGTTGTGGCACAGGATTATCAGATCACGAACTCTCTCAAGGATATGAAACTGTTACTGATCCATCAGTCTTTGTTCGCTTTCCTGCAACATCAGGAGAGCTCGCAGAACTCAAAGCATCCTTCCTCGTGTGGACCACAACGCCATGGACTCTTGTCTCCAATACTGCTGTGGCAGTCCATCCTGATGTGGATTACGTAGTCGTAAAGGCAACTGTTGAAGATGTAAGTGAAGTACTTGTTGTTGCCCAGCCGCTTCTTTCCAAGGTTGCAGGCGAGCATGAAATCCTTAAGACTATTAAGGGTAAAGATCTCGAGCGCATCACTTATAAGCGCCCATTCGATTACCTTGAGATCCCAGATTCTCACTTCATCGTCCTTGCAACATATGTGACCACTGAAGATGGAACAGGGCTTGTTCACCAATCCCCCGCATTCGGTGCAGATGACTTACTTGTCTGCCGTTCATATGGTTTGCCTGTCGTAAATCCCATTGCACCAGATGGAACATTCCTTCCCGATACTCCTGTTGTGGGAGGTATGTTCTTTAAAGAGGCAGATAAGCCACTTGTGAAAGAGCTCAAAGCATCAGGTGCTCTCTATAAGCATCAGCCATATGAACACGAATATCCTCATTGCTGGCGCTGTCACACAGCACTGATCTATTACGCACAACCTTCTTGGTATATCCGAACTACATCTATTAAGGATGAACTCATTCGCGAGAATGAGAAGACCGATTGGCATCCAGAGACTATTAAGACTGGTCGTTACGGAGATTGGCTCAATAACAATATCGACTGGGCTCTTTCACGTAATCGTTACTGGGGCACTCCCCTTCCGATCTGGCGCTGTGAAAATAAGCACGAGGTCTGTGTTGATTCACTCAAAGAGCTAGGCGCACTTGCCGGCCAAGAGTTGAGCAACTTAGATCCTCATCGTCCTTTTGTCGATGACATTACATTTGCATGTAGCGATTGTTCAGAAACAATGACTCGTGTTCCTGAAGTCATTGACTGCTGGTATGACTCTGGCGCAATGCCTTTTGCACAGTGGGGCTATCCACATAAGCCAGGTTCAGTTGAGAAGTTCAAAGCCGCGTACCCTGCTGACTTCATCTGTGAGGCAATCGATCAGACTCGTGGTTGGTTCTATACCTTGATGACTATTGGAACTCTCGTCTTTGATGAAAGTTCTTACAAGAGCGTGCTCTGCCTTGGCCATATCTTGGATAAAGATGGACGCAAGATGAGTAAGCACTTAGGCAATGTGCTCGAGCCAATTTCACTGATGGATCAACATGGGGCAGATGCTGTGCGCTGGTACATGCTCGCAGCAGGCTCTCCTTGGTCTGCGCGCCGCGTGGGCCACGATGCAATCTCTGATGTTGTCCGCAAAACACTTCTCACCTACTGGAACACCATCTCTTTCCACGCACTCTATGCAGAAGCCTCCAACTTCGAACTTTCTCAGAGCCCAGCTCTCAAAGATCGCTCCATGATGGATCAATGGATTATCAGTGAACTCAACGCCCTGATTGCAGAAGTTGATAAGTCCTATAACGACTTTGATTCACAGAATGCAGGAAAGGTTCTTGCTCGCTTTATCGATGACTTATCGAATTGGTATGTGCGACGCTCGCGCCGGCGATTCTGGGATGGCGATGTTGCAGCCCTTGCAACGCTGCATGAGTGCCTGACAACTATCACTCAACTCCTTGCACCTATGGTTCCCTTCATTGCAGAGCACACATGGCAGGTATTGGTTCGTGCTGCAGACCAAAACGCTGCAACATCGGTCCACCTCACAGATTTCCCAGTTTCTAATTCATCGCTGGTCAATACCAAGCTCAATGAACAAGTAGCTATGACACGTCGCGTTGTTGAACTAGGACGCGCTGCTCGCGCAGAATCTGCCATCAAGATTCGCCAGCCTCTCCAGCGTGCGCTCATCTCGGCTCAAGGGTGGTCATCCCTTCCTTCGGATATGAAGGAGCAGATCTCTGATGAGCTCAATGTTCTTAACTTAGAAGATATCGCTCATGCCGATGGAGATCTCGTTGATATCTCAGTGAAGGCAAACTTCAAATCACTCGGTGCTAAATACGGCAAGGCTGTGCAAGATGTTGCAAAGCTGATTGCTGCAACCGATGCGACCGCTCTTGTAAAGGGGCTTCGCACCACAGGTTCTGCCACGCTCGGTGATTTTGCAATCGATCTCGATGACCTCGTCATCACTGAAGTTCCCAAGAGTGGATGGATGGTTGCAAGCCACGATGGCGAAAGCGTTGCACTCGATCTCGCTCTCACGCCAGACCTCATTGCTTCAGGGCATGTGCGCGAAGTAATTCGACTCATTCAAGAGCGTCGCAAGAGCGATGGTTTTGATATCTCAGATCGCATCTCAGTTCGCTGGAATGCACCTGCTGAATTGGTAGCAACGATTACCGCCAGCGCTTCCCATATTGCCGATGAAGTTCTCGCACTTTCCTTTGAGCACGATGCAACAGTTGCTCAGGAGGAGAATGAACTTGGCGTGGGAGTTGTGCTGAAAAAAGCCTAGCTCTTAGAGCAAGACATTGATTGCTACTTGAGCTGCATTAATTGCAATCAAGAGCACGATAAAAGATAGATCAATTGCAACGCCCCCAAGGCGAAGCGGTGGGATAAAGCGTTGAACAAACTTCATCGGCCTATCGGTAATCGAGTAAATAATCTCAAAGAGACCTAAGAAGATTGCATTTGGTTTCCAGTTACGGGCAAACATGCGAACGTAATCGATGATGATGCGAGCAAAGAGAGCAAGTTTAAAGAGCCCTAAAAGTTGAATCAGTATTGAGGAGAGCATGCAGCAGGTCAGCTCTGATTAAAGAAGCTTGCCTGAGCAGCTGTCTTATCTTCATTGCTCACAGAGACATTCGCTGGTGAGAGCAAGAAAACTTTAAGACTGATGCGTTCGATGCGTCCGTGAAGACCAAAGACAAGACCACTTGAAAAATCAACAAGGCGCTTGCGCTCAGACTCTTCCATGTCATCAAGATTGATGATGACAGGATTTCCTTCACGGTAGTACTCGCCAACTTTGCGAGCTTCAGAGTAAGAACGTGGTTGCAAAGTGATGATGTTATATGTTGCTGGTTCTTCAATCATCGCAGGTTGTGTTGCTGATGTATGTGAACCAAGAACTGTTACTCCCGTACGTTCGCGACTTGGACGTGCAACCGCGGTGCGAGCTGGAGCTTCTGAAACTGTGGTCTCTTCATCTGAATCGACGAGGCCAAGGAAGCCCATCATTTTATTGAGTGCTGACATATGACTAGGTTACTAGCGGGTTGTGCGAGAGCCGAGGATTGAGCTACCAACGCGGATATGTGTCGCACCGCAATCAATGGCGATTTCATAGTCCCCTGACATGCCAGCAGAGAGCGATTTCGCTGCTGGATAAGTACTGATAAATCGTTGATGAATTGCAGCAATTTCTGTAAATGCCATCCGGGGATCTGTGGCCACCGGCGGCACACTCATCAGCCCCATCAGATTCAAATGAGAGGATGCAAGGACTGCATCTGCAAGGGCTGGCAGCTCAGATTCGATGACTCCTCCACGCGATGGATCACCATCGAGTGAGAGCTGGAGAAAAACATCAATGGTGGATGTGGCAACCGAATCAAGTTTGGCTATATGGCTTGCTGTATCCAGTGAATGAATGACATTGGCCCACTGCGCAATATCTCGTAACTTCCGGCTTTGAATCTCTCCTTGATAGTGCCAAGTTGCATCCACAACCGATGATTTTTCAAGACCCTCTTCATTGCGGTTCTCACCAAAGTGTGTGATTCCCAGCTCACTCAAGATCTGCACATCGCTGACCGGATAGGTCTTTGTCACCACAATCAAAGTCACATTGGGGTTGGTAATACGCGATTGCACTGATGCAAGGTTAGCGGCTAACTCATCGCGACGACTCATAAGCTAATAATCCCAGCTTGCCGGCCAGTCACGCCATCTCGACGATAGGAATAAAGGTCACTTTCCTCGAGTGTGCAACGAGATTCATCAATGACGAGAACTGCTTGGCCTTCCAATACAACTCGCAGCGCGGCAGGCAGATCTAACGCCACAGTGCCTTGAGCGGTGCGTGAAGCAGCTGCAGGATGCACAGCAACGACTTCATCATAAATCTCTTGGGAAACTTCATAGCAGGGACCACAGATGCAAGGCCCAATGATTGCTGTGATTTTCTGCGAACCCATATCGCGCATTGCATCAAGGGCAGCAAGTGCAACACCATTGACTAGTCCTTTGCGACCCACATGCACTGCCGCCACTGATTCTGCAGAGTGCAGCAGTAGTGGAATGCAATCTGCGACCTGCACAGCAAGGCTGACTCCAGGAATACCCGTGACCAACGCATCAGCAGTCGGATCCTCATCCGTTACCTCTTCAATCACCACAACACGATTGCCGTGAACCTGTGACATGTACTGAATAGGACCAACCTCATCAGCAAGAAGTGCTCGATTAGCGAGAACTGTGGTCAGATCATCAGAGACATGAGTGCCCAGGTTGAAAGATGCAAAAGCACCGGAGCTTGCGCCACCGGTGCGATTGGTAAAGCGATACTTCATAAAAGTTAAGGAGGTGAATTACTTCATGAAATCTGGGACATCGATTTCATCCTCAGAGACGAGCTCCTCAAATGTCACACGCTTGCGTGGGGCTGAATCAAGGTCCAGAGCCACAGAAAGTGGGTCATTAGATGGAATGGGATCTGCCACTCCACCCAGAGTTGTTGCATTGATAACTGGCATGACTACCTTCTTCGGTTCCCCGCCAGCAAAGCCTGCAGCAATCACAGTAATGCGAACTTCATCACCAAGTGCATCATCGATAGTTGTTCCAAAGATAATGCGTGCATCTGGGTGAGCAGCCGCCTGAACAAGCTCGCATGCTTCGTTGATTTCAAAGAGGCCAAGATCTGAGCCACCTGCAACTGAGAGAAGAACTCCCATTGCGCCATCGATAGATGCTTCAAGGAGTGGACTTGAGATTGCAAGCTCTGCAGCTCTCGTTGCGCGATTCTCGCCTCGCGCTGAACCAATTCCCATAAGCGCTGAACCAGCATCTGTCATCACTGTCTTCACATCTGCGAAGTCAAGGTTGATAAGACCTGGCTGTGTAATGATCTCTGTGATTCCTTGAACGCCCGAGAGAAGAACTTGATCCGCACTCTTAAATGCATCTACTGCTGTAATGGAACGATCTGAGATTGCAAGCAAGCGATCGTTTGGAATAACAATAAGTGTGTCAACTTGTTCGCGAAGAAGTTCAATACCTTCATCTGCTTGACGTGTACGAATCTTTCCTTCAAATGAGAATGGCTTTGTAACAACACCGATAGTTAGCGCACCAAGATCGCGAGCAATCTTTGCAACGATAGGGGCTCCACCGGTTCCGGTTCCGCCGCCTTCTCCTGCAGTAACAAAAACCATATCTGCACCACGAAGAATTTCTTCAATCTCTTCAGTGTGATCGAGTGCAGCTTGTCTTCCCTTTTCAGGAGCAGCGCCTGCACCAAGACCCTTTGTTGATGTGCGACCAATATCTAGCTTCACATCTGCATCACTCATTAACAAATGTTGCGCGTCAGTATTAATAGCGATGAACTCAACGCCTTTTAATCCGACATCAATCATGCGATTGATTGCATTTACTCCGCCGCCGCCGATACCGACAACTTTGATGACAGCTAAGTAATTCTGTGGTGCAGCCACGTGAGTCCCCCTTTAGAACTGTAAACCTCTACTTGAGAATTACATTTCTACCTTCTTTGATGGCGGCAACGTATGCGCTTACGAAGTACTAATCAAAGACCGCCACGAACTATTTTCTCAACCCGCACTTGATAGATAGAAATGTTTTTCACTATCAAATCTTGCAGTGAATATTTCTAAAAGTAGCGCCGCTATTTAACAATCGGCGCATGTGGTGCACTCACATCAATACGACGGATGTTCTTATTCTCTTCAAGTGCAACAAGTGCGTTGATAACTTCGATTTTCAAGGCGCTCTTCTCATTGGCGCCCCACAGCACTCGGATCTCTCTTTCATTGAGAGCGATCTGCATTGCAATATTGGAGTCATTATGTGCCGAGAGCGAGATGACCT
>JBDLSZ010000094.1:0-2935 GCA_039799305.1 Actinomycetota bacterium
CTGCATTAAGGGCGCCGATGGAGTCATCACAGCAATTTCTTTGAACTGCGCAGAAACTCCTGATTCAAGCCACTCAGGAACTTTGATTCCAGGCTTTGTTGATATTCACTCCCATGGCGGCGCAGGTTTCTACTTCTCAGATCTCTCACCCGAAAACGTTGCAGCAGCGCGTAATACCCACCTCACCCATGGCACAACAACTCATATTGCATCCTTAGTTACTGAACCTATTGGTGTTCTTGAAGAACAGATTCTTCGCTTAGTTCCTATGGTCAATGCTGGAGTCTTTGAAGGAATTCACTTAGAAGGTCCATACCTTTCACATGCACGCTGCGGTGCTCATGAGCCATCTCTTTTGCGATCACCTAATATCGATGAACTATCAGCACTGCTTGATGCAGGCCAAGGTGCAATCACAATGATCACTCTCGCCCCTGAACTCGATGGCGGTATTGAAGCAGTTGAATACCTAACTTCTCGTGGAGTCACTGTCGCCCTTGGCCATTCTCAGGCAGATGCGGCAACAACGAACGCTGCCTTTGCAGCTGGTGCAAAGCTGATTACCCACTTCAGCAATGGAATGCCTAAGCCAGTAGCGGGTGCTTCAACTATCGCTGAAGCATCTCTTGCGCAGAAGAAGATTCCGCTTGAAATGATTATTGATGGTGTGCACGTCACTGATGAAATTCTTAGAGAGGTTCTGGCCTCAGGTGATCAGCGCACTATTTTGATTACCGACTCGATGTCTGCAGCAGGTGGTGCAGATGGTAGTTACTCCATCGGATCCCTCGATGTTGTAGTCCTAGATGGGGTTGCTCGATTAACCTCTAATCATTCACTTGCTGGCAGCACACTCACCATGGATAAGGCATTTGTTAATTTTCTTACCTTTAATAACAATATTGTTGACTGTGTTTTTGCTGCATCCACACTTCCTGCAAAGACTCTAGGGCTACATGCAGTCGGTGAGATTGCAGTAGGTAAGAAGGCTCATATTCTGGAATATAAAGGATCAGAGATCGTCGTGGTTGCCTCATGAGTTCACTCGAATCTAATCGCCAAGCAGCTGCTGATTTCTTTGAACAAATCTGGAATCAGAAAGATGAATCTGCCATCGATCGCTTTATCGCACTAGATGCTGCAGGTAATGATCCTAAATTTGGTGTGGGGCGCGAATCATTTCGCGAGCAATGGAAGAAGTGGCATGCAGCATTTCCAGATCTTCACTTTGATGTTCGAGAGATTATTGCCGAAGGCGATCGCGTAGTCACTCGCTGGCACCTGACCGGTACTCACACAGGCGCTGACTATCTTGGAAAATCTTCATCGGGTGCAAAGATTGCAGTCGATGGTGTTTCTATCGACACCATTAAAGATGGTGTTGTTCTCGATGGATTTGACGCCTGGGATTCACTCGGTTTTCGTGAGCAACTAGGAATTATTAAGCCGCTTTAAAGACCTGCGTGCTTGAGTAGCTCTTCACGAGCCACAGACTTACGTCGTGGCTTTCCAACAGACTCACCTGCTGTAACTTCTGCCGCATTAATCGCCTGCCAGTGCTGCTGAGTTACAACTCTGTTATGTGTAATTACATCGGTGATATCACCTGAGCTCTTAGGTGTTCCTAGATCTTCAACGAGAAGCTTCATCACATCTGATGCATCTGACTTATTGGTGCCAATGACTCCTGACGGTCCGCGCTTTGCCCAGCCAACCACATACACATTTTCCTTTACGCGGCCATCAGTATTAACTACTTTGCCCTTTTCATAAGGAATCCCTTCAAGGGATGCTGCTTCATAACCAATGGCAGTAATAACTAAACCGCACTTGATGCTGAAAGTTTCATCACTTCCAGTCTTCTGGAATACAACTTCTTCAACTCGGCCATTGCCCTTGATCTCTATAGGGGTAGCAAGGAATTGGAACTTCATTGTGCGCTCGTGGGCTGTCGCTTCTTTCTCTGAGATCAACAACATCGCATCAAGGTTGCTCTTTACCTCTTTTTCAGGTGCATCTCCTGCGCGAACAATCGCCGCTTCAATATCTGACTTGTGCATAACGACATTGGTGTGTTCAAGCTTAGGAAGCTCACGAAGTTCAGGGGATGTGAAGGCTGCATGCTCAGGCCCGCGGCGTGCACTGATGAGAACAGTTCGAACCGCGCTTTGCTTAAAGGCATCGATTGCATGATCTGCAGTATCAGTTGGATCGAGCTCACTTGGCTCAAGTGCAAGCATGCGAGCAACATCCATTGCCACATTTCCTGCGCCAATGACAACTGCAGTCTCACAACTTAGGTCAACTGATTCATCCTTGAAATCTGGGTGTGCGTTATACCAAGGTACAAAGGTGGCCGCAGACATAGATCCCGCAAGCTCTTCACCTGGAATGCCAAGCTTCTTGCCTAGCGCAGTACCTGTTGCAATAACCACAGCGTCGTACTTCTCTTTCAGCTGCTGGATGGTGAAATCACTTCCGAGTTCAACGTTTGCAAACAATCTAAAGTTTGGCTCATTTGCAACTTTTTCAAATACCTTTGCAACTGTCTTAATCTTTGGGTGATCTGGTGCAACACCGCTTCGTACTAATCCCCAAGGAGTGGCAAGACGTTCGATCATGTCGATGGAGAATTGCAGCTCTTCTGTTTGAAGATTTTGAAGTGCAAGAGCAGCAAAGTAGCCAGCAGGACCGGCTCCAACGATTGCTACTTTGTATTGAGGCACTGCATAAGATTACCTTCCTACTGAGCAAACACGTATCTCACATTGTTGAGGACATAGGTGGGATGAACTACAAAATCGGCGGCCTGAAGCATCTCGGGGCTCGTTTCGCCAGTAAAAACAAGTGCCGAATCCATTCCTGAGGCATGGCCCATAGCAATATCTGTATAAAGACGATCCCCACAATGATGCATTGATCTGGGCCCAAATTA
>JBDLSZ010000095.1:0-2659 GCA_039799305.1 Actinomycetota bacterium
GAATCAATATCTGGCTCATCGTATTGGCCAAGGTCTGCTGTGTAGGTGCAAGGAATAGCTCCCTTTGCACGCATCCATGCGACAGCTACCGATGTATCGAGGCCGCCAGAGAAGGCGATACCCACTTTTTCACCAACGGGAAGGGATGCAAGGACCTTAGACATAGTGCGCAGTCTAACGGTTTAGCAGTGTGGCAAGTGCTGGTTTAACTTTCCAGAGAGCGAGCATCTGCTCATATTTAGCCTCATCCGCAGCATCTGCAAGAGCCCCAGTTTTGACCGCTCGGATCATGAGATTGCGTGGAGTGTGTTCTCCCCCAACGAATTCAATAGCTTCCACGCGATATCCGCGCAGCTTCATAATCTGCATGCGCAGGGCATCGGTAAGCAGATCACCGAGGCGCTCTTTCATAATGCCATTACGAGTCAGCAGTGACCATGGCTCAGGAATCTCATTCATCTGTGCCTGAATATCGTGATGGCAACATGGGGCAATCAGTGCAAGCTTTGCATCGGCGTTCACTGTCCACGCAATTGCATCATCAGTTGCTGTATCGCATGCATGCAGTGCGATGGAGATATCAGCGCTCTTCAGCGTTGTATCTGCAATCTCCTCAGCCCTAAATTCAATTGTTCTATCAATTCCTAGCTGACGTGCAATCTCATTGTTGCGATCGCGCGCTGCGGTTCTCACATCAATACCAATGACTTTGACTGCAACTCCTTGCGAGCGAAGATATTGATGTGCTGCAAAGGTGAGATAGGCATGGCCACATCCAAGATCGACAATGGTCAGCGGATTACTCTCGGAAGGCTTATGGATATGTCCTGCTGAAATAGCTGAAGTTAAAGTTGGCATCAGAAGTCGCAAGAACTCCTCCACCTGCTTGTATTTATCCATCTTGCTCGGCTTCACATGGCCCTTTGCATCTGAGATGCCAACAGCTACCAGGAATGGGTCAGATGCATCAAGTAGCCGTGACTTGGTGCGATCGTGTGAGAGATCTTGTTCGCGCTGTGTGCTCTCACGATGCACAAGTGCTTCACCTTTCTTTGTGATGCGCAGTGCAAGGGAACCTTGCGTATGCTCAAGAAGCACATTGGCATAGCCTGCGCGCAATAATTGAGCAAAAGGAGCATCTGCGGGCGCATAATTCTTGGAGGTCATCTGTCGTCCATCGCTATGGCTTACTTGAATAGCGAGACCATCTTTAAGAGCCACAGGGCGGATATCAATGCGTTCATTGGGTGTCTGCATATTGCGGCGACGCCCTGAGAGAACTACCCGAACAAGAGAAGTTGTCTGTGCAAAGAGGGATTCGAACTCAGTGAAGGTTTCTTCAAGGCTCTGATCGCTCACACGTGCGAGTTTAGTCTCTCACCTGCGGTAATTCGACCACGATTGCAAGGCCACCCAGTGCGCTCTTACGCAAAGAGAATCTGCCGCCTAGCTTTTGAATAACTGCAGACATGATGCTCATGCCAAGGCCTGATCCACCATTTTCACGTGAGCGAGACTTATCAAAGCGATTGAGTGAGCGAATATCCTCGCGATAAGCGCTCTCTGGAAGACCACTACCAGCATCTTCAATAATGAGTTCAGCATTCTTACCGCGTGAGATAAGTGAGATATTAACTGAAACGTTGCTATCTGTATGGCGCACGATATTGGTCAGTGCATTTTGAATAAATCGTGCCATGTAATCACGGGATGCTTCAACGGTAATGGATTGCGCAATAGCAAGAGTGACGTTGCGTGAAGGGTTCAGTGTGATGAAGTCAGTGCCATGGGCAGTCAACACTTCACTCAAGTCGATGTTTTCAATATCTCTCACACCGCTCTCACCGAGTTCGGCAAGGAGCAAGAGATCTTGCACCAAAGACTCCATACGGTAAATCTCTGTTCCCACCCGATCAAATGCACGTTTCTTATCAGCATCTTCTGTCAGCTGGTTCTTGCTGAGCATTTCAACATAACCTTTGATGACGGTAAGGGGTGTGCGCAGCTCATGTGAGGCATCGCCTAAGAACTCTTGCATACGTGCAAGGGATGCGCTCTCATAACCTCGGTTTGTGCGACGGAAGTAGAAGAAGAGTAAAAGCGCAGCGAGTGAGTCGATAGCGAAGGTAAATCCTGCTAATGATTGAAAATTAGAGCGGAAATTAGCATCAATCTCATCGGTAGAACGTGCGATAAGTATGTAGTCGCCACCTTCCACAAGCACTGCGCGGAATCGATAGGGCGAGCCATTGCGAATCTGAACGGGCCTTGTCGTCGCTAGTTCAACGGTGGGAAAGTCTGGTGCACCTCTATAGGCAAGTGATGATTCATGAACAACGGTCTCCTCCCCCTCTTGAGTGAGGAAGATGAGAGATATATCCAAACTTGATTGCTCGATTGCAAAGAGCGCAGCCCCCACAGGTTGTCGTGGGTTTTCAAATGCACTTCGAACTACAAATTCCAGAGATTGATCAACTTTATGTATCTCAGCGCCCTGTGAGTGAAGAACTGAGAAACCGCCCACGCCCATCGTGATTGCGGTCAATAAGAAGACGGTTGCTACGGTGGTGCGGGTAAAGGCTGAGAACTTCACTTCTTCTCCGCTTGAAGCTGAAACCCAACTCCTCTGACTGTGCGAATTCCTTCAAAGCCATCACGA
>JBDLSZ010000096.1:0-8178 GCA_039799305.1 Actinomycetota bacterium
ATGGATAAGTAATTTTGATGTGTGAGATTTAAACCAAGGTTAGAGAGTGCATACCAAAGCGATCCCCAATCTGATCCACGATTGAGGTTGAGGTCATAGAAACGCCACCACCCAACAGGTGTTGTCAGTGCGACAGGCACGTTGATGACTGCAAATGTTGCAATCGCAATGGCGCAATACTTAAATAACTTTGAAATCTGCTCTCGTCTAAAGAAGATGATGGCAATCGGAATCAGTAAGAAGATAGGTAGAAACTTTGTTGAGATTGCAATACCGAGTGCGACAGCGCTTGCAACTTCTGCCTTTCTATCAAACCAATAAATGGCAAGCATCATCGTTGCGATTGCCCACAGATCCCAGTTGATATAAAGGGATGCAACAGCCGCTGGTGCTAGCGGGAGTAGATATCCAAACTCTGGTTTTATTCTGAAGGTTAGAAGTGAGATAAAGATAAAGAGAAGTGCAAGTAGTAGGGCGCTGCCATAGTAGTAATTGTTGATTCCATCTGGAATAAATTTCGCACTCACCCACATGATCACACCTTGAATAACGGGATACTCAACAGAGTCTGCGCCAGCGCTATATGGCCACACCCCTTTATCGAGGCCTCGCTCGCCATAGAGAGCTGGAATATCTGAATAGCAGGCGTGGACATATTGATCAGGTGATTGCCAGCCAGTGCTTGCGCAGTGGTTGAACTTTGCAAAACTCAATACGGATGCAAGAAGTGCAAGAAGAAGAACGACGCGAGTAGAAACGCGCATTGGTTACTACTTCTTCTTCATAGTTTGGCGACCACCACTTGTCATCACGACAGGATCGAGTCCACCGATATTTGCAGGTGCTGGAAAGCTCATGACTGGCTCATCTTTGAGAGCGCCCTTCATAAATGCTGTCCAAATCTTTGCAGGGAAAGTTCCACCTGTGACAGATGTCAGACCGCCGATACCGTTAAGTGATTCTGATGCGCTATCGCGAAAGAGTGCAACCGATGCTGCAAGTTGCGGTGTGTATGCGCTAAACCAAGCAGATGCATTCGATTGTGATGTTCCAGTCTTACCAGCTGCAGGGCGACCGAGTGCAAGGGCAGCGCCACCTGTTCCACCGTTGACTACGCTCTTAAGTGCATACGTCAGATCTGCCATTACATCTTTATTAAATACTTCTTGAGTTACAGCCTTTCCTTCATACAAGATGCCCTTATTTGGTCCTGTGACAGATGCGACCATATAAGGCTTTGAGTAAACGCCTTGCGCTGCAAATGTTGCATAGGAGTTAGCCACATCAATGACATGCGGGCTTGCAACACCGAGAACAACAGAGGGTGTTGCAATCATCGCAACAGATTCAGGAATTCCCGCACGTCGTGCTGCATCAACAACTTTATCCATGCCGGCTTTAATGCCAAGTGGCACAAAGACTGTGTTCACTGAGTGCTGTGTTGCTGTAAGAAGATCGACTTGACCCCAGCCTTCATCACCGTAATTTGAAACAAGGTATGGCTTACCTAAATCATCGAATGTTTGTGGTGAATCACCATTCCACATTGATGTCAGTGGAATGCCAGCTTCAAGAGCTGCGATGATCGCAAAGGGTTTAAAGGTAGAGCCGGCAAGTGCAATGGATTGAGTGGCATCGTTTAACTGGCGCACTACATAATCTTTTCCGCCATACATTGCAATGACTTCACCCGTGCCTGGGCGAATGGCAACGAGGGCAGTGTGCAGATTAGATGGGGCAGGTGTGGGAGTGAACTTATTGACCGCATCTACTGCAGATTGTTGTGCTCGCTGATCCAGAGTTGTCTTGATGACATAGCCACCAACGAGGAGTTGATCTTGGGTAAAGCCAAGCTTGCTCAACTCTTTCTGAACAGCATCGATGATGTAACCCTTAGGACCACTGAGTTGCCCGGATGTAGTGCGAGGTGCAACAGGTGGAAGCTTTGCAGCCTTCGCCTCTGCCTCAGTAATCCACTTCTTATCGAGCATTCCTTGAATCACGTAACCGAATCGGCCTTCAAGACGTTTTGCATTCTCTTTCGAAAGCACTGGGTCGTAATAACCAGGTGAGCGCAAAATACTTGCGATCACCGCGCTCTGTGAAATAGAGAGTTGGTTCGCATTACGGTTGAAGTACTGCTGCGCAGCTGTCTGCACGCCGTATGAACCGCGACCAAAGTAAATAGTATTTAAGTAATTTTCAAGAATTTGATCTTTGGTGAGCGCATTCTCTAATTTGAGTGAGATAACAAGTTCTTTAATCTTTCGCTGAATGGTGCGGCTCGGCGTTAAGAATGCAGTCTTTGCATACTGCTGGGTGATGGTGGAGCCACCTTCTCCATTGAGTGAGCCAGATTTCAAGTTATTGAGCAGTGCCCGTGCAATACCTGTTGCGCTAAATGCGCGGTTGGAATAGAAGTTGCGATCTTCTGCTGCCATCACTGCATAGCGAAGTCGTAGTGGAATCTTTGAAAGCGGCAAGATCTGTCGGTTCTGAGTTCCGATGCGACCGATTTCTGATCCGTTGGAATATTGAATGATGGTGGATTGGCTATTGACGTATGCATTGGGATCAGGGATTGAAACAGTGAACCACGCAAAGGCAAAGAGAGTTGCGCCAGCGACAAAGCCAAAGCCTGCAAGGAATACTCCGGCGCGGATTAACTTTGTCTTGATCATGTGGCTAGATTACTGGGGAATTACAGCTACTTCAGCGAAGCAAAGTCTTCGTCTTCAAGTGTTCGTGTTTTGCGAGGCGCTTTACGCTCGCGACCGTCTCCTAGTAAGTAGGTAGCGCAGAGATGATTCCACGAACAATCGCGGCAAACCTCAACTACATACACAGAGAATTCTCCGAATTCAGATTCCATCTCTAATAACTCATCGCCATTCTTAATGCGCCCTGAGTACTGGCCGAGTTGATCGCCAAATGTGTAGCGAAGTTCAACGAGTGAATCCTTCTTGCAGACCGGGCACTTTCTCCCTGCCTTCTCACCATGATGCTTGGCAGCGCGCATCAAGTAAGGATCTGCATCGCATGCATCGACTACTCCACGAAAGAGTGCGAGCAGGGTCGCACGCTTATCAAGTGAATAGTCGATGAACCCACGCTTTGTTTTCATAGCAGGAGAAGAATAATCCAAATTCTTTAACTACGCTTACTTCATGACCTTTTGGCAGCTGTTACGAGATGTCAAACTCTTTCGCCTGCTTCGCGTGCGGTGGACAGGTCAACTCACAGATGGAATCTTTCAAAGCGCACTTGCATCCTTTGTTCTCTTCTCACCAGAGCGTCAAGCAAGTGCGGTAAATGCGGCCGTTGCATTTGCAGTCGTCTTACTTCCATATTCCATCGTTGGTCCATTTGTTGGCACTATCCTGGATCGATTCTCAAGACAGCGCGCAATCTTCTTTGCCAACATCACTCGCGCTGCAACGCTGGTAATTATTGCCTTACTTATGTTTAACGATTACACAGGTGTTGAAATAACAGTCTTTGTGCTCGTTGCATTTGGTGTGAATAGATTAATTCTTGCAGGACTTTCTGCAGGTATTCCTTTAGTGACAACTCCACATTCACTTATCTCTGCCAACGCTATTGCTGTTACGGGTGGATCTGTCTGGGTTGTGCTCGGTGGTGGAATTGGTCTTGGCGTTCGCCAATTACTTGACGCCAGTGCATCTGCCGATCATGCCGATGCCATCATCATTCTTCTTGGTGCATGTGGTTTTCTTGCCGCAGCACTGCTTGCAGGGCTGCTCAAGAAAGATGAAATTGGTCCACTTCCTCATGAGAAAGTTCGAGGAAGCCTTACGCAAGGCCTGCGCGAGATGCGCGATGGATTTAAATTCCTTGAAGAACATGCAGATGCTGCGCGCGGCATTGCAGCAACCGCTATTCATCGCGGTGGCCTCACAGCTTTTACTCTGACTGCTCTTCTATTAGAGCGCAATACATTTAATGATCCTGCAGATAGCGAGGCAGGCCTTACTGGCTTAAGCCTTACGCTCTCCATCGCTGCGGTGGGCTTTGTTATCGGTGCCATTGCCGCTCCTTATGGCGTAAGAAAGGTAGGACGCCATCGCTGGATGCGCTTATCTATTGGAGCAGCAAGTGTCAGCGCACTCTTTCTCGTCTTTGATCGCACACCACTCTTACTTGCACTCACCGCTTTCTTCACAGCGCTGTGTGGACAGAGTGTAAAGGTGACAAATGATGCACTTGTGCAATCAAAGATCGATGATGTATTCCGCGGTCGCGTCTTTGCTGTCTATGACGTATTAGTCAATGGCGCAATTGTTACTGGCGCTCTCATTGCCGCATGGGTATTACCTATTAGTGGCGACACGTGGATATTGCCGCTGATGATCTCTGTGGCCTGGGCACTTGTTGCACTTGTGCTCTTGCGCCCACAGAAGTTCTTTCTTAAGGGTGTCGCCTAGCTTTCCACCACTGCAATAGTTCTTGCGTTGCACGTTCTTCACCTAGTGGCCCATGTTCCATGCGCAGCTCCATAAGGAAATCAAGTGCTTTACCCACATCAGCTGATGGTTTGAGTGCAAGCAGTGACATCACTTGGGCACCATCTAGATCAGGGCGAATTTTTGACAACTCTTCTTCCTCAGAAAGTTTTGCAATGCGCGCCTCTAATCCGTCATAGATCCGGGCAAGGCGATCTGCCTTCTTTGCATTACGAGTTGTGCAATCGGCGCGAGTGAGAACATGCAAATGTGTGAGTAAATCTCCCGCATCGCGCACATATCTGCGCACAGCAGAGTCAGTCCATTCGCCATCGCCATAACCATGGAAGCGAAGGTGAAGTGCCACAAGGGTTTCAACTGCATCGATAGTCTCATTATCAAAGCGCAGCGCTTTCATACGGGCCTTAGATAGGCGCGCACCAACGACTTCGTGATGATGGAAGGAAACTCCACCACCTTCAATGAGATTACGAGTCTTTGGTTTTCCAATGTCATGCAGTAGCGCAGCTAAGCGAATAACAAGGTTGGGACCACCCAGTCGTTCTTCTTGTGCAATGGCTTGCTCAAGAACGGTAATGGAGTGCTCATAGACATCTTTGTGGTGATGGTGTTCATCAATTTCAAGACGTAGCTTTGGAATTTCAGGCAGAACTAGCTCTGCAATTCCTGTGTCGACCAAGATAGTGATTCCACTACGAGGATGATCTGACATGAGCAACTTAGTAAATTCTTCGCGCACACGCTCTGCAGAGATAATGGAGATGCGAGATGCCATCGAACTCATGGCAGCAAGAACATCTTCATGGATATCAAAGTTAAGTTGGCTTGCAAAACGTGCAGCGCGCATCATGCGAAGTGGGTCATCGGTAAATGATTGTGTTGCACTCGCTGGTGTGCGCAGGATGCGTTTACCTAAATCTCCTAGCCCGTCAAAGGGATCAATAAATTCTGGTTTTGCTCCCGTTAATTCAAGTGCCATTGAGTTCACAGTGAAGTCACGTCGAGAGAGATCGCCTTCAATAGTGTCACCGAATTCAACATCGGGGTTGCGAGATTCTTCTTCATACTTTTCTGTGCGATATGTTGTTACTTCAACAGTGGTATCACCGCGTTTACCTGCAACGGTTCCAAAGAGGATTCCTGTATCCCAAGTGTTATCTGCCCACGCGTTAAGAATCTTCTTGCTCTGATGCGGATGCGCATCAGTTGTGAAATCTAAATCATTTCCAAGGCGACCAAGAATTGCATCGCGCACAGGTCCACCGACGAGAGCAAGGCGGTAGCCCTCTTTCTTAAATTCTGCAGCGAGTGAGCTCGCAAGGGGAGCGCGTTCGATCAGGGAGCGAATAGCTAATTCGCCCGCTGCTCCTAAATTGACCTTCTCAGCGCTCACAATAGATAAGGGTAGTCGCGTACGATTACTCCATGACCCCGGCACCTGGTGCGGGCAGCGAAGGTACGAAAAAGAAACGCAGGCGCAGACGCCCAGCTAATCGCTCTCCGCAATCTCAAGATTTAGCGAGCTCTTCCAACCCTGATTCACAGACCCCAAAAGCTGCCCCGAAAAGTTCCAAGGCGAAGGCTCCCTATGCCAAGCGGGTAGATGAAGTCAGCGCAGGCGGACTCGTCATCGACACAACAGGAAAACTTGGATTACTTATTGGCCGTCGCGATCAGAAAGATGCATCCGGCAAACGCATTCTCTGGTCACTTCCTAAGGGACATATTGAAGAAGGTGAATCACCGGAACAGGCAGCTCTTCGCGAAGTGCAGGAAGAGACCGGAATTGAATCAGTAATTGAAAAATCTCTCGGTGTTATTGATTTCTGGTTTATGGCCGGTGGCAAGCGCATCCATAAAACTGTTCACCACTATCTCTTCCGTGAAAGTGGAGGTCTGCTTGCACCGCAAGAGACTGAAGTTGATGAGGTTGCATGGTTTCCCCTTGCAGAGATTGTTGAGCGACTTGCCTATCCCGATGAGAAGAAGCTCATTGCACGCACTAATGCATCACAAGAATTGAGTGCGATATGAGAAAACTCCTAGTTGCACTCTTTACTCTCTCATTTATTGCAATACCGAGTGCACAGGCAGAAACACCTGTCATTCGTATCGTTGATAAAGCACATACTAATTTTGATGGAACATTTAGAAACAATGAGCTAGCTGTCACGCTCTTGCCTAATGGCAAACTCGGAAAACTTATCTTTGGTCAAACATCAACAAGGCGCACATTTGTTATTGATGCAGCCCTTATTAATGAAATTCAAAATATGGCAGATGGTTACTCCTTTGCAGGCAAAGAAGATCCTGCTGGTGCTCAAACTGCGCGTAATTGGCTCTTTCGATTAAGAAATGCTGTTGCATATAACGATGTTGTGGCGCTGCCTTATGGAAACCCAGATGAGAAATTAATTAAGTCACTGGCACCTAGCGAACTTAAATTTTATTCAGTGTATGCACAGACCCAATTACAGGAGGCGTTAAAGCGCCCTGTGAGCGCTCAAAATGGTTGGGGTGCGGGCACTGCTCGCGTTGGAAATGAAATCATCTATAGCTACACAAAGAACCGACGCATGCTCACTGGTCTTTCCACCATTATTGAATCAGATGAGATCTTCCAGGCTCGCGCTCGTCTAGCAATTGTGATGAACCCACTTCTGACTCGTGATGATCGCGCCTACTTTAGTTATAACCTCACAACGGCAGTTGCAAAGCTATCTAATCGCCTGAAAGTTATTCCTGGTCGCTACCAAATCACATCAAAGTCAGTGAAGCTGCCAATCACTCTGGTTAATAACTTTGATACTGCATCCGTTGTGAGCGTCTCATTGATTCCCATGAATTCACGTATGCGGGTGGAGAACATCCGTAACATCACTATCGCTGCCAAATCTCGCCAGCAGATTCTTGTGCCAGTTTATGTGATTGCACCTGGTTCAACGCTAGTCCTTGCTCAGTTGATGAATTCAAAGGGACGGTTAGTCGGTCAGCCCTCTAAGTTAAATCTGACTGCAACCATTATTGATTCGCGTGTTGCGTGGTTTACAACGGGAGCTGCAGTTCTACTCTTCTTAGGTGCTGTCACTCAATCTGTGCGCCGCGTGAGGAGGTCTCGAAATGAAAAATAATGAGCTCTTCCGTGCCTCAGGGATTATGGCTATCGGCACGATTCTCTCTCGTATTACAGGATTTATTCGTGCACTCCTTGCAGTCGCTGTTCTTGGAACAGCGCTTCTTGCCGATACCTACAACGTGGCAAACACAATGCCAAACATTTTATATAACCTCCTTGTGGGCGGGGCCCTGACTGCAATTTTTGTTCCTCAATTAGTTCGCTCTTTCTCTGATGAAGATGGTGGCCATGCATTTGCATCGCGCCTTGTCACAACAATTTCAGGAATTCTCTTTGCACTCGTTGTCATTGGAGTGATCTTCGCTCCCGCACTCGTTCGTCTCTATGCACCAGAATTTTCAACGCCGGGCTTTGAAACTGAGCAACATATCGCTGTGGCCTTTACTCGCTACTGCCTGCCACAGATCTTCTTCCTGGGTCTCTTTACGATGCTGGGGCAAGTTGCCAATGCACGTGGCTCATTTGCACCTCTTATGTGGGCACCGATTGCGAACAATCTCGTTGTTATCGCAGTCTTTGCAGCAATTCTTGCTGTGCAGAACGCAATCACCATTGATT
>JBDLSZ010000097.1:0-3562 GCA_039799305.1 Actinomycetota bacterium
TCGATCGCGTCAAAGAGATGGAATCTCGCGGATTCACCTTTGAAGCAGCAGATGCATCCTTTGAACTTCTTCTGCATGAAGAGGCAACTGGCAAGCGACCATCATTTTTTACCATCGATCACTGGCTCACCACAACTGAACGTGGTGCAAAGAATGTCATCATCACAAAGGCAGAAGTGACTGTCACTGCGCAAGGTAAAGAGATCACATGTTCAGGTTCTGGAAACGGTCCTGTGAACGCATTTGATAATGCACTGCGCGATGGACTCAACCAGCTCTACCCAGAACTCGCAGTTCTTGAACTTACCGATTACAAGGTGCGAATCCTCGAAGGGCGCCTGGGCACAGGTGCGGTCACACGCGTTCTCGTTGAAACCTCAGATGGCAAGGGTGAGTGGAATACCGTTGGCGTTCACGAGAACGTGATTGCAGCATCTGCCATGGCGCTAGAAGATGCGCTCACATTCGGGCTATTACGACAGGGCCGCAAACCCGAATAGTTATTCGGACTTATCTTCTAGTAACTCTTTTCTTCCAGAGATGTTAAGGACTGCGTAAATCGCCATTGTCTCTTGTCTAACCAATGACTCTGAGTAACCGATCTCTTCGGCAATAGCAGGGTTAGAGAAACCTTTCTCCATCAAAAGTTTGATCATCAGTTGGCGCTCAGTGAGCTCACCTTTTCTCTTCGCCTTAGCGTTCGGATGCTTGCGATTGAAGTGCTCAATTTTGAAGTTAGCACGCTGAAAGTGGAGAGCGGTCAATGCGGCAGCAGTGCGGATAAATGATTCAAGATCTGAATCAACAATTGGAACTGAATCAAGTGTCAGTGCAATAAGCCCATGGGGAAGGATTGGGCAAACCAGGTATGACTCCCACTTTTCGGGTATTCCGTTGTAGGTAATGAGAACGGGATACCTTTCGAAAGCCTCATCACGCTTAAGCAGAACTATTTGATCCTTCTTGACAGCCTCAGTCAGTGGCGCATCGATACTGAGTGGAATATTTCCCCAATCATGGACAACCTTTGACGACAATCCGAATATTCCAACCGGTGCAATACACCCATCTTCAGTAATTTCACCTGCATAAACTGCAGAAGGTTTGATGTGTGTAAAAGTTTCGAGGACCAAAAATTTGCAGACATCAGGAACTGTTACCCCCGTGCCCATCAAGTACATAGCAAGCTTCTCTATCTCGCGCGAATACATTCCTACCCCCCCCCAGATATGGAGTGCTGTAGCTATCTAAACCGTCAACACTGACATCATCTTTGGAGCTCTCCGCGACCCGTCTATGACCGGTCTATTGCGAACGGTAACAATCACAAATCAGAGTTTGAACTACACCAATGTCATTCGCCAGTCAGAAATGAACCCTGTTCGTCTATGACCAGTCATTGTCGTTCTACAAAAAGCACATAAAAGCGACGCTTCGCACATCAACCACAACTGCGAGGACACGCTCATGAATACCCCTTTACGCACATCCACTCCATTATTCGGCTCTAGCAAGATCGCACGAGCTGTGATCACTGGACTATTAACACTTGCGATGGGTATGAGTGGGTTGTCGAGTGCGAGTGCAACTCCTCCTGATCTTGTCTCAGTTACTGCCTTATTGGCTGGGGTTTCACAAACTGTTGCTAAGGCAGATCCTTTACTTGCCCAGGTTGGACAAAGCGTTGGTGCAATTACTGCAACCTTGACTGAAGAGTCCACACTTGTTGGTTCAGGTGAGATCACAATTTCTGGAGGAGTTATTCCTGCAGGAACTACATACGGAACATTCGTAGTTTCAGGAAGAACGCTGACAATTACTCCAGGTGTGAGCAATGATCAATTAGCACTTGTTGGCACATTCACATTCTCAATAGCTGCTGGTCAAATAGAAGATGGTGCGGGAAACCCCAACGCAGCAACAACCTTTACGATGGTAGTGAGCCCGGATGGTCCAACAGTGAGTTTCTCCCCACTGCATAATGCCACTGATATTGCTGTCAATAGAGTGCTTACGATTACATTCGATGAAGCAGTTCGAAATATTGATAACTCTGAAATCACTGACTTGAACGTTGCGTCTCTGATCACCTTTAGAAAGACAGATGCTTCTGGTGCTGTGGTGCCTGTTACGGTAACTATTAACACTGGCAAAACGGTCATCACCATTACGCCGGTTGCCAATCTTGATAACAGCCAGATTTACTATCTAGGAATTGAAGCAACTGTTGAGAATGCTGCAGGTAATGGAATCACCTCAACTCACGCTCGTTTTACAACTATTGCTGCTACGCCAGCACCCGCCCCAGCACCAGCACCCGCCCCAGTTGCTGTCTCTTCACCAAGCTACTCGGCAGCTGAAGTTGCTGCGATACGTGCAGCAAATGCTGCGGCGTTGAAAGCTGATGAGGAGAAGGCAGCGGCTACTAAGGCACTTGCTGATGCAAAGGCCGCTGCGGAAGTTGCAGCAAAGATAGCCGCTGACAAGGTTGCAGCAGAAGCTGCTGCGGTTGTTAAGGCTGCTGCAGATAAGGTGGAAGCTGAAGCTCGTGCAGCAGCTGAAGTGATTGTTGCAGCGCAAGAGGCGAAGGTTGCAGCAGCAGTCGTAAAGGCCGCAGCAGCTTCTGTGAAGGCTGTTGTGAGCAAGTCAGGTACAAAGATCACTCTGGATCTACCTGATAAGTACTTGGGCAAGATCGTGACTATCTATGTGGGTACTACCGTTAAGGGAAAGACTACATATAAGAAGCTCGATTACTTCGCACTGGATACTTTAGATGGCAGAGCTAGCATCACTAGCAAGGTGAAGCTCGTTAAGGGCCAGATTATCCGGGTCAATGTTGGTTCAACAGTTGTGAAGTCCGTCAAGATCTAGTTTAGGACGGGTGGCTAGGCGGCCTTCTCTCGAATAGCGCGGGAGGGCCGTTTGGCACGTCCGTGACTTTTGGGCTGGGGCTGTTATATATTTTTTGCCATGCGCGCGCACTCAGCGGGTAGACGAAATACCCCAGCCGAATCGGCAGAGTGGCTTGCCCAGAGAATGTTCAAGCTCGATATTTCAACTTATGAAGAGCTAGCTGAGTTAGTGGGAATTGATCGCGGAACTCTCTCGCGCTATTTCAGACAAGAGAGACGTCCTACTACTGGTGCGATTGCACCGCTCTGTGAAGTACTAGAAGTTTCACCTGAGACGCTGCTGATAGCGCTAGGTGCAATCGATAAGAAGTACTAACGCTTAATCCTGCGGGCGCAGATCGATATAGAAATCTGTGGTGCCAGGGATGGGTGTAAATACTCGCTTGGTCGCATCATCTGACCAGAGTGCAAATGCGATATCTCGCTCACCGTCCTCGAACTGATCTCCCACAAAACCCTCAATATCTTCAAAGGAGAGTTCTGTATTGATGGAGAGAATCACAGAGCCATCGAGTTCGCGGCTCAGTGAGGGAATCGCGATGGAATCCGAGACTCGAATGCGCATGCATGCACCGTATCGCCTTTGATGCGTATACGCATCAAGCTCACACGGGGATTCAGGCGGGTGTGGATATATTCTTTATACA
>JBDLSZ010000098.1:0-8681 GCA_039799305.1 Actinomycetota bacterium
AAGCCCCTCGAGAAATCGGGGGGCTTTTACTTTTGACCTGCCAAGATAGAGACATGGAAATCCTTGGAGCGCTCATCGCTGGCTCCTTTATCGGAGCAGTCCTGGGCTTTGTCGGCGCAGGTGGCGCGATGCTCTCTGTGCCAATTCTGATGTATCTCTTTGGCTTTGAACCCAAGCTTGCAACGACTGCTGCGCTGGCTGTTGTCTTCCTAGCAGCGTTATCGGGCGCTATCCCTAAAGCGCGCAAGAAGCAGATTCTCTATCGCGATGCCTTTGTGATCTCAGGCATTGGCCTCATTACCAACTTCGGCTTTGCATCCATTGCACAGCATCTTCCTGATTCCCTCATCACAACAGGCTTTGCTGGGGTATTAATCCTTGCTGGATTCTCCATGCTGCGGCCACCGCGTCTTGAAGAACATAAACGCATGCCGATCTCTGTTCTGATTGTGATGTCACTTCTGATTGGTTCTATGACAGGGCTCTTTGGAATCGGCGGTGGCTTTCTTGCCATACCCGTTCTTGTTCTCTTCTTCGGAACTCCTCAAGCAATCGCGGCAGGAACATCACTTCTAATCATCGCGCTGAACTCACTGATCTCATTTATTGGCCACCGTGCGCTCTGGTCAGATGTGCAGTGGCATATCCCGATCTTTATGGCAGGTGCTGCAATTGTTATTGCCCAGCTTGCTTCACATTTTTCAGGAAAGACATCTCCTGTTGTATTGCGTAAAGCCTTTGCCTATCTGCTCTTTGCAGTTTCACTCTTCACGTTAATTAAGACCTGGATTTAAACCTTAATCACGCGAGATAAGAACCCTGCCATCGCAAGCAGGGCAACGGGATAGAACATCGCAACAGGTAGCGAGAAGATATCTGCGAGGAATCCTGTAATCGTTGGCCCAATGAAGTAACCAGCAATTCCTGTCACTCCCACGCGAGCAATCGCAACACCTGGTGCAATACCTGGAATACGACTTGCCGCCAAGATAAATGCAGGAAACATGGGCCCGATTCCAAGGCCAGCTGCAGCAAAGCCAATATTGATAATGATAAATGCAGGAAGTGGATGTGAATCTGAGAGTGGAACAGCAATAGCAATTGCACTGCCCCAGATGATTGCGCCCCCGTATCCCCCGAAGCGAACAATCGCAGCAGGGCCAAACTTTTCAAGGGCCCAATCTCCAGAGAAGCGAGCGATGATCATGGCGAGTGAGAATGATGCAAAGGCTGCAGCGTTAAGTCCCTTACCGATACCCATGCTGTCTTTAAGCAGAAGTGCGCCCCAATCACTGGCTGATCCTTCAGCAATGAGCCCACCGAGCATTCCAAAGCCCATCCACCAAAGGGGTGCTGTCTTTTTTCCAAAGAGTGGAATCTTGGCAGATGAATCTTCATGATCGCCTTTATGGTTATCAAGATCTGGTGGCAACATATAACGCGAGAGTGGAATAAAGAAGATGATGGAGAAGATGCCGACACCAATCAAGTTCTCACGCGGATCAACAACGTGAGCAATTGAGCCGCCGAGCACTGTTGTTGCAAATGCTCCCACGCTCCAAAAACCATGGAAGGAGACCATCCATTTGCGGTTGACGAGATTCTCAACTTCCACAGCCACAGTGTTGCTCGTGATATCGAGGTTTGCATAACCAAGGCCCATCACAAAGAGTGCACAAAATAACTGCGTAAAGGTTGTCGCACTTCCCATTCCGATGAGTCCTATAGGCATGACTAGTACTGCAACAGAAATTACCTTCTTTGTTCCAAAGGTATGAATGGCACGTCCTGCCAGTTGTGCGCCCAATACCGCGCCAATCGTGCTTCCAATAAAGACTAATCCGAGCTGCGAGTTAGTAAGACCAATCGCCTCTTTGATCTCCGGAATGCGGGGCACCCATCCCATGGAGACGACGCCCATGAAGAAGAAGATTGCCCAGAGCGCATTACGGGCTCTGATTCCATGCTCGTATGGGCTCAAGGTCTGTGACATGGCGCGACGCTATCTCATAAAGTTCACCTATGGATGGAATTCTCGAAAAGGCAGCAGTTAAACGTTTCAAAGAGGCAGCAGATTCGCTGGGCGTTAAGGGTGAGATAAATATTCTCGCCGACACAGCGCGCACTGCAATCGATGCAGCAAATGGACTTGGTATTGAAGTCGGACAGATTGCATCCTCTCTGATCTTCAAACTGCCATCCGGTAATCCACTGCTGATCATCACTAGTGGTCGCCATCGCGTTGACACTGATCTTGTTGCAAGAAATCTCAACATCCCAGAACTCGGACGCGCAGATGCCAACTACGTCAAAGAAGTCTCTGGGTATTCAGTAGGTGGCGTATCCCCCATCGGATGGATCTCAACACCAGAAATCACTTTGATCGATGAAGCGCTCAATGATTACGACGTCGTGTGGGCAGCATCAGGTCATCCTCATGCTGTTTATCCAACAAGCTACACAGAACTTATAACTTGTACGAGTGCAACACCGATGGTCGTTGGTGATTAAGAATGAACACTCTTGGAATGATCGCCATCGTTGTCGATGAGTATGACTCTGCAATTTCGCATTACGTCAACGACCTTGGATTTACACTCATTGAAGACACCACACTCTCTGCCGAAAAGCGCTGGGTTGTAGTAGCGCCCAGCGTTAATGGAGCCAGAATCTTGCTCGCCAAAGCCTCCAACGAAGATCAACGTGCGGCAATTGGAAACTCAACAGGTGGCAGAGTTGGATTCTTTCTCTATACGACGGACTTCACGCAAACTTTTGAGAGTTATAAATCCAAGGGCATTGAATTCATCGAAGAGCCACGACAAGAGGTCTACGGCCAGGTTGTTGTATTTAAAGATAAATACGGCAACAAGTGGGATTTAATCGAGCAACTCAGCAAGTAACTTCTCTACGCGTGCCTTAATGTCATCACGGATTACGCGCACTGATTCGATTCCTTGTCCTGCAGGATCATCGAGTACCCAATCTTCATAACGCTTACCTGGGTAGTAGGGGCAAGCATCGCCACAACCCATCGTGACAACTGCGTCACTTGCTTGCACTGCCTCAGGTGTAAGAATCTTTGGGGTGTTATTTGCGATATCAATTCCGACTTCAGCCATCGCTTCAACAGCGATCGGGTTGATGGAATCTTTAGGAGCAGATCCTGCTGAAAGAACTTCTACGCGCCCCTGACCCAGCTCGCGCATAAATCCTGCTGCCATCTGTGAGCGGCCTGCATTGTGAACACAGACAAAGAGAACGGTTGGCTTGCTCATACTATTTTCCTGACTTTGATTTGTGGGTGATAAAGGTGAAAGCAGAGAAGCCAAGTCCTGCTCCAATAAATTGGAAGAGGATGAAGGCTGGCACTGATGAGATGTCGATTCCTGAGAATGAATCGCTCAAGCTTCGAGCAATTGTCACTGCTGGGTTTGCAAAGGATGTGGATGAAGTGAAGAAGTAGGCAGCGCCAATCCAAGCAGCAACAAGGCGTGGAATCTTCTTATCGATTCCTTGCTTGACAGCTAAAAGGATGATGAAGAGAAGTCCGGCCGATGCTACGACTTCACCGAGCCAGAGATGTGCTCCTTCGCGAATGCGCTGTGAAGGATCAATTGCTGGGTGTTCAAACATGAGGTTTGCAATTATTGCCCCGCTGCATCCGCCAAGAATCTGAGCGATGATGAAGTAGAAGGTGTCGGTAACTGAAAGATTCTTGCGAAAGAGTTCGACGACGCTGACCAGAGGATTAAAGTGCGCTCCGCTGATAGGTCCCAAGAGTGTGATTGCAATATAAAGGGTGAAAACTGTTGCAACCGTATTGATCAGGAGTTGAAGCCCCACATCGGTGCTGAGGTTGGTGGCCATGATTCCCGAGCCCACCACCGTTGCAACGATGGTGGCTGTGCCGAGGTATTCGGCGAATAAACGATTTCGCAACATCACTTACCTCAAATCATGAGAAACTGGGCGCATGCAGCGCGTAGTGGTCTACTTCTTTACTGTTCCCCGCAAGAGTATTCCATTTGCCTTCCTCTCTATGGCAATTGACCGTATGAGAAGTCGCAAGTTCACTGGAATTTCATTTTCAAAGCTCCTGGGAACCGGATCTGGTCAGACATTTACTCCTAGTGATGCCGTCCTTACTCGCTGGGGCATGGTCGTTGCTATAGATGAGAATCGAATTGAAGCATTTAATCAATCCTCAATAATCTCCAATTGGCGAAAGAGATCTACCTCAGAGTTTCGCACCGTGCTCTCGCCTTTGTCATCTCATGGTCTGTGGGCTAAGAAGAACCCTTTTGATTTCATCGCACCCCTTTCCAATCCTGATGCGCAGATTGCAGCCCTTACACGAGCTCGCATTAAGTGGAATAAGAACTTTATTTTCTGGAAATCTGTGCCTCCCGTAGTCATCGACCTTCATAGCAATCCAGGTTTACATGCAGCAATTGGAATCGGTGAAGCACCTATCGGATTGCAGGGCACCTTCTCACTCTGGAAGTCAGCATCTGCTCTACGTGACTTTGCATATAAGGGAAAAGCCCACCAAGTTGCTATTGCACAGACCCAATCCATCGGTTGGTATAGCGAAGAACTCTTTGCACGCTTTGAAGTCCTTGAACTTCGAGGTGAAATTACTACCCATCCCCACAAGTAAGGCAGACTTAGCCCATGTCGATTCGCCACTACAACCCGCGTCGCAGACGTCGTGGCGGAATCTCCCCTAAAGCTAGAAATGTTCTCTTCTTCTTCCTGGGTTTAACAATCGCACTCCAGATTTCTTATCCACTGATTGACGGCGAGGCTCTGCGCCTTGTCACCATTGCAACCATCTACGCAGGCGCACTTGCAATGGTGATCCATGGGCATCTGTCATACGGTGCCAAGTATTCAACTCGTTACCTGCCCATTACCGCCCTCTTTGGTCTTGGTATCGAAGTTCTCGGTGTTCACACTGGATGGCCATTTGGAGTCTATGAATATGACCCATCGCTTGGTATGCAACTCTTTGGCGTTCCACTTGTCGTTCCCTTTGCGTGGGTAATGATGGTGCACCCTGCACTTGTCGCCGCTCGTCGTCTTTCACATAGCTGGGTCTTTCTCTATGGCGGAGCACTTCTTGCAGCATGGGATTTATTTCTTGATCCTCAGATGGTTGCAGCAGGTCGTTGGAAGTGGGAAGTAACCGGTTCACACGTTCCCTTTACTCCAGATATTCCTCTCTCTAATCCAATCGGGTGGCTCCTCGCAGGGATCGTCATCACCGGCCTTTTACATAAAGTTCTTCCTCGCGAACGTAGAAAAGCATCTGCATCTCTTGTGGCAGTAGATGTGTTACTTCTCTGGACGCTCTTCGGAGGTTTTGTTGGCAATCTCTTCTTCTTCGATCGCCCAGGGCTTGCGATCCTCGGCACCTTCATCATGGGTTCACTCTTGACTCCATACTTCTTCTCTAGCTGGCTTGGCAATAAAGATTAAGTAGCGATGGCTCAAATTCTCTTATCGTTTTCTATTCTGATCTTTGCCATCTCACTGATTAACTTTGTGACCATTCGAATCCCAAAGCGAGATGAGGAAGTCAAAAAGGCGTTAACTGTCTTGGTTCCTATGCGCAATGAAGCAGAGAATGTGCCTGAATTTATCTCAGCCCTCTCTGCGCAAATGGGCGTTAAAAAAGCTCACTTCATCATTATCAATGATGGATCCACTGATAAGACAGCAGAGCTACTGCATGCCGTTATTGATGGTGACTCTCGCTTTAGCGTGATCGACTCCCCCGCACAACGCGATGGATGGCTTGGCAAAGTATCTGCGCTGCAATCAGGATTCGAGGTGGCCGCATCTGACTACATCATCACCCTCGATGCTGATGTGCGGCTTGCACCCAATGCACTCATGCGTGCCATCACCCAACTGGAGAAACTTAAGCTCGATTTTCTTTCTCCCTACCCACGTCAGATTGCACAAACATTTCCAGAGAAGTTGATCCAACCTCTACTGCACTGGTCTTGGATGAGCACTGTGATTCTGCGCCTTGCAGAGAAATTCCCTCGACGCTCAACAGCTGTGGCAAATGGTCAATTCTTTGTTGCACGTAAGAGCGCACTCGATGCCATCGATGGCTTTTCTTCAGTAAGCACTCAAATCCTGGATGACATCGAACTTGCTCGCTCACTTATCGCAGCTGGATATAAGGGCGTAGTCACTGAAGGATCAGGGATTGCAAGTACTCGCATGTATGGATCTTTTGATGAAATCAGACAGGGTTACGGTAAATCTCTCTGGAAAGCATTCGGTGGCCCGCTTGGCTCCATCGTTGCCATCGCATTTCTCTTCATCACAGGAATCTTGCCGGTTCTGCTTATCCTCAATGGAAACATCATCGGTGTATTTATCTACCTCTACATAACTTTCTCTCGAGAAATCAGCGCAATTCGCTCACGCGGTAATTCACTCTATGCTTTCTTACATCCGCTCTCTAGTGCGCTACTGATCTACTTGATCATCTATTCCTGGAGATATCGCGGCAGGATCCAATGGAAAGGTCGCACTGTATGACCGGCCATGTGGGCAAGGTAAAAAACCCTGAGAACATTGCAGTCATCGGTGCAGGTATCGGTGGTCTCTGCACTGCTGCGCGCCTAGCAAAGGCAGGACATAAGGTCACCATCTTTGAAGCATCCGATCGCACCGGTGGAAAGTGCCGCACTGAATGGATTGGTCGCTATGCATTTGATACAGGCCCTTCACTTTTTACCCTCCCTGCCGTCTATCGTGATTTCTTTCAACGCACTGGTGATGTCATGGGCAGAGTTCTTGAAATAGAGGAAGTAAGCCCATCATTTGATTATCGATTCCATGATGGCAAGTCTGTGAAGTTTGCCAACCTATCTCGCAAGAAGACTCTGGCATCGATTGAGCAATCACTGGGTGCAGATGCTGCAGCAGAATGGGATCGCATCATGCTGCAGGCTGAAGCGATGTGGGATGTCTCTCGCACACCCTTTATTGAGTCAGAGTTAAAATCACCCATCTCACTTCTCAAGCGCCCACGATTGTTAAGAGATCTCAAGATAATCTCGCCATGGAAATCACTGCGAGGACTTGGAATTACCAACCCCTATTTAGCAAAGATTATGGATCGCTATGCAACCTATAGCGGATCAGATCCTCGCGTAGCACCTGCAGTTCTCTCCACAATCGCCTTCGTCGAAGAGGCATTCGGTGCATGGCATATCAAGGGTGGCGTTGGAACACTGTCTGAGAAAATCACTGAGCGCTGTGAGAAGTTGGGCGTTGATATCAGACTTAACTCATATGTTGAAGAGATCACTCTCAGCGGTGGCAAGGTCACAGGACTGGTAGTCAACGGCAATAAGCAGAGCTTTGATCGCGTTGTTGCCAATGCCGATGCGCAATTTGTCTATGAGAAATTACTTGCGCCAACAAAGAAGGTAGTAAAAATTCGCAAGCAGCTAGCAAAGCAGCAGCCTTCACTTGCTGGCTTCTCACTGCTTCTTGGGCTCAAGCCATCAGATGCAGTACCCCTTGAGCATCACACCATCTTGTTTCCAGAAAATTACGACCTGGAGTTTGAATCAATCTTCACAACAAAGACTCCTGTTGAAAAGCCAACGATCTACATTTGTGCACCTGGTGATCCACTCATGGTCAAAGATGAAGGCCATGAAGCGTGGTTTGTCCTCGTGAACGCACCTCGCCATAGCAAGGCCGGAGATGGATTTGATTGGAGCGATGAAGTCTTTGCACGACGCTATGCAAACTCCATCATCGATCAGATAGAGGCATCAGGAATTTCTATTCGCGATCGCCTTGAGGTATTAGAAATTCGCACTCCCCTTGATTTACAGACCAGTGTTAATGCACCAGGTGGTTCTATCTATGGAACATCGAGCAATGGTGCTCGCTCTGCATTTGCAAGAGCAAAGAATCGCTCACCGATTAAGGGGCTGTATCTCGTAGGTGGTTCTGCTCATCCAGGGGGCGGGTTGCCTCTTGTGGGATTAAGCGCTGAAATGGTTGCTAACGCAATACTTTCTTAGCAGCTCGCATTACCTGCAAGAAGCTAAAGACAAGCAGTGCAAGGAATGCATAGGACAAAATCAGCGTTCCTGGAATATCAAAGATATAGAAGATCAGTGCAAAGGCCATAAAGATCGCGCGCACTGGTCGCTCCGTCGGTGTTACAACACCAATCTCTGTGTGACCAAGGGATGCAAGACGAGCACGCGCATATTCTTGTGTCGATGCGATAGTCCACATCGTGATGACTACCCATGCAGGAATGCCAAGTCGCCAACCCATATAGAGCCAGAAGGCTTCTGAGATGCGATCTGCCAGTGAATCAAGGAGTGCTCCCCACTTACTTGCACTGCCACGCAGGATTGCAACGCTGCCATCAATACCGTCAAAGAAGAGTGAAACAACGAGAAGTAACAGTGCAATCGATGCATAGGTGGAAAGTCCCATTGCAACTGCAGTTCCGAGGCCAAGCAGTGTCAGAAGATTAGGTGAGATGCGAAGTGCAACACAGACACGTGCCACTTGATAGGAGAAAGAGAGCCAACCGCCGACAACGCCTTCAGTATCTGCACCACCGTGAAGCTGGCTCCACGCGCTTTTAAATTCCGCCTCTTTCATCGCTCATCTTTAAT
>JBDLSZ010000099.1:0-3812 GCA_039799305.1 Actinomycetota bacterium
AGCGCCGTTGCACTACTTCTCTTTGGTCCACTGATGACAGAAGTTCTCTATATGGGAATTAGCCTTGAAGATTCTCGCTACATCGGTTTTGTTCTATCGGCCCTGAGCCTGGGCCTTGTCGCATTCTCAATTAACCTCATTCTCATCCGCGGATTTAATGCCTTTGAAGATACGAAGACTCAAGTGACATCTATCGTCATTATCAATGTGATCTCGGTTGGTCTGTCCTATGTATTCCTTGCAACTCTAGATAGTGACTGGGTAACAGTTGGTTTAGGTATTGCATTTTCTGCAAGCTATATCGTCGGTCTCTTTATTACGATCTCACTACTGAAGAAGCATCTCGGTAAGTTGCAGATCAGTGAATTTGCTTCCCAGCATGGCCGCCTCTTGGTGGCAGCACTCATAGGAATGCTTCCCTTCTTTGCACTGACCCAATACTTCGGGTGGGCATATGAAGAGACAACGCTGACTATTCGCGCACTTCGACTGCTATTTGTTCTGGTGGGAAGTGGTCTGGGTTACTTACTCTGCGCCAAGCTCTTAAAGGTGAGTGAAATCGCAGGTCTTAGAGGCTTCGCCACATCTGTTCTGCAACGAGGTCGTAAGAAGTAGTCCACCTTCAGGCACTATTCTTTCGGCCATGAGCACTGAAGTTCGCGAACTCGTCATTGTTGGATCAGGTCCTGCCGGATATACCGCTGCAATTTATGCAGCGCGTGCGCAGTTAAACCCTGTTATGTATGAAGGCTCTGTTACAGCAGGTGGCGCACTGATGAACACCACTGAGGTAGAAAACTTCCCAGGATTTATCGATGGCATCATGGGTCCAGATCTGATGGATAACATGCGCAAGCAATCAAAGCGCTTTGGCACAGAACTTATTACCGATGACGTTGTTGAGATGGATCTGACCGGTGATATCAAAATCATTAAAGATGGTTCAGGAAATACCGTGAAAGCCAAGGCTGTCATCCTTGCAATGGGCTCTGCTTATCGCGAGATTGGTTTAGATAACGAGAAGCGTCTATCTGGCCGAGGTGTTTCATGGTGTGCCACATGTGATGGTTTCTTCTTCCGCGATCAAACTATTGCAGTTGTTGGTGGCGGAGACTCAGCAGTTGAGGAAGCAACGTTTCTGACAAAGTTTGCAAGCAAAGTAGTTCTTATCCACCGCCGCGATTCACTTCGCGCATCAAAGATTATGCAAGAGCGCGCCTTTGCCAATCCAAAGATTGAAATGTTGTGGGATACCGAAGTCACAGATGTCTTAGGAGCTGAGAAGGTAGAAGCTTTGCAGCTTCACAATCTCAAGACTGGTGAAGTCTCCAAGCGTGATTTCACAGGACTCTTTGTTGCAATCGGGCATATTCCGCGCTCTGAACTTGTTACATCTTCTGTAACTCTCAATAGCGAGGGTTATGTACAGGTGGAGGGACGTTCAACGAAAACAAATCTTGCAGGAGTCTTTGCTTGTGGCGACTTGGTCGATTACACCTACCGCCAAGCAATTACTGCAGCAGGCTCTGGCTGCCAAGCGGCGCTAGACGCTGAAAAATTCTTATCCCACTAGTAACCTTTGAGCCATAGACTTAATTAACGAAAGATAAATAGGAGTAAAGATGAGCGCACCAACTAAGGTCACAGCAGCTGATTTCGATCAGGTCGTCCTCAAGAGCAGCATCCCCGTTTTAGTTGATTTCTGGGCTGAATGGTGTGGACCGTGCCGCGCAATCGCTCCGATCCTCGATGATATTGCAGCCGAGCACGGCGCAAAGCTAAAAATCGTAAAGCTCAACACTGATGAAGAGTCAGCAATTGCTATTAAGTATGGAGTGACATCAATTCCAATGCTCAATGTTTATGTCAACGGTGAAGTTGTAAAGACAATCATCGGTGCAAAGCCAAAGCCAGCTCTTCTTAAAGAGCTCGAAGGCTTCATTTAATCAACGCCCTTGCGGGACGGATTAATTTATGAAAGAGATGTCTCCAGATGAGATTCGCTCTTTCCAACAAGAACGTGGCCTGCATGTAACAGGTGATCTCAACGATGCAACTATCCGCGCACTCGATGAATCGCGCTGGAAGCTCGGTGATCGCTCTCTCTATCTACAAGCATCTCCCTTCATGCGCGGTGATGATGTTGCAGCCCTTCAATCTCGTTTAACAGAGATGGGATTTAATTGCGGCCGCGTTGATGCAATCTTTGGAGTGATGACAGAGGCTGCCGTAAAAGAGTTCCAGCAATCAGTCGGTGTCAAAGTCGATGGTAAGTGTGGTCCTGCAACCATCATCGCACTTCTTCGTCTTACCAAAATTGTTTCAGGTGGAGCACCTGCGGCCCTTCGCGAAAGTGCGGCACGCAAAAATCGTGGGCCAGCACTTGCCGATAAAGTTATTGTGATTGATCCTGCATCAAGTAGCTATGAAAAAGAGATTGTCTATGACATCGCTCAGCGCCTTGAAGGGCGTCTGCTCGCACTAGGTGCAAGTGTCTTCTTAACACGCGGTGCTAATAACAATCCGAGTGAAGCAGAGCGAATTACCTTTACCAACCAGAACAACGCAGATCTTTTAATCTCACTCCACGTTGATACCCACACAAACTCTGCAGCGCGCGGTGTTGCAACCTTCTTCTATGGCAGCGATCAACACGGTGTGCACTCGATTGTGGGAGAGAGATTTGCATCTTTGGTGCAGCGCGAGATTTGTGCGCGCACTGATTTTCTAAACTGTCGCACCCATGCAAAGACCTGGGATTCACTGCGCCTGACCAAGGCCCCTGCTGTGCGCGTTGATCTTGGATATGCATCCAATGATGGCGATGTTGACCGTCTTGCCCGCCCTGATTTTCGCAATACCATCGCTGAAAGTTTTGTTATTGCGATTCAGCGCCTGTATTTAGCTGCTGAAGATGATGCAAAGACTGGAACTCTTCGAATTTCTGACCTTCGTAGCGCCGGCATCCGCCGATAATCGACGAGCAAGCATCTCAATGTCTGTGGGAGACTAATCCTTATGTCCGAGCTTTCAATTCGCTATCAAACTGGTGCTCCACAACATCTCGAGACGAGATTTGCTGCGCGAGCTGCCGGAATGTTGCCATCTGAAATTCGCTCACTCTTTGCCGTTGCATCCCGTCCTGAAATTGTTTCACTTGCAGGTGGAATGCCAAATCTTTCAGCACTTCCTATGGAGATGATGGCTGGCGTTGTGAATGAACTTATTCTCACCAATGGCGCTGAAGCTCTTCAATATGGAAGCGGTCAGGGACATCCCAAACTTCGCGAACAGATCTGCGATGTGATGGCACTTGAAGGAATTCGCGCTAATGCTGATGACATTGTTGTGACAACTGGTTCACAGCAAGCGCTCGACCTAATTTCACGTATCTTTATTGATCCAGGCGATGTTGTTCTCGTTGAAGCACCTTCTTATGTGGGAGCACTAGGAACTTTCCGCCAATATGAAGCATCCGTTGTTCACGTTGAGATGGATAACGATGGAATGATTCCTGATTCACTGCGCGCTGCAATTAAGAGCGTGCGCGCTGCAGGGCGCAAGATTAAATTCCTTTATTTGATTCCTAACTACCAGAACCCAACAGGTGTCTGCCTTCCAGCAGATCGCCGCACAGAGATCCTGGCCATCTGCCGCGAAGCAGAGATCTTTGTTGTTGAAGATAACCCGTATGGCCTTCTTGGCTTTGATAAGCCATCACCGAATGCGATGCGCGCTGAAGATTCAGAGAATGTCATCTACTTAGGATCATTTTCTAAGACCATCGCATCAGGTCTTCGTGTGGGCTGGGC
>JBDLSZ010000100.1:0-10638 GCA_039799305.1 Actinomycetota bacterium
ACGATGTGAGATTGGATCGCATCAGCCTGTGGAATCTCTTGTAGTTCTCCTTCAACAATAAACACGACAGATGCCAAGACATCTCCGCATTGAATCTCAATGAAACTCATTCTGTGCCCCCTTTCTTCTTACTCTTTGGGGCAGGGGCATCGGTTGAATATCCGAGCTCGCGCGCATAATCCGAAAGTTTTTCGCGTAGTTGTTTACGACCACGGTGAAGACGTGACATCACTGTTCCTGCAGGTGCCCCAACGATCTCTGCAATCTCTTTATATGAAAAACCTTCAACATCGGCAAGATAGACAATGATGCGAAAATCTTCAGGGATTTCTTGCAGTGCGCGTTTGATATCGCTATCAGGAAGGTTCTCAAGAGCTTCTTGCTCTGCTGACTTTCCTTGATCGCTGGTGTGTGATTGCGCTTGTGCTACTTGCCAATCTTCGAGTTCATTATTGGCAATCTGTGGTTGGCGCTGCCCCTTGCGATAGGTATTGATAAAAGTTGTTGTCAGCACTCGATAAAGCCATGCACGTAAATTCGTTCCCTCTTCAAATTGATGGAAGGAAGAGAAAGCCTTGAGATAGGTATCTTGAACTAGATCGCGCGCATCTTCTGGATTCTTTGTATAGCGAAGTGCTGCTGCATATAACTGATTTGTGAACACGAGAGCATCGCGCTCGAACCGAGTAGTGCGATCGGCAGCGCTTTCGAGAACTAAATCCTTCGATGTCATCACAGTTAGGTTATCTCAAAAAAGAGTCTCTGGCGCACCCAGCTCAATGGGAATAATTAAGTCAGGACCGTTGTTAGCAACTACGTTCACTCTCGAAGATACGGGCGTGGCAATCAACCCTGCATCGGGTTCGAGGATATTCATCATGTTGATGAGTCGATTGATGTCGCGTGATTGTGGATCGAGCCAATCGCCCCATCGCTCACTCGGCATAAAGACAGGCATGCGGCTGTGAATGGTTGCAAGTTCACCAACTGCTTCACGAGTAATAATTGCAGCGCTCTGAATTACCTGCCCCTTATCACTCTGCCAGGAACTCCAAATGCCTGCAATAGAAAGTTGATTTCCATCTTCATTGGAAATATAGAAAGGTTGCTTTGGTGCATATTTTCCAAGTGAAGTTGCCCATTCGTAATACCCTGTTGCAGGAATCAAACAGCGCGATGTTCTAAAGGCATGTCGAAATGTTGGCTTCTCATGAATTGATTCACTGCGCGCATTGATTGCATGTGATTGAGATGCTCGCGCTTCACTTAGAACTTTCTGCCAAGGAGCAATGATTCCCCACGATGCAGAGTCAAGGATGCGAGATTCAGATTCATTGCGGATGATGTAGATATCGTTGGTGGGCGCGATATTCCAATTCAGAGGAAGTGATTGATCAAGAGTCGAACCAGCTAAATCGAAGGATTCAACAATCTCCTCGGCGCCAAGTGATTGCGCATATCTACCGCACATATAGGCAATCCTACGTGCTGCTTGAACCGTTAGACTTCGCATATGACAGCACACGAACTCTGGCCCGCGCCCTTTCGCGGACGCAAGCCAGTAACTTCTCGTGTCACTATCCCTGGATCAAAGTCGGTAACAAATCGAGCTCTTATTCTTGCCGCTCAAGCAGATTCACCTTCAACGCTGCGCCGTCCACTGATTTCACGTGACTCTGAATTAATGTCCGCGGGGCTTCAAGCGATGGGCGTAAGCATCAAAGGAAACGATGATGCTTGGACTCTCACACCTGCACCACTACGTGGACCTGCACATATTGATGTGGGAAATGCTGGAACTGTCATGCGTTTTCTTCCACCACTTGCAGCACTTGCACAAGGTGATATCTCATTCGATGGAGATCCTCGTTCCTACGAACGACCACTAGGCCCTGTAATAAAGGCGCTAGAAGAACTCGGCATTGCCATTGAACACGAAGGCCGTTACTCATTGCCTTTGGTGATTAAGGCAAAGGGAGCTATTCCGGGTGGTGCTCTCACCATCGATGCAAGTGCTTCTAGTCAATTCCTTTCTGCACTTCTCCTTGTCGCTCCCAGCATGACAAATGGAATTACTGCCCAACATCGTGGTGGTTCACTTCCTTCGATGCCTCATATCGATATGACAGTGCAGATGCTCCGTGACTTTGGTGCAACTGTGCATGTTGATAAGAAAGCTCAAAGTTGGAGAGTGGAACCTGGCACATTGCGTGGACAAGATCTTGTTATTGAACCAGACCTTTCCAATGCATCACCATTCTTATCTATCGCCATGGTCTGTGGTGGAAGTATCACCATTGCTGACTGGCCAAAAAACACAACCCAACCTGGTGATCAACTGCGTGAGATCTTTACGCAGATGGGTGCACGCGTTGAATTCACATCGGAAGGTCTAACACTTACTGGTGGACCAGCAATCCACGGAATTGATATTGACCTTCATGATGTTGGTGAGCTCACTCCATCTATTGCCGCCCTTGCCGCCCTTGCTGATTCTCCTTCGCATCTGCGCGGAATCGGACACTTACGCCTTCATGAGACAGATCGCCTTGCAGCTCTGACCCGCGAAATTAACTCACTTGGTGGCAATGTTGTTGAAGAAGAGACCGCTCTTCACATTACTCCTGCTCCACTTCATGGTGGAACATTCCATACTTATGAAGATCATCGCCTTGCAACTGCAGGTGCTGTTCTTGGCCTGGTTATTCCTGATGTTCTCGTTGAAAATGTTGCAACAACACGTAAGACGCTGCCTGATTTCCCAGGGCTCTGGAATAGTTTGGTTCTATGAGTCCACGCGAATACGACGAATCGGATGCACGTATCCGCCCTTCTCGCACCACGCGCAGACGTACCAAAGATCGACCATCTCACTCTGATTCCATTACTGCATTTGTCACAACGGTAGATCGTGGTCGTACTACATGTGTCACCGATGATGGATTAGTTATCACTGCGATGAAAGCTCGCGAGCTAGGACCCAAATCAGTCGTCGTTGGAGATCTCGTTGAAATCGTGGGGGATGTAACAGGAACTGAAGGATCTCTCGCTCGTATTGTTACCGTCAATGAACGTACTAATTCATTAAGTCGCACAGTCGATGATGCAGCCCGCGTTGAGCGCACCATCGTTGCCAATATTGATCAACTACTCATTGTTGTGGCCTCAGCAAATCCTGAACCACGTCGTGGTCTTATTGATCGCTTCCTCGTGAGCGCATTTCATGAATCCATTAAGCCCATCATTGTTGTTACAAAAGTTGATGTCTCCCCTGTTCCAGATTTCATCAAGGAATATGCAGCCCTCGGCGTTGACATCATCACAACATCTTCAAAGAGTGAAGATCGCGCTAAAGATGTTGAATCCATCCTTGCTATTCTGGATGAAAAGATTTCAGTCTTGGTAGGCCATTCTGGTGTTGGAAAATCAACGCTCATTAATGATTTGGTACCAGAGGCCCAACGTATGACTGGTGATGTCAATGACGTCACTGGCCGCGGCCGCCACACCTCATCCAGTGCAATCGCACTTCCATTAATCAATGGGGGCTGGATTATCGATACCCCTGGAATTCGCGCCTTTGGTCTGTCTCACCTGAATAAAGATCGCGTCATTGAGTCATTTCCTGATATCTATCAAGTGATACAAACATGCATGCCTAACTGCTCACATCACGAAGCATCCTGTGCACTCAATGCCTGGATTGACTCTGATGCAGCGCTACAGAGTGAACGATTGATTAGAGTCACAAGTTTGCGCTCTCTTCTTGAAGTCAAGCCAGTAAGCGACGAGCAGTAGACTCGCACTATGAGCACGCGACGTGGTGAAGACCTCGCTCTCGCCCACCGATTAGCTGATGCGGCAGATGCAATAACTCTCTCCCGCTATCAAGCAATTGATTTGAATGTCACAACAAAGCCAGATAACACACCTGTAACAGATGCAGATAAATCCGCTGAAGATGCAATCCGCTCTCTCCTTCATGCACACCGTCCTGATGATGGAATCGTCGGTGAAGAATTTGGAACTGAAGGAACAGAGAAGAATCGTTATTGGGTCATCGACCCTATTGATGGCACAAAGAATTTCTTACGTGGAGTTCCCACATGGGCCACTCTCATTGGTTTGATTGAGAAGAGTGAAGATGGATCAGAGCGCGTCATTGTTGGCGTTGTGAGCGCTCCTGCTCTCTTTAGACGTTGGTATGCCCTCGAAGGCAGCGGAGCATTTGTCATCGTCAATCATGAAGTACCAAAGAAAATTAGCGTCTCAGCTGTTGCAAAGATTGAAGATGCATCTATCTCTCACTCTGACTTCATTGGTTGGGGCCCGCGCCTTGCGCCATTTCGCGCGCTGATGGATAAGGCTTGGCGCACTCGAGCGCATGGAGATTTCTGGTCACATATGTTGGTTGCAGAAGGCGCTGTTGATATCGCTGCTGAGCCTTCTCTTGCTCTCTGGGATATGGCAGCTCTCGACATTATTGTGCGCGAAGCAGGCGGACGATTTACCAATATCGACGGTGTTGATGGATCTCTCGGCGGAAGTGGACTCTCTACCAATGCAGCACTCCATGAATATGTTGTAACTGCACTTAAAGTAGCTGGGTAGGCACGTTATGAAAGATATCCACGTCCAGACCTACGCAGTATCAGGAATGACCTGTTCTTCTTGCGTGAACAGTATCGAGCGAGCACTCAATGAGATTGATGGAGTCACAGCTTCAGTTAACTTTGCATCAGAGACTGTTCATATTGCAGGACCAGCAGATCTTTCACCTGATGTAGTGATGAAGAAGATCAAATCTGCAGGCTATAGCGCAAGCCTTTTGAAAGATAACGCAGATCCAGCGCTACATCGCAAAGGTGCAGCACGCGCACTCTTCTTTGCACTTATCTTCGCAGTTCCTTCTATTGCAATCTCAATGGTGATGAGCTGGCACCAGCCCATCAATGATTGGCTCATAGAACTCTTTACCAACTACTCCATCGCTCTTCCACCACATGCCGATCATCTCTTTGCCTCATGGCTTGTTCTCGCACTCAGCGCACCCCTCATTTTTATTGTGGCATTTCCTATTCATCGCGCAGCAATCAGAAATATCTTGCACCCAACGATGGATACCTTGATTTCACTTGGATCTCTGAGCGCATATATATGGTCTAGTTATGCAACATATACAAACCAAGGCGATGTTTACACCGAAGTTGCTGCAGGCGTTCTCCTCTTTGTCATTCTTGGACGATTCCTTGAATCTCGGGCTAAGAGAAGTGCGGCAAGTGCGCTCTCTACTCTCTTAGCACTCGGTGAGAAGGAGGTTGCCGTCCTTCGCAATGGCACTGAAGTTCTTATTCCCATCTCTCATTTGGTCATTGGCGATGAGTTTGTCGTAAAGCCTGGTGCCCGCATCGCAACAGATGGTGTGGTGATTTCTGGACAGAGCACAGTTGATAACTCACTCATTACTGGTGAATCAAGACCTATAGAGATTACTCCGGGTATGAGCGTTATTGGTTCTGCTCTGAATCACAATGGACGCATCATTGTGCGTGCAACCCGTATTGGTAGCGATACCGAACTTGCACGCATCACTGCGATGGTTGTTACCGCACAAGGTGCTAAAGCTCCCATCCAAGCACTTGCCGACAAGATCGCAGCCGTCTTTGTTCCTGTCGTTACCGTCCTTGCCATTGCAACCTTTGCAGGTTGGTATTACCTCGGTGAAAAGTCACTCACCTATTCAATTTCAACAGCAATTACGGTTCTCGTGATTGCATGCCCATGCGCACTAGGGCTTGCAACTCCCGTTGCACTTCTTGTCGCATCAGGCCGCGGTGCCCTACGTGGAATTGTTATTAGACATCCACGTGTACTGGAAGCATCCAAAACCATCGATACCGTTGTTCTAGATAAGACTGGAACTCTTACAGACGGTGCGATGAAGGTCCAGCAAGTAGCTATTCCAGTATCTGCACAGAAGTTATTGGGCACTACTTTCACATCCATTCTTACCGAACGAAACATTCTCTCCTCAGCACTTGCACTTGAGAGTCAGAGCGATCATCCAGTGTCTCAATCAATCACTACCTACTGCATTTCTCGTAGCGCTGAACAACTACCGGTTACTGAATTCACGCAAACTCCTGGTGTGGGTGTTGCAGGTCGCGTGCGCATCGGAGATAAATCCCCCGTTGTCATTATCGGCTCCCCTGAATCTGTCGCTCACAGCTGCGTTGCATTTGATGGTCAAATCCAACAGGCAGTCATTGATGCTCACGCGCATTCTCATGCTGTCTCTGTCCTTGCATGGGATGGAGTTGCGATCGCAGTCTTTGCAGCAGGTGATGTCATTAAGGCAGATGCTGCAGCGACTATTGCAGAGCTTGCACGAGGCAACATTGATGTCTGGCTACTTACTGGAGATAACCCAGAAGCTGCTGCCAAGGTTGGCTCACTTGTTGGAATACCCACCGATCGCATCATCGCTTCTGCAAGGCCTGAAGATAAGTTGTCCAAGATTTCTGCTCTTCAATCAGAAGGTAAGCATGTATTGATGGTCGGAGATGGCATCAATGATGCAGCAGCTCTAGCCCAAGCAAATCTGAGTATCGCTATGGGAACTGGCACCGATACTGCGATTGCAACATCAGATATCACCATCATGAGACCTGAGTTGATGAGCGTTGTTGATTCACTCGATCTTTCCAAGCGAACCTTGCGTACTATCAAAGTGAATTTAGGGTGGGCATTTGCCTATAACGTGATCGGGCTACCGATTGCTGCGATGGGCTTAATGTCACCGATGTATGCAGCCGCTGCGATGGCGGCAAGCAGCCTCTTTGTTGTTACCAATTCACTGCGTATAAAGTGAAAAAGGCGCCTATATAGGCGCCTTAATCTTTTGGTAGCGGGGGCAGGATTTGAACCTACGACCTCTGGGTTATGAGCCCAGCGAGCTACCGAGCTGCTCCACCCCGCGTCGGAAGTGCAAGTGTAGAGCGAGCCAGGTACTTCTACCAAATCGGTGAAGTTTGTACTGAATTACTTACGTGATTGCGCAGCAACTGCTGCAGCAATCGCTGCTTTGAGTCGATCTTGTGCGCGACCATATGCAGCGAAATCACCCTTTGCAAGTGCAGCTTGTCCATCAGCAATTGCTTGCTTCGCACTTTGTAGTGCACTTGAAACATCTGCTGAACTATTTGACGTTGTTGGATTTGCTGAAGTCGAGTTTGTTCCAGAGTTTCCACCGAAGACTTGATCAAGTGCACCCTTGAGCGAACTATCAAATCCGATGACATCACCGAATGAAACTAAGACTTTCTGCAAGAGTGGATATGCCGATGAGTTTCCTGTTGCGCGAACGTAGACAGGCTGCACATAGAGCAGACCATTTCCAACTGGAAGTGTAAGAAGGTTTCCAAGAACTACATCAGAACCACCTTGGCGCAAGAGTGAGAGCGCATTTGCGACCTCAGGTTTTGCTTCAAAGTTTGATGCAACCTGTGAAGGTCCTGCAATGTTGGTGCTTCGTGGAAGCTGCAAGACAGTGATTTTTCCGTAGTCAGGACCCGCTGTTGAGTTAACTGCAGCGAATGCAGAAAGGTTTTCACGACCACCACGTGGAACAAATGGTGTGGTCAATGAGAATGCTGGAGTTGCTGCACCTGGCATTTGTACAGTCATGTAATACGGAGGTTGTGCACCCGCATTGGCTCCGAATGTTGATGGGTCGCGGGGTACGCGCCAGAAATCTTGTCCGCCGTAGAACGCAGCTGAGCTCTTCACGTGATATGAACTCAAGATATCGCGCTGCACGCGGAACATATCTTCTGGGAAGCGAATGTGCTCTAGAAGTCCCTTAGAAATAGCGCTCTTTGGCTTTACAGTATTTGGGAATGCCTTCATCCAGGTCTGCAAAACAGGGTCTTTTGTATCCCATTGATACAAGGTAACTGAACCGTCATATGCATCAACAGTTGCCTTCACTGAGTTACGGATGTAATTGACAGCTCTATTTGATTGAGCGGTAATGGATGCAGAGTTTGCTGTGAGTGCATCATTGGTAGCTGTTGCAAGGGAAGTTGACCTTGAATATGGGTAACCAGCACTTGTTGTGTAGCCATCGATAATCCATGTGATCTTTCCATCGACAATAGCTGGGTATGGATCCCCATCAAGTGTTAGCCATGGAGCAACCTTTGCAACGCGCTCACGCGGTGAACGGTTGTAGAGAATCTTTGAATCTGCATTGATTAAGTTAGAGAGCAAGATGCGCTGTTCGCCATACTTGATTGCAAAGAGCAACTTGTTGATGGTGCTTCCGACAGGAACTCCACCTTGACCTGTGTAGGTGTAATTCTTCTGCCCATTGGCAGATGTGTCATCTGGGTAGTCAAACTCCACTGGTGCATTGCTCTTCTTGCCACCAATGATTGAGTAATCAGGAACGTTCTCACCGAAGTAAACACGAGGTTGGAATGCACCAAGTCCCTTTGTTGGAGGCAGATCGCCCACAAGGAAGTTTGGCTTTCCATCTGCATCAACTTGATTTCCATATGCAGCTACGAAACCAAATCCGTGTGTATAAACAAGGTGATCGTTAATCCAGTTACGGCTTGGGTTTCCATCGATATTGAGTTCACGGACTGCAACAACTGCATCGCGAGATACGCCATTGACTGTGTAGCGATCGACATCGAGTGACTCTGGGAATGTGTAGTAAGGCTTGATCTGCTGAAGCTGACGGAATGTTGCAGAAAGAACATTGGGATCCATCAAGCGAATGTTTGCAATCGTTGCCGCATCCTTTGCGAGCTGTCCTGCACTCGTTGACAAGGTTGCGTTGTAATCCTGCATCACTACGCCATTGAGGTCATAGGCAGCGCGGGTCGCATCGATATTGCGCTGGATGTAAGGGGCTTCCTTTGATGATTCTGATGGCTTTACCTGGAACTGCTGAATAGCACCTGGATAAATACCTGCAATCAGAACTGATGAGACAACAAGGAGTGCGGTTCCGGCAGCTGGAAGCAGCCATGAACGGCGGACAATATTTGCAAAGAAAAGAACTGCGCAGACAACTGCAATGGCAGAGAGAATTGCTTTGGCTGGAAGAGTTGCATTGACATCTGTGTAGGTAAGACCAGTGATCAGCCTGCTCTCCTTGAGTGCAAGTGCGTAGCGGTCAAACCAGTAAGCAACAGCTTTGAGTAGAACAATCAGACCAAGAAGCACAGAGATCTGCACGCGAGCTGCAACTGTTGTGCGATCTGTCTGTACTTGAGTACGAATTCCGCCATACATGTAATGAATAAATGCTGATGCAAGAGTTGCAAGAACGAGAGTAGAGATTGCCCACCCAATAATTGCCTGCCACATTGGTAGACGGAATGCGAAGAAAGAGATGTCGAGACCGAATTGAGGATCTTTCACACCGAAATCTGTTGAGTTCTTAAAGAGCATCCACTCGCGCCAGAAGACCATTCCTGATGTTCCACCGAAGTAGGCAAGTGCGAGAACAATTCCTAGAAATACCCAGCGGCGAATCGGTTCCACCTGTGCTCGAAGGCGTTCTAATCCACTGATTTCGATACTTGTTGGAACATAGAGAGGGCGTCGCTTATAGGCGAGGAAAACATTGAGAGAAATTACGAGCGAGGTAATCAGACCAACAATGAGAAAGAGCTGAATCTTTGTCACCAGAACCGTTGACCACACTGTTGTGAAGTCAACTGACTTAAACCAGAGCCAATCTATGTAGAAGCCACTGAAGTAAGCCACGAGCGCACCGAGTGCGACCAAGATTGCTGCGGTAATGACAAGCGGATTGCGATTTCTATTCATGCACCTAGGTTAGTGCAACCGCTGACCCCTCGAGAATTGGAGCGAGGTGCCTTTTGTAGGTAGGTAATAGCTTCTTCGAGCGTAGAAATGGCCACCACGGAGATGCCACTCACATTCTCCGGAATTTCTCCGCAATTTTCACGAGAGGCAAAGAGAACAGTGGCGCCAGCCTTCTTGGCAGCAATGATCTTCTCGGAGATGCCACCAATTGCTCCAACTTTCCCACCGGGTGTAATAGTTCCAGATCCTGCAACTTTTCGTCCTTGCAAAATATCTACAGGTGTGAAGAAATCGATCAGACCAATGGAGAAAATTAATCCCCCACTAGGACCGCCGGTATCGGGAAGGGAAACCTTTAATGAACTATCAGAGAGTTTGGAGATATCCACCGATGGAAAATTCTTTTTCAGATAATTCTTCGTCGCAGATATCGCATCGCTCTGTGAAATTTTCATCTCTTGCAGCGCTTTCTTCTCTTCTTTCACTGTGGTCGTATTTCGTTTATACATAACTGAGCGAGGAAAAAGTACGCAATCTTCCCGAACCCAACAAGCTACTGCTTCTGCTCCAAGAATCTTTGCATCGGCGGTAGAGACCCAAATAGATAAGAGATAGACCTGACCATTGGGCTTATATGTCTTGATATCGGAACTCTTCACCTGCAGCACTTTAGGAAATAGAGGTGTGCCTTCACCCGGTTGAATCACCACAAAGTTGACCGGTGTAACCAAGGGGATAAGGAAGAAGAGCGAGAAGAAGAGAGTCAGTAACCGCGGTGTCTTAGAGAAACGA
>JBDLSZ010000101.1:0-4554 GCA_039799305.1 Actinomycetota bacterium
GGATTACAAGGAATGACTGTTCCACTGCGCGTTGCTGTCATGGGTTGTGTTGTAAATGGTCCTGGTGAAGCACGTGAGGCAGATCTTGGTGTTGCATCAGGAAATGGCAAGGGGCAAATCTTTGTAAAGGGTGAAGTCATTAAGACAGTGCCAGAGGCACAGATCGTTGAAACTTTAATTGAAGAAGCTATGCGTCTTGCTGAAGAGATGGAAGCCGCAGGCGTTGCATCAGGAGTACCTTCCGTCACAACCTCCTAAAGGTCGGGTAGGGTTCGCGATATGTTGCGAATGTCCACCCTTTTCTTGCGCACGTTGCGCGATGACCCAGCAGATGCTGAAGTTCCAAGCCATCGCCTTCTAGTCCGCGCTGGATATATTCGCCGAATTGCTGCAGGTGTCTATTCATGGCTGCCACTGGGCGTCATCACACTGCGCAATATTGAAAACATTGTTCGCGATGAGATGGATAAGGCTGGTTTTCAAGAAGTTCACTTCCCAGCACTTCTTCCTAAAGATGCCTATGAAATCACAGGTCGCTGGAACGATTACGGCCCAGATCTCTTTCGTCTGCAAGATCGCAAGGGCGCAGATTACTTACTAGGCCCAACCCATGAAGAGATGTTTACCTTGATGGTCAAGGGCGAATATTCATCCTATAAAGATTTACCCCTTGCGCTCTATCAAATTCAAACTAAGTATCGTGATGAAGCGCGTCCACGTTCTGGAATTATCCGTGGCCGTGAATTCGTAATGAAGGATTCTTATTCATTTGACCTTACCGATGAAGGCCTCGTTGAGTCCTATATGCGCCACCGCGCTGCCTATATCAAGACCTTTGATCGCCTTCGTATGAAGTACAACATTGTCAGCGCCGTCTCTGGTGCGATGGGTGGTTCTGCATCAGAGGAATTCTTAGCACCATGCGAGACCGGTGAAGATACATATGTGCTCTGCGAAAAGTGTGGCTATGCGGCAAATGTTGAAGCGATGACAACTGTTGTTGCAGCAAGTGATGCTTCAGGTGTTGCAGCTACCGAAGTCTTTGATTCACCTAATACTCCAACTATCGACACCCTTGTTGAATTGCTCAATGCAAAGTTTGGTGGGGGATATGACGGGTCAATGACTCTGAAGAATGTCATGTTGATGGCAGATAGGACTCCTATCTCTGTGCTGGTTCCTGGAGATCGCGAAGTCGATCTCAAGCGCTTGCAGGCAAACCTTGCAGGGGTCAATGACATCAGCGTCTTTGAAGAAGCAGATTTTGCAAAGTTCCCAGGACTTGTGAAGGGCTACATCGGACCACAGGATGCAAAGAAGAATGGCATCACTGTCTATGCAGATCCTCGCATTGCACCAGGAACATCATGGGTGACAGGTGCCAATGCGAAAGATAAGCATGCTCGCAATGTTGTCACTGGTCGTGATTTCACAGTCGATCACTATGTTGAAGCTGCGCAAATCAAGCAAGGCGATGCATGTCCTAAGTGTTCTACTGCCGTGATTATCGATCGCGCTATTGAAATTGGTCATATCTTCCAATTGGGTCGCAAATATGCAGATGCTCTTGGCCTTACAGTCCTTGATCAAAACGGTAAATCACAGGTTGTCACCATGGGCTCATATGGAATCGGTGTTTCACGCGCAGTAGCTGCAATTGCTGAACAGAGCTATGACGAGATTGGTCTTTCGTGGCCTGTTGAGGTCGCACCTGCAAAGGTCCATGTTGTGGCAACTGGAAAAGAAGATGTCGTCTTTGACACAGCAGAGAAGATTTCTGCGGAGCTTGAATCCCGAGGCATTAGCGTGATGATCGATGATCGTCGTGGCACAAGCCCAGGTGTGAAGTTTAAGGATGCTGAGCTCATCGGTATTCCTGTCATTGTTGTTGTGGGTAAGGCTCTTGAACAAGGAAATGTCGAAATCCGTGTTCGCAAGAGTGGCGATAAATCTGAAGTCGCAGTCGCATCAGCAGTTGATTTCATTGCAGGCCTTCTTCCTACGCTGAGCTAATGCTTGAAAATCTCACTGCAGTAAATCTCATACTGCTCGGGGTTGCGATGTTTGCATCTGGATTCATTGATGCCATTGCTGGTGGGGGAGGTCTCATTCAGACTCCGGCGATGTTGCTCTCATTTCCAGATCGCAACCCAGTAGAAGTTGTGGCAACCTCAAAGACCGCAGCATTCTTTGGAACAACTACGGCTGCTATTCAATACCGCAAATTCATCAAGACTGATCCCAAGCTCTTGATTGCAATGGTCATCCCAGCATTTATCGGTGCCGGTTTCGGGGCGCTCTTCGCCTCTCGCATCTCAGCAGAGAGTTTTAAGAGCTCCATCTTCTTTATGATGATTGCAATCTTTATCTATACGCTCTTCAAACCAGATCTTGGCAAGGTGCATGTGGAGAAGCACTCACCGAAAAAGATGATGGTGATTGGATCGATCGCTGCATGCCTTATCGGGTTCTATGACGGCCTTATTGGTCCAGGCACGGGCACGATGTTGATGATCGCACTCGTTGCCATCATGGGCTTTGCCTTCGTGGGGGCATCTGCGATTGCCAAGGTTGTTAATGCCACGACAAATCTTGCCTCCATCATTGTCATTGGCTTTTCTCTGGGAATTATGTGGAAGCTTGGATTGGTTCTTGCAGTGGCAAATCTTGCAGGTGGATATATGGGTTCACATATGGCAATTAAGAAGGGTTCATCCTTTATCCGCATCTTCTATCTGATTGTTACGGCGCTTCTCATTCTGCGACTTGGATACTCGCTCTATATAGAGTAAATTTGCCTACGCGCGATAACTTAATAACAATCGAATAGGACGGCACGAAAATGGCTCTTAAGGACCAGATTTCAGAACACATTACTCCAGCGCTACACCAAGCTGGATATTTCCTTGAAGATGTCAATCTTGTTTCCCCAGGACAACACCGCATCGTTACAGTCATTGTCGATGGCGAGAGCGCACTTAATCTTGATCAAGTCACCGTTGCATCCAAGCTCGTCTCAGAGCTTCTCGATGAAGCAACATTTATGGGCGAGACACCCTTTACGCTGGAAGTTACATCTCCCGGAATTGATCGCCCCCTCACACTTCCTCGCCACTTTGCTAAAAATAATGACCGCCTGCTTAAGGTGACGAAGAACGACGGAACAGTCATCACAGGTCGCATTTGCGCCAATACTGATGGCGATGTGACGTTAACTGTCACAGAGAAGAAGGATGTTAAAGAGGTAGTGATCTCTTTGAGTGATATCAAGCGCGCACAGGTTGAAATTGAATTTAATCGCAAAGAGGATGACAAGTAATGGGCGTCGATATTCCAGCTCTCGTTCTCCTGACTGATGCAAAGGGGATGCCCCTTGAGCAGTTGATTCAGATGATTGAGGCAGAAATCCTTACCGCTTATACCGAAACTCCTGAACCTAATCGTTATGCACGCGTTCAACTCGATCGTGAGACCGGTGATATTGCGATCTATGTTCCAGCATTTAATGAACTCGGTGAGCGAGTCAGTGAAGATGTCCTTGAGGTTGATGGCTTTGACCGCATTGCAACATCGACTGCGCGCAAAACTATCAAGATGCAGATGCGAGCTACCAATGATGCAGAGATCGTTGGCGAGTTCACAGCATCCGTTGGAGATGTGATTTCAGGAATTATTCAGCAAGGTCGCGATCCCAAGATGATTCAGGTCAACCTGGGTCGTATTGAAGGAAAGATTCCGCCACAAGAACAAGTTCCTGGTGAGGTCTATACCCACGGTGAACGCATTAAATGTTTTGTTGTTGAAGTAAAGCAAGGTCTTAAGGGGCCCGAGATTATGTTGTCTCGAAGCCACCCAGGTCTTGTGAAGCAACTCTTTGCTTTGGAAGTTCCTGAAGTGAAAGATGGCATCGTTGAAATCATGGGCGTCTCACGAGAGGCAGGCCATCGCACAAAGATAGCTGTGCGCTCACATCGCGCCGGTGTTTCTCCTAAGGGTTCTCTGATTGGACCACTGGGCGCACGATCACGTGCTGTGATGGATGAACTCAAAGGTGAGAAGATTGACATCGTTGATTACGATGAAGATCCAGTGAAATATGTTGCACATGCTCTTGCACCCGCAAAGGTCAGTAGCGTCACCATTGTTGATGAACTATCGCGCTCAGCAAAGGTAATTGTCCCTGATTACCAACTCTCATTAGCTATCGGCAAAGATGGGCAGAATGCTCGCCTTGCAGCACGACTTACTGGCTGGCGTATCGATATCCATCCTGATACCCCTGCGCCAACGGCATAACCCCCGCATGAAATAGGGAATTTCACCCTGATTCGCTAGACTCCTCACATTACGTAGGTGCTCAAACGCCGCGTTATTAACGAAATGGATGCGAAAGATATGAAACTCAAATGAGCTCGTTTACATCATGAGGTCGAACAACTAGGGCTCGCATCCCACAAGAATTTATGCGGGCCAAGACAGGAGAAATGTGTCAAAGGTCCGCGTACATGAGTTGGCAAAACAACTCGGTATGGAGAGCAAGGAAGTCCTTGCAAA
>JBDLSZ010000102.1:0-13202 GCA_039799305.1 Actinomycetota bacterium
GGTGCGGAATATGAAACTGTTGCGCCAATATCTGCGCCAAGGACTGCTGCGCCCAGTGGTGATTTCTCAGAGTAGACATCGAGATCACCGGATGCGATTTCACGAGAGCCCAGTAGGAACTTCATCTCATCTCCTGCAATGACTGCTGTGACAACCATTCCAGCGCCGACCTTTCCATCAGCACTTGCAGGCGGTGTTCCGATGTGAGCGTTTTCTAACATCTGCTTGAGCTGGCGAATACGAGCTTCCATCTTTCCTTGCTCATCACGGGCTGCGTGATAACCGCCATTTTCTTTAAGGTCACCTTCAGCTCGCGCTGCTTCAATCTTTGCAGTGATCTCTTTACGACCTTCACCTTCAAGGCTGGCAAGTTCGGCAGCTAAACGATCTGCTGCTTCTTGGGTTAGCCATGTCTGCTGTGAACTCATAGTCCGCAATCCTAGGGCAGAACGCGACAGCGTTCGATACCTGCATTAACCGCATCAGCACGCGTAGGGATGGTGATGGTGCGCTCAAGATAGGTATTTCCGCCGTCAATAGTGTCTTCAATCTGGCCGACAACATTCATATCGAAGTCGCGAGCTGTGAGTGTGCAGGTGATGACATCCTCACCTGATTTACGTTGCACGGAATATCGAATTTCAGGGTTGCGAGGATCTTGGGTAGTAAATGAAATGAGTTCAGTGCGAAGTTCAGGATTGGATTGGTGAAGGCCTGCCCAGAGCAACCAAGCGCCGCCCACGATTGCGCAGACAACTGCATATTTCACCCACGCCCGCGCAGGCTTAACACCATAGCGATCATTGAAATCGAATTGGTTGTTGCCCTGTGACATGGGAGAATCCTCTCATGGTTAAAGATTACGATGTAGGAATCGCAGGCTCCCTCACAATGATCGTTCTCTTTACCTCTGTCACTCTATTGCTGCGCAATTTCTATAAGCGCTTTAACCGTTTGCAGAAGAACTCAGAAGTCGTCCAGGAGAATGAAGACGACAATTAAGAAATCTCTCCAAGGGCTCTTAGTCCTAGTGCTTGCAGCATCTTTTATTGGACTTGGCATCTGGCAGTTACAACGTGCCCAAGAATTACAGGACTACGCCGATCTGCCCATAGATACAACTACCTATCCACTCCTTGAAAAGAGTGCCGCCACAGGCATTGTGCCCGGTGAAAGTATTGGAAAGTTAGTCACAACTTCTGGTTACTACATCGCAACTTATAAGGCCCCAAACCAGAAAGATGGCAAGGGCGTTGTCGATGATTGGGAAGTCGGGCTACTTCAGAACGAGACCGATACTGCAATCTTGGTTGTGCGCGGGCTCTGGAGCCAGCGACTTTCTAGCCCTGAGATTGTGATGGCAACCAAGGTTGAAGTCACCGGCACATTGCTACCTGCTCAAAATCAAGACCGCGCAGCTAATACTGCCGCGCAACTCTCACGACTTGATAGCAGCATCCTTGTTGCAAGCACCGATGCCCAACTCTTTGAAGGATTTATCTTGGCCACTGCCGAAGCAAGCAGAAGCGGGTCAGTCGATCGCAGCCGGATTACTCCACCTGAACTGACGGCAGATGTGCCGGGCTTTTATTGGCAGCATATTTCTTACGTCGTCATCTGGTGGTTTATGGCCCTGCTTGTGTTGTGGCTGCCTTTCTATAAGAGAGATGACGAGAGGGTTTAGAGTTCACCCATGACTCAACCAACGACTGCAGTCCTTACGCGCTTTCGATTGATGGCCATCCTCTGTGGCGTCAATCTTCTCCTTCTGATCTTTGGATATATGCCTGCTAAATATCTCTTTGATGCCATTGAAACCAATCAGTGGTTGATTTCAATCCCGATCGCCCACGGCTACCTCTATATCGTCTACATCCTCACCGCCCTTCAGATCGGGGTGCAGAGAAAGATGTCACTTTTGACAATTCTGGCTCTGATTGCAGCAGGAACTCTGCCCTTTGCCTCCTTTGTGGCCGAACGCCGGATTGTGAAGAAGTACAGCTAACTTCCCTGCTCTTCTTGCCAAGGTAAACAGTGGGTTACCTTTTTCTAGTTAATGGCGTGTCGCACCAAAAGTCCGATTCATAAGTTCTATCTTTTACGAGTCAGAAGCAACTCCCACCTCTTTCCCCTGAATCGATTGCGGCTTTACGGCAATCGATGCAGCTAGTTAAAACTAAAGAGAATGGTTAAGCCTTGGCTACTTCAAAAGCTGCAGCAAGTGCAAAGAACAATCCGGCCCGTAAGACCTATGTATTGGACACTTCAGTACTGCTGGCAGATCCCGGTGCGATGAAGCGATTTGAAGAACATGAAGTCATCATTCCCATAGCCGTCATTGGCGAGCTCGAGACAAAACGCGACCATCCTGAACTCGGCTACTTTGCCCGGGCAGCCCTTCGCGCCCTAGATGATCTGCGCGTTGAACATGGACGCCTTGATGCACCTCTGACCATTACACCTGAAGGTGGAACGCTTTCCGTAGAGCTTAACCACACTGATTTAAGCACTCTGCCACATGGCTTCTTGCGTGATGGCACCAATGATTCGCGCATCCTTGCAATTTCTAAGAACCTGATGTCTGATGGAAAGCATGTAGTGCTCGTTACTAAAGATTTGCCACTTCGCGTTAAAGCATCCTCTGTCGGAGTTGAAGCACAGGAATATCTTGCAGAGCTAGTTTCTAATAGCGGATGGACAGGAATTGAAGAAGTCTCTGTCGGCCATAACACCATCGATGAGCTCTATGCATCCGATCGCGCAGATCATGAATGTGCCCACCAATTTCCTGTTCACACGGGCATCGTTCTCCACTCAGAAAAGGGAAGCGCCCTTGCCCGAGTCACAGCCGATAAGCAGTTGCAGCTAGTCCGCGGCGATCGCCAAGCATTTGGTCTCCATGGCCGCTCTGCAGAACAACGCATTGCACTCGACCTACTTCTGGATGACAGCATCGGCATCGTCTCGATGGGTGGCCGGGCTGGAACAGGAAAGTCAGCACTGGCCTTATGCGCAGGCCTTGAAGCGGTGATGGAAAAGCGCCTTCATAAGAAGGTCGTCATCTTCCGCCCTCTCTATCCGGTCGGCGGACAAGAGCTTGGATATTTGCCAGGCAGTGAAGGCGAGAAGATGTCGCCATGGGCTCAAGCAGTCTTTGACACCTTGGGGGCTCTGGTCAGCCAGGCAGTCATCGATGAGATTATCGACCGAGGTCTGATTGAAGTTCTGCCACTGACTCACATCCGTGGCCGCTCCCTTCATGACTCCTTCGTCATTGTCGATGAAGCTCAGTCGCTGGAGCGGGGAGTTCTCCTGACCGTCCTGTCTCGAATCGGCCAGGGGTCACGAGTTGTGATGACCCATGATGTGGCCCAGCGCGATAACTTGCGAGTCGGTCGCCATGACGGCGTTGTGGCAGTGGTTGAGACCCTGAAGGGCCATCCGCTCTTCGCCCATGTGACCCTGACACGTTCAGAGCGCTCGCCGATCGCAGCGCTGGTCACTGAGATGCTCGAGGGGCCACAGGCATAGCCTTTCGTTCACCCCCTATTTACCACCCATTTAAATCTCACAGTCACAAATGGGACATTTAGGACTTTGCCCTAACTGACCTGCGCTTTTACCTATCCACAGATACCCCCAATCCTGAGAATTTGCGACTCACGCACCTCTAAATTTGCGACTCACCCCATCCCTTGCCAGCCTTTACCTATTCCCCCAAGGCTCCAACCTCAATTCTGAGGTCGATAGGTCATGGGGCAGGAGATCGATGGAGTGGAAGGAGCAAGTTATGAAGCACGATCTACGTGAGTTCTTCAGAGCTCTCTCCGTCCTGCGCATTTCAAGAGCCGGCAAGGTCGCCCTCTGGGCAACTGTCGGCTCGATGCTCTTCATCGCAACTGCCCAACAGAGCGCCTATGGTCTGGACTTTCCTATGACCACGCGCCTAACGCTGACAGATTCCAAGAACCTCACCGTCTCCAAGTCATCAGATGCGGCATCACTTTCAGCTGCTATCTCTGAGATGGCTTTGGTTGCTGGCATCAGTGCGCAGGTTGAGATGGCTCGATCCATTACGGGTGCCAAGACGGTCACCAAGTCAATTATGAATACCGACTACGCATGGGGCGAAGACCAGTACACATGTTTAAATCGACTCTGGACTAAAGAGAGCCATTGGAATTACAAGGCTCATAACTATCGCTCAGGTGCACACGGAATTCCTCAAGCACTTCCTGCCGTCAAGATGGAGGTCATCTCCAGCGATTGGCGCACCAACCCTGTGACTCAGATCCGTTGGGGTCTTCGTTATATTGATATTCGCTATGAGACTCCATGCCAGGCATGGGCAAAGTTCAAGCGCAGCCGTTACTACTAAAAGAGAAGTTAATTCTCTGGCTTGAGTCCAATAGTTAATGGACGCATAGTCTCGGCAAAGAAATCATTGCCCTTATCATCGACAACGATAAATGCAGGAAAGTCCACAACATCGATCTTCCAGACTGCTTCCATTCCTAGCTCTTGAAAATCCAGAACTTCAACTTTTGTAATGCAATCTTGAGCAAGGCGGGCGGCAGGGCCGCCGATAGAACCGAGATAGAAACCACCGTGCTTGGCACATGCATCGGTCACAGCTTTAGAGCGATTGCCCTTTGCAAGCATCACAAGTGATCCACCATTGGCCTGGAAGTAATCAACATAGGAATCCATGCGACCGGCAGTTGTGGGACCAAAAGATCCTGATGCCATTCCGGTGGGAGTCTTTGCAGGGCCTGCGTAATAGACGGCGTATTTCTTCATGTAATCAGGCATTGGCTTGCCTGCATCCATCATCTCTTTAATCTTTGCGTGGGCGATATCGCGAGCAACCACAATCGTTCCGGTGAGTGAAACACGGCTCTTTACAGGGTGTTTGGATAGCTCGGCTTGGATTGCATCCATCGGCTGATTGAGATTGATTGCAACCACATCGTCATTGAGGTGCTCATCAGTGGTCTCAGGCAAGAAGTGAGCAGGATCTGTCTCCAGTTGTTCCAGGAAGATTCCATCTTTGGTGATCTTCGCCTTTGCTTGGCGATCTGCAGAGCAAGAAACAGCGATTGCGATAGGAAGGGATGCGCCATGGCGAGGCAAGCGCACAACGCGCACATCGTGGCAGAAGTACTTGCCACCAAATTGTGCACCGATGCCCAGCTTCTGAGTCAGCTTAAATACTTCTTCTTCCAACGTTATATCGCGAAAGCCATGACCCGTTGCAGCATCACCTGTTGTGGGCAGGTTATCGAGGTAGTGAGTACTTGCAAGCTTTGCAGTCTTGACTGTGTGCTCAGCACTTGTTCCACCGATGACGATTGCTAAGTGATAGGGAGGACAAGCAGCTGTTCCAATAGAGCGCAACTTCTCATCTAACCAATTCATAAAGGAGGCTGGGTTAAGAACAGCCTTCGTCTCTTGATAGAGGAATGATTTATTGGCGCTACCGCCACCTTTAGCGATAAACATAAAGTTGTATTCATCCTGATGATCGCTATCGGCATAGATTTCAATTTGGGCAGGCAAGTTATTGCCGGTGTTCTTCTCATCCCATGTGGTGACAGGGGCCATCTGTGAGTAACGAAGGTTGAGCTTTGTATAGGCGTCATAGACACCTTGAGAGAGTGCGACCTCATCTTTTGCTGTGGTCAGCACATACTGACCTTTCTTACCCATGATCAGCGCTGTTCCTGTGTCTTGGCACATCGGCAGAATTCCACCTGCTGCGATATTGGCATTCTTTAAAAGATCAAGGGCCACAAAGCGATCATTAGCTGATGCTTGCGGGTCCTTCAAAATCTTTGCTAATTGTTCAAGGTGTTCTGTGCGCAGGTAATGGGAAATATCGTGGATGGCAGTCTCTGTCAGCAGCGTGAGCGCTGCTGGTTCTACTTGAAGAAATTCTCTATCGCCTAACTTGATAACACTGACGCCCTCTTTAGATACAAGGCGGTACTTCGTTTTATCTGCACCAAGTGGCAGAAGATCTGAGTAGGTGAAATCTGGTGACATTATTCGGCTGGCTTCTTTGCAGCATCTAACTTCTTCTTAGCACCGTCTAACCACTCCTGGCAGATCTTTGCTAACTCTTCGCCACGTTCCCAGAGCTTGAGTGACTCCTCTAACGTCGCGCTGCCATCTTCGAGAGATTCAACAATCTCAGCGAGCTCATCGCGAGCTTCTTCATATGAGGGCTTTGCATCCTTGGTGGCCATGTGCTCAATCTACTCTCTGTCGATTACTCGTTGACTGTGGCGCGGGTCTCGCCCTTTGCCACACGGATGCGCAGACGAGTGCCGGCCTTTGCCTTCGAAGCGTCACGAACAATAGAGCCATCTTCTAATTGCACAACTGCATAACCACGATCCATCGTCGATTGTGGAGAGAGTGAGCGAAGGTGGGCCTTAATGCCCTTGAGCTCCTTCTTCTCGATCTCAAGTAGGGATGCAAAGCCGCGGATGGAGCGATCGCGCCAGCCTTTGATTTCATCACGGCGGGAAGTGACCATCACGCTGGGATCTTTCATCACAGGGCGATTGCGCATCTGCGCAATTTGGTTGAGTTCATACTCAATCGTTGAAAAAAGCCTGCGATACATACGGTCTCTGATCTTTTCGATATCGCTGATCTCTTGAGCAATATCGGGCACAACTCTCTTTGCAGCATCTGTGGGAGTTGATGCGCGATAGTCGGCAACGAGATCTAATAGTGGTGAATCCTTTTCGTGGCCGATGGCGCTGACAATGGCAGTTGTGCAACTGGCGGACAAACGAACAAGTGATTCATCGCTAAAGGGCAAGAGATCTTCAAATTAGCCACCACCACGAGTAATGATGATGACATCGACATCGGGGTTGTCTTCTAATTCTGTAAGAGCTGCTGAGACTTCCACAACGGCTGCTGCTCCCTGCACAGCAACTTCACGAATCTCAAATTGCACAGAAGGCCACCTGCGACGTGCATTTTCAACAACATCTTTTTCAGCATCGGTATTGCGACCGCAAATTAGGCCGACTGTGCGAGGCAGACGAGGAAGTGCAATCTTTCGATCTGCGCTAAAGAGACCTTCGAGAGCTAACTTCTCCTTCAGAGCTTCAAGGCGAGCCAGTAATTCACCGACTCCTACTTGGCGAATCTCTTTTGCAGAGAGCGTCAATGATCCATTTTTAGTAAACCAGGATGGCTTTGCATAAATCACAACGCGAGCATTGGCAGGAAGTGGTTGCACACTTGCCAAAACAGTTTTGTAACACATCACAGAGATACTCATATCGGCGCTCGTATCGCGAAGGCGCATAAAGGCCATTCCGCCGCTTCGTTCATTGAGTTCTGATATTTCGCCCTCAATCCAGATAGGGCCTAATCGATCGATGTAATCCTTGATAGCTTCAGAGACCACACGCACTGGTGCGGGGGATTCACTTGAAGTTTCGAACATGGCGAGAGCCTAATAGACTGCGCGATATGAGCAAGAAGATTCTCCTGGCGGCCCCACGTGGGTATTGCGCAGGCGTTGACCGAGCAGTTGTGGCCGTTGAAAAATCGCTAGAACTCTATGGGGCTCCTGTCTATGTCCGTAAAGAGATCGTCCATAACAAGCATGTGGTCTCAACTCTTGAACAACGTGGCGTCATTTTTGTTAATGAAACTGATGAAGTTCCAGAAGGTGCAACGGTTGTCTTCTCAGCTCACGGTGTTTCCCCTGCCGTTCACGCAGAAGCTGCAGCACGAAACCTCAAGACCATCGATGCAACATGTCCACTGGTAACTAAGGTGCATAACGAGGTAAAACGTTTTGCTAATGAGGAGACAGAGATTCTTCTCATCGGCCACGTAGGACATGAAGAAGTTGAGGGCACAGCAGGTGAGGCTCCAGGAAAAGTTCGCATTGTCGATGGCCTTGATGAAGCTCGCACCATCCAACCAACAGCAGGTAAGAAACTTGTCTGGCTCACACAGACCACTCTCTCTGTTGATGAAACTATGCAATCTGTTGCAATCCTGAAAGAGCGCTTTCCTGAGATTGCCAATCCGCCAAGTGATGACATCTGTTATGCAACACAGAATCGCCAAGAAGCAATTAAAGCTATTGCCCCCAATGCAGATCTCGTTCTTGTTGTGGGATCGACGAACTCATCGAACTCTGTGCGCCTTGTTGAAGTTGCACTCGAATATGGAGCAAAGGCTGCCTACCTCATCGATTATGCAGATGAGGTAAAAGAAGAGTGGCTGGATAAGGCAGAGATTATCGGCGTCACAAGTGGTGCATCTGTTCCTGAAATTCTTGTCGATGATCTACTCAAGCACTTGAGTGCTCACGGTTATCACGATGTTGAAGAAGTGCGTGCAACAGAGGAGACCCTTCTCTTCGCTCTTCCTAAAGAGCTCCGTGCAGATCTGAAGAAGGCGTAGTCATTGACTACATTTGTTGAGATTCAAGGCGAGAACCTCGCTGTTGAAATCTATGAACCAAAGGTGCGCATTGCAGATGTAGTGCTGGTGCATGGTTTTACTGGCAGCAAAGAAGATTTCGAGGTCATCGGGCCACTACTCGCCGATATGGGTTATCGCGTTCTGACCTTTGATAATCGCGGTCAACATGAATCAGCCCACAGCAAACGTGAAGATGCTTATTCCATGCACTCACTAGCACGTGATGCCATTGAGCTTTCCAAGCACTATGGATTTGTGAAACCACATCTACTCGGGCATTCATTTGGCGGACTTGTTGCTCAACGCGCGCTTGTGCAATCGCCGCAAACCTGGAGATCACTCACAATATTCTGTAGCGGCCCTCATTGGATTCCAGATAAGCCAGATCTCGATGCCACACTTCATATTCTTAAAACTATGACGATGGAAGAATCTTGGTATAAATATAAGGATGAGACAGATAAATTGTTGCCTCGTTATGAGACATATAAGAAGCGCTGGATCGCATCAGATCCGAACTCCACCCACACTATGGCCCTTCACTTAAAAGATACTCAAGCTCTCACTGCAGAAATTGTTGCGACAAAGCTTCCCGTACACGTCATTTATGGCGAGAACGATGATGCGTGGCCATTACCTATGCAGGATCAGATGGCGAAGGATTTATCGGCGCCGCGCACCATTATCAAGGATGCAGGACATTGCCCTAATGAAGATCAGCCAGAGGAAACAGTGAAGGTATTAACGAACTTCTGGAGCAGTCTGTAAACGTTGTGAAGGACGGCTCTTTGCCTTCTCGTTAAAGAACATAAACCATCCATAGAGCGCGCTGATAAGTAGGAATGGCGCAACACTTGCTAGGGATGCAATGAAATCAATGCCAACGCGTGATGGGCGAAGGCCATCGCTAAGGATTGTGTAGATAAGTGTGGTTGCTGCATAGGCAAGCGGTGGAGTGACAGCTGATACATAGCGAGTGCCTTTGCGACCGTATGCAATGCCACCGTAGGTAACAAGGCAGATGATTAGCCCTGAGAGAATTCCAGCACCCGAGCGGATCCACATCTCAAGCCAGACAAAGATGAAGATCAGCAGTGATTGCAGAACAACAACACCTTGCTTCTTAAGGCCAGGACCTGAGATTGCCGGCTTCTTGATTGCTGTTGTCATCTCTTACTCCTCTACTACTTCTACATCGATGAAATCATCTGGTGCATCAAGATCTGGGTTATTGAGCGCTCTGACATCTGCAGGTGCATCAGGGTATTCGATGGCGAGCTTCTCTTTATCACCTGCAACTCCAAGCTTATGGATGCGTCGAGCAGGTGAGAGCACAGTCTTTTCAGCAGTGGGCACCAGATCTTCATATGCCTTAGAGGTTGAGTTGATCGCCTTACCCACAGCCACAATCTTTGAATGCAGAAGGGTGATGTTCTTCAAAAATGTTGCTGCAACCTTGGTGATGTCATCAGCGTTCTCTGCTAATTGGTTGCGCGTGAAGATATGCCCGACTGTGCGCAGAAGTGCCATCGTGGTTGTGGGGGTTGCAAGGGTGACACCGACCTTAAATGCCTTCTCAAGAAGTGTGGGGTCAATGCGAAGTGCCTCTGCCAGAAGGGTTTCAAATGGCAGGAAGAGAACGACGAAATCAGGTGAGCCCTGTGACTTGTGATAGCCGCGCTTTGAGAGAGCATCAACATGCTTCAGTAAATCTTTTGTATGTAGAGCAAGGAGTTCATCGCGCTGGCCTTGTTCTTCAGTACCAAATGCTTCAAGGAAGCGATCAAAGGGAAACTTGGAGTCGATAAATAATTTTGAGCCACCCGGCATATGCACAGTGATATCTGGAATACCGGATGAATCAGCATCTGTGGTGGAGCGCTGTGCATCATATTCATGGCCTTCGCGAAGTCCTGCTTGTTCAAGCAGTAATTGCAACTGCGCTTCGCCAAATTTTCCACGAGTCTGCGAACTAGCAAGTGCTCCTGCAATCTTCTTAGTCTCATCAAAGAATGTGGTGGATGCTTTGCGCATCTCATCGATGGTGCCAACTAGTTGTGTCTCAGATGCAATTCGTTTTTCTGCAGCTTCTTGAGATTGCGCACGCATACGTTCAACGCTTGCCTTCATCTCCTCCATCTGCGTTGCAATCTTTGTATCATTTTCAGATTTTGCTTCAGCAGCTTTGAGGCGATCATCAGAAGCTTTGAGCAGCACCTTCACATCGTTGAGTTCTTGCGCCAGAGAATTAGATGAGGAGGAAGTATTTTTCATCCGAGAAATCCAGATACCAAGGCCCAATCCAAGAAAGAGGCCGATAATCAGAGTTATTAAGGTCACGAGTGCGCTGGGCATGGGGCAATCGTGGCAGGAGGCACTGACAATTCCCCGTAGGCTGTCCTACTTATGAGCCTGTCTATTGGAATCGTCGGTCTGCCGAATGTTGGAAAGTCGACCCTTTTTAATGCTCTGACCAAGAACAATGTCTTGGCTGCTAACTATCCCTTCGCCACTATCGAGCCCAATGTCGGCGTTGTGGGCGTTCCGGATGAGCGTTTAGCCAAGCTCGCCACAATCTTTGGCTCTGAAAAGCTTCTTCCCGCAGCTCTCTCCTTCGTAGATATCGCAGGAATTGTGAAGGGTGCATCTGAAGGTGCTGGCCTTGGCAATAAGTTCCTTGCAAATATTCGTGAGACCGATGCCATCTGTCAGGTTATTCGCGTCTTCACCGATGGAGATGTTGTTCACGTTGATGGCCGCATTGATCCATCCAGTGATATGGAAACAATCAATATGGAGCTAGCGCTCGCAGATTTACAGACTATTGAGAAGGCAATCCCGCGACTTGAGAAAGAGGCGCGCGTTGCTAAAGAGAAGGCGCCAGTGTTAGAGGCAGTTAAGCAAGCAAACGAATGGCTGCAATCAGGAAAGCCGCTATCGCAATCAAAGATTGACCGTGAATTACTACACGAACTTCATTTGCTGACTGCAAAACCATTTCTCTATGTCTTTAATGTCGATGCTGCAGAACTTGCTGATAATGAACTTCGCACGAAGTTATCAGCACTCGTTGCCCCAGCTGAAGCAATCTTTTTGGATGCAAAGACAGAGGCAGAACTTGCTGAATTAAGTGATGAAGATGCACTCGAGCTCTTGCAGGCAATTGGACTTAACGAACCAGGTCTTGCAACTCTTGCCCGCGTTGGCTTTGACACACTCGGTCTTCAAACATATTTAACAGCAGGTCCAAAGGAAGCACGCGCTTGGACTATTCATAAAGGCGACACCGCACCTATGGCTGCCGGCGTCATTCACACAGATTTCCAAAAGGGTTTCATTAAAGCTGAAATCGTTTCTTTTGCCGATTTGGTAGAAGCGGGCACAATGGCCGATGCGAAAGCAAAGGGCAAAGTCCGTATGGAAGGCAAGGAATACATCATGCAAGACGGAGACGTAGTGGAGTTCAGATTCAATGTCTAATAACCCAGCCCTAAACACAGCCCGAGCCCGACTTAATCAGGCACACCTTAAGGATCTTCCTAAGAAGACCCGTGACAACCTGCGCAACGTTGCGATCATCGCTCACGTTGACCACGGTAAAACAACACTCGTTGATGCGATGTTGTGGCAATCCGGAGCCTTCGCTGCTTATAAGAAGCAAGAAGAAGGTCAAGATCGCATGATGGATTCCATGGATCTAGAACGCGAAAAGGGAATTACGATTCTTGCCAAGAACACATCAGTGCGTCGCGGTGACACTGTCATCAACATCATTGACACACCAGGCCACGCAGATTTCGGTGGTGAGGTTGAACGTGGTCTTGAGATGGTCGATGGCGTCATCCTTCTCGTTGATGCATCAGAGGGCCCACTTCCACAGACTCGCTTCGTATTGCGCAAAGCGCTCCAGAAGAATCTTCCCGTCATTCTCCTTATTAATAAGGTGGACCGTTCTGACTCACGTATTGCAGAAGTTGTGGATGAGGCATATGCACTCTTCCTTGACCTTGATGCCAATGAAGAGCAGATTGAATTTCCTGTTGTCTATGCATCCGCTAAGGCAGGCCGTGCATCCCTTACTCGTCCAGCAGATGGTGGAATGCCTGAAGAAGAAAACCTCGATGTTTTATTCGACACTATCTTCTCTGCAATTCCAGCTCCTGTTTATCACGAAGGTGCACCACTTCAAGCACACGTGACAAACCTTGACTCCTCTCCATTCCTTGGTCGTTTGGCTTTGTGCCGCGTTCACGAAGGTGTGATTAAGAAGGGCCAGACAGTTTCATGGATTAAGACAGATGGAACAACAGAGCGCGTGAAGGTCTCAGAACTATTGATGACTGAAGCTCTCGAGCGCGTTCCAGCACTTGAGGCAGGCCCTGGCGACATCATCGCTGTTGCCGGTATTGAGACAATCACTTTAGGTGAAACCCTTGCAGACCTTGAGAATTCACATGCGCTGCCACTGATTACTGTCGATGAGCCATCTATTTCGATGACAATCGGTATTAACACATCTCCACTTGCGGGCAAGAGCGGCAAGATGCTTACTGCGCGCCAGGTGAAGGATCGTCTTGATAAAGAGTTAGTCGGTAACGTCTCACTTCGTGTTCTCAACACAGAACGTCCTGACACATGGGAAGTTCAAGGTCGTGGAGAACTTCAGCTCGCAGTGTTGGTTGAAATCATGAAGCGCGAAAGCTTTGAACTTACCGTTGGTAAGCCACAGGTTGTTA
>JBDLSZ010000103.1:0-5116 GCA_039799305.1 Actinomycetota bacterium
GATGTTGTCACTGACTGCGCGATGGAGTGAGAAGTTAGAGGTAACAGGATTTTGGTCGGCACTTCTTGCATCCCTGATTATCAGCGTGATTACAACCCTCTTTAAATCTACAAAGAAGTTGGTCTAACTCGTGAGAGCAATCTGGCTTGTCTCCCTCGGAGGCATTCTCGGTTCGCTCACTCGCTGGTTCCTCTCGCTAGTAATTCCTTCAAGTGGGCTTGGAACTCTATCTGCCAACTTACTTGGCGTTACTTTGGCTATGGTCTTTATGGTCTTCATGGAGCGACGAGGCATTACTGAACTGCGCTACTTCCTCTTGCCGGGTTTCTGTGGAGGTCTCTCGACATTCTCGGCAGTGACATATGAAGCAGTTGCACCTGATGAAGCCGGCTTTACTTACTTATTATTAAATGTTGTTGCATCTCTGGTCGTTGCACATTTCTCCCTTAAGGCCGCACGTAGATTTGTGAAGGTTCGCCCATGAATACGCTGATGGTGATTCTTGGCGCCGCTATTGGTGCACCTGCACGCTTCTTAGTGGATCAGTACTTTAAGAAGTTCACTGATAAACCAGTAGGAACATTTACCGTAAACATCCTGGGATCTTTCTTAATCGGTGCAACATTTGCAACGACAGAGCGCTGGCATGATTTCCTAGCTATCGGTTTCGCTGGATCATTTACAACATGGTCGACTTTTATCATCGATCTCTATCTTGGATATGAGTTAAAGAAGTACAAGGTTATTGCCATAAACCTCATCGCATCGATTACCTTTGGTTTACTTGCTGCCTATCTTGGGTATCAACTAGCGTCCTAAGACGCTCTTCATCCACTTCTCAATTTCATCTGGATGGCGTGGAATATTTTCTGAGATATTGCGGCAACCATCTGCTGTGACAACAACATCATCTTCAATACGAATTCCAATTCCGCGATATTCAGGTGCGAATAGCTCATCATCAGGTTGGATATAAAGACCTGGTTCAACAGTCAGAACCATTCCTTCACGAAGAGGTGCATCGAGATACTGCTCTTTACGAGCTTGCGCACAATCATGAACATCAAGACCTAAGTGATGGCTCACTCCGTGAAGAGTCCAACGGCGATGCAATCCAACTTCAGGCTTTAAAGATTCTTCAGCTGAAACTGTCAGCACGCCCATATCTGCAAGACCCTTTGCCAATACTGCTTGGCAGGCCTTATTAATTTCAGAGAAAAGAACACCAGGCTTAATTGCTGCAAAGCCTGCTAGTTGTGACTCATAGACCAACATATAGAGAGCGCGCTGAGCGGGTGAGAACTTGCCATCAACGGGAAGGGTGCGAGTGATATCTGCTGTGTAGAAGGATTCGACTTCAACGCCGGCATCGATAAGTACTAACTCACCGCGGCGAACATCGCCATCGTTGCGGATCCAGTGCAATACACATGCATGTGAACCTGCGCCCACGATGGTGTTATATCCAAGATCATTACCCAAGATGCGTGCGCGACCATAGAAGGCAGCATCTAATACGCGTTCACCGCGAGGAGTTTCAACAGCTGCAGGCATCGCGTGGATGACATCGTTAAAGCCAAGCGCTGTTGCATCTACCGCTGCCTGCATCTCACGAATTTCATATTCATCTTTGCATAGACGCTGTTCTGAGACAAAGGTTGCAAATTCCTCTTCGCGGTCATGCTTCTTAACCTTAGGATCAACAGCAGGATCAACACTGCGTAGAGTCAGCGTTTCCTTGCCATCACCTAGCAGTGCTTCAAGATCAGTTAATTGAAGAGTATCTACTTGGTAGCGAGCCTTTGCTTCATCAAGTGTGAAGCGACGACCAACCCAGAGTTCGCCATATTTTGCATCGCGATAGAAAGCATCGGTATCGCGAGTAGAGCGAGGATGCATATAGAGATAGGTAATGTGTGAATCACCTGATGGTTCAAGAACGAGTACTGCATCAGCAGTCGCATCTGCTCCCTGCACACCGCCGTAATACACAAATGCGCTATGTGGACGGTAGTTGTAGTCAGTGTCATTGGCGCGAACTTTGTATCCACCTGCAGGAAGAACGAGGCGAATTCCCCTAAAGGCTGCAGAGAGAACCTGGCGACGTGAAAAAGCGTATGTAACAACTTCAAGGGGCTCAATATTGCTCAGATCAGATGGAGTCCAGCCTGACTTCATAAAGTTAGAGAAGAGCTCAGAAGGCACCTGATCGTGGATGCGCTTTGGCTTATCTGTCGTAACGTCTGCGTTCTCGTTATTCATCTTTGAATCCTACGCTCTTTAATCTCACATTTATAGGGTGAGCGCAAGGATTTAACCCTTGATAACCTTGCTAGATGCCCTCAATTTTTGAGACTGATGCAGCGCTAGACAAGCTAGCAACGACTGCAATCGAGCGCACCAAAGCGCTGATGAAAGAGTCAGATAAATTACGCGACCGCCGCGAGAAAGCTAATCGCAAGCGCGTTGCCCGTCTCTTTAAAGACCCTAAGGCAATTGAGGCAACAATTACTTTAACCGATGAGGTCATGCGAATCTCATCTGTGAAATCTTCTTCACGCATCTTCCGCAGAGCTGCAAAGAAGGCGAGCATTGTTGGCTTTGGCCCAATCAATGGAATTGGTCTGCATGCAATTGGAGTTCTCTCCCATGTGTTGCCAACACCAGTTGTGGCTGCAGTGCATCAGCGAGTGCGAGCTCTCTCTAAAGATCTCATCTTGGCATCAGAGGCTGACAAACTTTCAAAGCACATGGGTAAGCGCACCGATAAAGGAATCTCACTCAATATCAATGTGTTAGGTGAGGCAGTGCTCGGAGATCACGAAGCTGAACTTCGCTTCCAATCAATTCTTGAGATGATGCGCCGGCCAGAAGTAAATTACATCTCAGTCAAACTCTCATCCATCGTGGCGCAGCTGATTATCATCGATGTTGAAGGTTCCATTACTCGCGTCTCAGAAAAGATGCGCATTCTCTATCGCCAAGCACAACAGCATGGTGTATTCGTTAACTTGGATATGGAGGAGTATCGCGACCTTCCTATGACAGTTGCCGCCTTCATGCGCGTGCTTGATGAAGATGAATTTGTATCTATGAAAGCTGGAATCGTTCTGCAGGCATACCTGCCAGAGGCACATCACTTCTTTGGCGAACTCGTTGAATGGTCCATCAAGCGTTATGAACGCAGTGGGGCAAGCATCAAGGTGCGCTTGGTAAAAGGTGCAAACCTTGCAATGGAGCGCGCAGAGGCAGAACTTCATGGCTGGAGCCCTGCGCCCTATCGCACCAAATCAGATGTGGATGCTTCTTATGTGCGCTTAGTCGATGCAGCTCTTCGTCCAGAACATTCCAAGGCAGTGCGTATCGGTATCGCATCCCACAACTTATTTCATATGACATGGGCGCTAGAAGTGGCAAAGTCTCGCGGAGTTGTTGATCAGATTGATATTGAGATGCTTGAAGGTATGGCAAATGCAGAAGCACTTGCTGTTACTCGCGCTGGACAACCCGTACTTTTATATGCACCAGTGACGCGTAAAGATGATTTTGCTGCAGCTGTTGCCTATCTCGTTCGCCGCCTTGATGAAAATACATCAGATGAGAACTATTTGAAGGCTGCATTTGAGATTTCAAAGAATCCAAAGAAATTTAAGGAACAAGAAGAACGATTCTTGAAGTCAATTGCTGAGCGTCATGCCATTACTACACAATCACTTCGCCATATCAACCATGCACAACAAACGGGTCAAACATTTGAGAATGAAGCAAACGCTGATCCCACCGAACCAAAGTTCATCAGTGCTGTCTCCAAAGCAATCAAGAAGGTTCGCGCGATCAAGGATCAAGAGATTCCACTTGTTATCAACGGCAAAGAGATCTTTGCTAAAGAACAAGAAGAAGGCACTGACCCATCTGATAATGGCAAGGTCTGGTATCACTATTCAGTAGGTTCAGCTAAAGATGTAGATACAGCGATTGCAACAGCAAAGAACGCGCAGGAGAAGTGGAGCGCTCTTTCAATCCAGGAGCGCACCGATATTCTCTATAATGCAGCTGATGTCATGGCAAAGGCAACAACAGAGACGATTGCTGTGATGTCTCGCGATGCCGGAAAGACTGTGGCTGAAGCAGATCCAGAAGTTGCTGAAGCAATCGACTTTGCTCGCTTCTATGCAACTACTGCTCAAAACTTTGGTGAATCAACACCGCTTGGAACCATTCTTGTTGTTCCACCATGGAACTTTCCCTATGCAATTCCTATGGGTGGTGTCTGCGCAGCTCTTGCTGCAGGAAACTCAGTGATCCTTAAACCTGCACCAGAGACTGTTGCAACTGCATGGGAGATTGTTAGCCACCTGTGGGCAGGTGGAGTTCCTCAAGATGTATTGCAGTTCCTACCCATGCGCGATGACGAGAACGGTAAGTATCTGGTTACAAATCCTGCAATCGATGGGGTCATTCTTACTGGCTCATTTGATACAGCATCCCTGTTTACATCATGGCGCCCTGAAATCAATCTGATGGCAGAGACAAGTGGAAAGAATGCTGTTCTGATCTCAGCATGTGCAGATATCGATGCAGCAGTGAAGGATCTGGTGCAATCAGCATTTGGCCACGCAGGTCAGAAGTGTTCTGCTGCCTCCATCGCAATCGTTGATACCACCGTCTATAACAACCCTGCATTTATTCGCCAACTCAAAGATGCTGTTGAATCACTTCATGTTGGTGCCGGCTGGGATTTCTCAACAACTGTGGGCCCCATCATTCGCCCATCAGAGAACGCACTGACACGTGCGCTTACTCAGCTTGATGCAGGTGAAACTTGGCTTGTTGAACCAAAGCAATTAGATGAGGCAGCTTTGATGTGGCGCCCAGGTGTGAAGCTTGGCGTGAAGGCAAAGTCTTGGTCACATCGCAATGAATGGTTTGGTCCAGTACTTGCTGTGATTGAAGCACCTGATTTTGATACAGCAATCACATGGCAGAACGAAACTGATTTTGGTTTGACCGCAGGCATTCAATCACTGGATGAGAAAGAGTGCGAAGAGTGGATCAATCGCATTGAAGCTGGAAATCTTTATGTCAATCGTGGAATCACTGGTGCAATTGTTAACCG
>JBDLSZ010000104.1:0-3503 GCA_039799305.1 Actinomycetota bacterium
CGGTGCAGTTAGAAGTACTTGTTACTTCGCGATAAGCATCCTGCGTTGGAATCCATGCTTCGATATCAAATTTACGTGTGGCAGATGAACCAAGATCTCCTGATGCAACATCAATCACACGGAATGGGATCTCCATCGCGTTAAGGAAATCTTTCTCCCACTGCAATAGACGCTGATGTTCTGCCTTGGCATCTTCTGGCTTACAGAAGGTAAACATTTCAACTTTATCGAATTGGTGCACGCGAATAATTCCACGAGTGTCCTTGCCATACGTTCCAGCTTCACGGCGGAAACAAGTTGAGTAACCGGCATAACGCAGTGGCAACTTATCTGCAGGCAAGATTTCATCCATATGCATTGCAGCAAGAGGAACTTCAGATGTTCCAACAAGATAGACATCATCTTTTTCAATGCGATAGACATTCTCTGCAGCTTGGCCCAAGAAGCCTGTGCCTTCCATAGCAGCAGGATTTACTAGCACTGGTGGGATCACTGGTGAGAAACCATTCTTAAGTGCGCTCTGGATTGCATAGTTCACAAGTGCGAATTCAAGGAGTGCACCAACGCCTGTTAAATAATATGAACGAGAGCCTGCAACTTTGGCACCGCGCTCGGTATCAATGGCACCAAGTAATTTACCGAGTTCGACGTGATCCTTTGGTTCAAAGCCATCTTTAGCAAAGTCACGTGGTGTGCCGACATGTTCGATGGTGACGAAATCTTCTTCGCTGCCAATAGGTGCCTCAGTATCGAGCAAGTTGGATAGTTGAAGAAGCAGAGCCTTTGCCTTCTCTTCAATCTCAGAACGCTTTGTATCAGCAGCCTTTACCTTGTCAGCTAATTCTTTTGCATTAGCAAGAAGTGCTGCCTTTTCATCACCTTTAGCTGCGCCCACGCTCTTTGAGAGAACGTTCTGTTCTTGGCGCAGAGTTTCAAATTCGCTCAGCGCAGCGCGCTTAATCTCATCGATTGCGATGATCTGATCTACGAGCTCAACGTTTTCACCGCGACCTTTTTGAGAAGCACGGACGACATCAGGGTTCTCGCGCAGGAACTTGATATCAATCATGAGCGCACCTCTCGTGGATAAGAACCTAAGAATCTAATGTCATCGCAGATCGCGCGAAGCTCTTCAATCGACTTACCGACAGGAGCATCCTTGATATGGCCTTCGACATCAATAATGAAATGGTAGTGACCAAGTTCGCGACCTGTTGGACGTGACTGGATAAATGTCAGGTTAACATCATGTTTTGCAAAGACTTGTAGGATTTCAAGGAGCGCACCCGCATGATCGATATCGATAAAGACAGCCATTGAGGTGCGATCGTTTCCTGTTGGCTCAGGCATCCATCCTGGCTTTTGAGCACAGATGAATCGAGTGACGGCGCCTGCATTGTCACCAATATTATCTTGACGAATTTCAAGTCCGAAATGTTCTGCTGCTGCACCAGATGCAATCGCTGCATCAAGTTCGCCTTTGCTGACACCCTCAGCTGCTGCAGATGTTGAAGCGGTGGGAACAATTTCTGCATGCGGATAGTTAGCTGCGATATATGCGCGGCACTGTGATTCAGCATGTGGATGTGTGCCGATGCGATTAATTGTTGTTGCACCCGGCTTTGTCATCAGCGCAAAAGTAACGGCCAAAGTGACTTCACTGGCAATAGTTAATGGATCGCCACTTGCTAGCTCATCGAGTGTGCGAGCAACAACGCCTTCGACAGAGTTTTCGATTGGCACAAGTGCATATTGCGCCTGCCCACTACGGACTGCATCAAGTGCTGCAGTGACATTGGCAAAAGGAATCGTTACATCGCTATCGCATGTAATCTTCTTCAGAGCTGCCTCAGTAAATGTGCCGACAGGGCCTAAATAGGCGAATGTATGGCTTTCTTGGGTGCTCACTGGTTAAGGATACCTGAGTACCTCGCGTGCATGTGACGGCTTATTTGTGATGAGAATATCGACGCCTAACTTGGCACAGAGTTTGATATCTGCGGATTCATCAACAGTCCACACATTGAGGGACTTGCCGAGTTTCTTGATGCGCATCGCACGGACTGGCTCCTCGCGCAATTCATTGATTCCAGGGCCGATGGAGGAAGCCGATGAAAACTTTGCCTGAAACCACTGCGAATTCTTATGCATCAGAAACGTTGTTGAAATGGTGGGATCAAGACGTTTCATCTTTTCTATAGCAAACCAACTAAATGACATCACTGAAACATCAATCTTTTCAATTCCTTTGGTTTCCTTCAAAGTTTGCACAACAACTTCTTCGATGCGGTTTCCAGAAATCACTGGGTGTTTTGTTTCAATCAACACACCTTTCTTACTCTTCACAGCAAAGGCAAGAAATTCATCCAGGGTCAGAATCTGTGGGTATGCGCGCGATACCTCTTTATATGTCATCTCGGCGATCAGCCCCGCATTTCCTGCGCGCTCGAGCATCGTCGCGTTATGCCAGAGGACGGCAACTTCATCTTTGGTAACTCTGACATCGCATTCAAAGCCATCGGCGCCTTGAGCCACTGCGCCTTCATAGGCGGCGAGGGTGAGCTCTGGATAGTCAGCGCTAGCACCGCGGTGAGCATAGATAAGCATGAGACTTAAGAGTAGCAAAGAGATTAGGCTTACCCGCATGAGCTATTTCGCAACATCTGCGCGATCTGCCGTTGGCCTAGTCCGAAGTGGCAATGAAGATAGCGGCCTTGCATCCGCCCACCTTCTTGCAGTTGCAGATGGAATGGGTGGACATGCCGCAGGCGAGGTCGCATCCAAGATTGCAATCTCAACTCTTGCCCAGCTCTCAGAAATATTTACCAATCCAGAGATTGATTCTGAATCAGCTGATGACATCTATCTCAACTCATCCCACGAGATTAATCAGGCGCTGAAAGAAGAAGTAGCAGAGAACCCAGAGCTTGCTGGAATGGGAACTACTCTCACCTCTCTATTCCTGCGCGATAACTCAGTTGCTCTTCTTCATATCGGAGATTCTCGCGCTTATCGCCTGCGTGGAAATGCTTTCGAGCAGCTCAGCGTTGATCACACCGTTATTCAAGAACTTCTCAACCAAGGAGCTATCTCAGAATCAGATGTAGCAACACATCCTCAGCGCTCTGTGCTCACTCAAGTATTGATGGGTGAGGGAAATCTAGAACTTCCCCTGCCGGTATTCGAAGGAAAAATTAAGGATCGCTATCTAGTATGTAGCGACGGATTGAGCTCAGTACTCACTGATAAAGAGATTAAATCTCTGATCAAGGGCAAAGATCGCGATGAAGCAGTGAATGCTCTTATCGATGCAACCTATATCAACGGTGCACCCGATAACGTGACTGTAGTAATTGCAGATCTTGTCGAAGAAGAACAGCCAAGAACTATTGAGAAGATAGGAGCTGCACAATGATGAACTCATTGCTCGGTGGCCGCTATCTACTCGGTCAGATGATTGGCACCGGCGGAATGGCCGATGTCTATATCGCTCAAGATCAACG
>JBDLSZ010000105.1:0-3590 GCA_039799305.1 Actinomycetota bacterium
ATAACTGCGCCAACGACTACGTACTGCCACTCCTGCTGAAGTTCGAGAATACGAAGTCCGTTGATGAGAACTGACATGATCAAGGCTCCGATGATGGTTCCAGAGATTGTTCCCTTGCCGCCAAGAAGTGATGTTCCGCCGATGATGACGGCAGCGATTGCTTCGAGCTCATAACCAAGACCAAGGTCTGGTTGCGCAGATCCCAGGCGTGATGTCATTACAACAGCTGCAAGTCCCACGAAGAATCCACAGAGCGCATAGACGGCAATGAGCCAACGATTGACCTTAACGCCAGAGAGCTTTGTTGCCTCAGTATTAGAACCAATTGCAAATGTGTAGCGACCCAGAACTGTCTTATTAAGAATGATTGAAGCAACGACAGCTGCGACAAGGAGAATCAATACTGCGTTAGGCAGATTCGGGATGATATTTCCTTGTGCGATGGAGTCCCAGCCCTTCACATCTGTTGTGAAGAGAACCGGCTTAAGGTCAGATGTAATAAGAGCTAAGCCTTGAGCGCCCTTCATAGTCGCAAGAGTTGCAATAAAGGGAGGCAGCTTCAAAACAGTAATAAGAATGCCGTTAATAGATCCGAGAACGGTTCCAACGAGCATTCCAAGAAGAATTCCGCTCCAGACATTTAGGTGCATAGCCATCACAGTTTTACCTGTGATTACTGCAACCAGAGCCATCGATGTTCCGACTGAAAGATCGATACCACCAGTAATAATGACGAAGGTAACGCCGATTGCCATCAGGCCAATCACTGTTGTCGACATCAAGATTCCGCCAGAGACATTTGCCCATGAGGCGAAGACTGGGCGCATTACGGTGAAGAAGGTAAAGATAACGACGAGGCTGGCAAGTGCTGTTACGCGTCCGATTTCTCGGCGAATGAAGGCGGTGACCTTGTTGCTACCCTCAGCCTTGGTGCCTGCGTTGATTGCTTCTGACATTTATCTCTCTTTTCCCGTATTAGTTAGCTGTCGTAAATGATTCGCTGAACTTGGTGGCAAGTTCCATGATGACGTTCTGGTTGGCATCTTTATTATCAATAATTCCCGTCAAACGACCATCACACATCACTGCAATGCGATCAGATAGACGCAAGACTTCTGGAAGCTCGGATGAGATCATGATGATTGATTTTCCTTCTTCGGCCAAGCCGGTGAGAAGACGGTAGATCTCATCCTTTGCACCCACGTCGATTCCACGTGTCGGTTCATCGAATATCAGAACTTCACAGTCACGGGTGAGCCACTTTGCGATAACTACCTTCTGCTGGTTTCCGCCTGAAAGGTTCTTTAGGAACTGGCGCTCTGATGGTGTGCGCACTCGAAGTTGAGCAATCACATCGCGAGTGATTCCGGCAGCTGACTTCACCTTAAGAAATCCAAACTTATTTGAGAAACGTGGAATGGAAGAGAGGATTACATTGAAGGTGACATCTTGGTTGAGAAGCAGACCGAACCGCTTACGATCTTCAGAGAGATAACCAATTCCTGCTGCAACAGCATCAGAAGGTTGCTTAATCTTTACTTCAGTGCCATTTAAAATAACTCTTCCTGAACTCTTGGGATCTGCTCCCATGATGGCGCGGGCAAGTTCGGTGCGACCTGCACCCATAAGTCCTGCAAAGCCAAGGATCTCACCCTTGCGAAGATCGAAGGAGATATCTTTCAGTAGTCGTAGATCTGAGAGGCCTTCAACTTTCAGAACAATTTCTTTACCGATTGAACGATTTTGAGGGCGTTGATCTTGCTCAACTTTGCGACCAACCATAAGTGAAATTACTTCAGGGATATCAGTCTCAGAAGTCTTGAGAGTCTTTACATACTCACCATCGCGCAGAACTGTAATGCGGTCCGTGATTTTTTCGAGCTCTTCTAGGCGGTGAGAGATATAGACAACGCCTTTGCCTGCAGCTTTGAGTGAACGAATAATTTTAAAGAGAGCATCTGTCTCTGCAGGTGTGAGAGATGATGTTGGTTCATCCATAATGATGACTGATCCGCGGTAGGAGACAGCCTTTGCAATCTCAACCATCTGTTGCTTTGCGATCGAGAGTTCGCCGACGATGTCATTTGGGTTGAGATTGAGATCTAGCTCTTTCAGCAATTCAATTGTCGCGCTCACCAACTTAGAGTTATTAAGGAAGATTCCGCCTGGGAATCTATCTTCGCGTCCTATAAAGATATTTTCAGCAACAGTCAGATGTGGCATGAGGTTGAGCTCTTGGTGAATGATGCTGATACCAAGTTTTTGAGCTTCGAATGGGTTGGGAATATTGACTGACTTACCCTTGTAAATAATCTCTCCTGAATCCTTCTTATAGATACCTGAAAGGATTTTCATCAGAGTTGATTTACCGGCTCCATTTTCACCCACAATTGCGTGAACTTCACCGTCGCTGAGATCAAAGTGAACGTTGTTGAGAGCTTTTACGCCAGGGAATTCCTTGCTAACACCTGAAAGTGAAAGGAGCTGAGTCGCTGCCATTGATTCCCCAAAAGTTAAGTTGTTTGAAAAGGATGTTGCTCATAATAAAGGATGATGGCCGAGATTGCTCCCGGCCATCATCACTTCTTTTATTACAAAAGAGTCAATTAAGACTTATTCGTAAAGGTCAGCCACAATCTCTGGCTTTGTGATGTTGTTCTTATCGTAGTAGTAGAAACCTGTGTCGATAAGGTTCTTAGGAACTGTCTTGTTGCGAACGTAGTTAACGAGCGCTTCTACAGTCTTAGCACCGATACCAACTGGATTCTGAGTGATAGCACCTGTCTGAAGACCAGACTTGATGTTTGCCATCTGCTGCTTACCAGAGTCGAAGCCGATCAACTTAACTGTGCCATTCTTAAGCTTTGCAGCCTTGAATGCCTGTCCAGCGCCGATTGATACACCTTCGTTAGTTCCGTAAACGCCCTTGAGATCCTTGTTAGCAACGAGTGCTGCTGCAACGATGTCCTGAGCCTTAAGTGCGTCTCCACCTTCAGCGTACTGAGGTGTAAGAAGTGTGATGCCCTTGTACTTAGCCTTCATGCGGTTGATAAAGCCGTTTGCACGATCAATGCCAGTCTGGTTTGTCTGTGAGTGACCGACAACCAAAACCTTACCCTTGTTGCCAAGCAACTTAGCCATTGTGTCAGCAGCTAGTGAACCAGCAGCTGTTGAGTTTGTGTATGCAACGCCAAGTGCGCAGGTTGACTTTGGTCCAAGAGCTGGAACGCCACCTGTGCAGCTTGCAGCTGTATCGAACATGTAAACAGGAATGCCTGCTTTGTTAGCAGCTGCGAGGTGTGAAACAGACTCAGTTGTTCCGAGTGCTGCATAACCGATTGCATCTGGCTTAAGTGCAATTGCTGCATCAAGCATTTCGAGTTGCTTATCGATCATTGTTTCTGCAGCTGGGCCTTGGAAGTGAACAGTTGCGTTCATCTTTGCAGCCTGATCTTCAGCGCCCTTACGGACTGCCTGCCAAAATTGGTGCGTTTCGCCCTTTGAGATCAATTCGATCTTAAGAGTCTTCTCTGCAGCTGTTACTGGAGTTGCTGTTCCAGTTACTAGCGCCAGTGCTGATAGTGCAGCAA
>JBDLSZ010000106.1:0-10531 GCA_039799305.1 Actinomycetota bacterium
ATCCAGGTTTCACAAGCAGATGGTGTTATCACCGTTGCTCGTCCAAACGAAGAGCGCGTAACTCGTTCACTTCACGGCCTATCTCGCACACTCGTTGCGAATATGGTTCATGGAGTAACAACTGGTTACTCACTCACAATCAACATCGTCGGTGTTGGTTACCGTGTTGCTGAAAAGGGCAAGGATCTTGAATTCCAGCTCGGTTACAGCCACCCAATCAACTTCCCAGCTCCTGAAGGAATCAACTACAAAGTTGAATCACCAACAAAGTTAATTATCAGCGGAATCGATAAGCAGCTCGTTGGAGAAACTGCAGCGAAGGTTAAGAAGCTTCGCAAGGCAGATCCATATAAGGGCAAGGGCTTGCGTCTTGAAGGCGAAGTTGTTCGCCGCAAGGCAGGAAAGGCAGGTAAGAAGTAATGGCAATCGGAGTTAAGGTCCGCAAGGGCTCAGCGCAGAACGCGCGTGCTCGTCGTGCTTTCCGTCTTCGTAAGAAGATCTCAGGCACACCATCACGTCCACGCCTCGTCGTTTCACGTTCATCACGTCACCTGTTCGTTCAGGTCATTGATGACACCACAAGCCAGACAATTGCTTACGCATCAACAATGGAAGCAGACCTACGCAAGGCATCTGGCGATAAGACAGATAAGTCAAAGCAGGTCGGAGCACTCATTGCAGAACGCGCTAAGAAAGCTGGAATTTCTACAGTTGTCTTCGACCGCGCAGGTAATAAGTACCACGGTCGTATCGCAGCAGTTGCAGATTCTGCACGAGAGAACGGATTGGAGTTCTAATGGCTGTTAATCCAACTAACGATGCAGCGCCAACAACTGGTGCACCTTCTAACCAAGGTAATGCAGGCAATGCAGGAAAAGGTCGTGGCGAACGCCGCGAACGTCGTGATGATCGCGAGAAGGAGAAGTCTCCTTACACCGAGCGCGTGGTTTTCATTAACCGCGTGTCAAAGGTTGTAAAGGGTGGACGTCGCTTCTCATTCACAGCACTTGTTGTTGTGGGCGATGAAAACGGCACTGTCGGTATTGGCTATGGAAAGTCTAAGGAAGTTCCACAAGCTATTGCTAAGGCAGTTGAAGAAGCTAAGAAGTCATTCTTCACAGTCCCTCGCGTTCAAGGAACAATCCCTCACCCAGTTCAGGGCGAGACAGCAGCTGGCGTAGTTCTACTTCGCCCAGCAAGTCCAGGTACCGGTGTTATCGCTGGTGGCCCTGTTCGTGCCGTACTCGAGTGTGCTGGCGTTAAGGATGTTCTTACTAAGTCTCTCGGTTCTTCAAATGCAATCAACATGGTTCACGCAACCGTTGCTGCACTGAAGATGCTCGAGTCACCTGCACAGATTGCAGCTCGACGCGGTCGTCCGCTCGAAGATGTAGCACCTGCAGCAATTATCCGCGCTTCACAGATGACAGTTGGTGCATAATGCCACGTTTGAAAATCACTCAGGTTAAGTCAACCGTTGGCAACAAGCCAGAGATTCGTAACACTGTTCGTTCACTCGGACTTAAGCGAATCAACGATGTTGTTGTTAAGGAAGATCGTCCAGAAATTCGTGGCATGGCAGTTGCTGCTCGCCACTTGATCAAGGTAGAGGAGGTCGAATAAAGATGACACTTAAACTTCATCATCTTCGTCCAGCTCCAGGTGCTAAGAAAGCTAAGACTCGTAAGGGTCGCGGTGAAGCATCAAAGGGTAAGACCGCAGGTCGCGGTGGCAAAGGTACTCACGCTCGTAACACGGTTCGTCCTGGTTTCGAAGGTGGTCAGCTTCCACTCGTTATGCGTCTGCCAAAGCTTCGTGGCTTTAAGAACCCAGCTCGTATTGAATACCAGGCAGTGAATGTCTCAACAATCAACGCACTCTTTCCAAAGGGTGGCGATGTGACTGTTGCAGATCTCATTGCAAAGGGTGCAGTTCGCGATTCATTGCCTGTAAAGGTTCTTGGAAATGGCGATATTGCAGTCAAGGTTTCGGTTACAGCACATGCATTCTCAGCTTCAGCGATCGAGAAGATCTCTGCAGCTGGCGGTTCAACAGCAAAACTGTAATAAACAACTAGTCGTGAATTGATAGAGGGAGAAGATTGATGCTTTCAGCATTTGGAATGGCCTTTAAGACGCCAGAACTTCGTAAGAAAATCTTCTTCACTCTCTCAATCATGGCCTTGTTCCGTTTCGGCTCTGTTGTCCCAACACCAGGTGTTTCATATACAAATGTGAAGCAATGTATCGATCAGGCACAGACTGGTGGGCTCTTCGGACTCATCAACTTGTTCTCTGGTGGAGCACTTCTTCAGCTCTCAGTATTTGCCCTCGGCATCATGCCTTACATCACCAGCTCGATCATTATTCAGCTGCTCACCGTGGTTATCCCACGTTTTGAAGCGCTGAAGGCAGAGGGCCAATCAGGAACTGCAACTCTTACTCAATACACACGTTACTTAACAATTGGTCTTGCAATCTTGCAATCAACTGGTTTGGTTGCAGTTGCTCGTACACCAGGACGTTTGATCTCAGGATGTTCACTTCCCATCATTCCTGATGCTTCATGGCAACGTATTTTGACGATGATTATCGTGATGACAGCTGGAACATCTGTAATTATGTGGCTCGGTGAGCTCATCACAGATCGCGGTGTTGGTAACGGTATGTCTATCTTGATCTTCACATCTATCGCTGCAGGATTCCCATCCCAGCTCTGGTCAATCAAGCTCCAAAAGGGCTTGTTCGCATTCCTCTTTGTCTGCGCAGTTGGAATCCTTGTTGTTGCAGCCGTTGTCTTCGTTGAGCAAGCTCAGCGTCGTATTCCTGTGCAGTACGCAAAGCGCATGGTGGGACGTCAGGCATATGGCGGAACATCTACCTATATTCCAATTAAGGTAAACCAGGCTGGCGTTATTCCGGTTATCTTCGCATCATCTCTTCTTTATATTCCATCACTTCTCGTGAACTTCACCAATAGCCAAGCAAGCTGGGCTGTATGGATTTCTCGTAACCTTGTGAGCGGTGATCACCCAATTTATATGGCTGCCTACGCAACCTTGATTATCTTCTTTACCTACTTCTATGTTGCAATCACATTTAACCCAGATGAGGTTGCAGATAATATGAAGAAGTACGGTGGATTTATTCCAGGTATCCGTGCAGGACGCCCAACATCTGAATACTTGCAATACGTACTCTCACGCATCACAGCTCCAGGATCGCTCTATCTTGCACTCGTTGCAATTATTCCGATCCTTGCTCTCATCGTCTTCGGTGCATCACAGAACTTCCCATTCGGTGGAACTGCGATCCTTATCGTTGTCGGTGTCGGTCTTGATACTGCAAAGCAGATCGAGAGCCAGTTGCAGCAGCGTTCATATGAAGGTTTCTTGAAGTAATGCGTTTAGTCCTGGTAGGTCCACCAGGTGCTGGTAAGGGAACACAAGCTGCCTTTCTCGCCGCGCACTACTCGATTCCCCATATTTCAACCGGGGATATCTTCCGTGCAAATCTCAAAGCAAGCACTCCTCTTGGTCTGCAGGCAAAGGGATATATGGATGCAGGTCAATTAGTTCCTGATGAAGTTACCAATGAGATGGTCAAAGATCGTCTGACTCATGATGATGCAGTCAATGGCTTCTTACTCGATGGATTCCCACGCAATACTGTCCAAGCTGAAGTCTTAAAAGCATTTCTCATCGAAAAGCAGACTCCGCTTGATGCAGTACTAGAGCTTGCAATTGAGAATGCGATCATCATTAAGCGCCTTTCATCACGTCGCACCTGTAAGGATTGTGGTGCTCCGGCTTCCCCTGAAGCATCGAAGTGTGTTGCATGTAGCGGTGAGCTCTATCAGCGTGAGGACGATAAAGAAGAAGTCATCGCTAAGCGCCTTGCTGTCTATGAAGAGCAGACTGCGCCTCTTGTGAGCTTCTATCGCGCAGAAGGATCACTGATCACAATTTCAGCAGTCGGTGACGTATCTGAAATTACTGAACGCGCAATTACTGCACTTAGTCGCGTTCGCGACTAAATTAGCTCTATGGCAATCCAGATTAAGGACCTTGAGCAACTCAAGGTAATGCGCCGTGCTGGGTTAGTCGTTGCCGAGATACACCAGCTCATCCGTGAAGCGATAAAGCCTGGAATGACCACCAGTGCACTGGATGCAATTGCAGCTGCGCACATTAAGCGAAGTGGTGCCACATCTAACTTCCTTCACTACCACGGCTTTCCGGCAACTATCTGTGTCTCTATCAATGATGAGATCGTCCATGGAATTCCAGGTCCTCGTATTATCAATGATGGAGATATCGTCTCTATCGATTGCGGTGCAATCATCGATGGATGGCATGGAGATGCAGCATTTTCTGTTGGTATGGGAAAAGTTGACCCCGCAGATCAGAAGTTGATGGATACGTGTGAAGAATCTATGTGGGTAGGAATCGCTGCTGGTAAGAATGGGGCAAAGCTTTCAGATATTGGCTATGCAATTGAGCAATACATTAACTCGCAAGGAAAGTATGGAATCTTGCAAGAGTATGGCGGACATGGAATTGGCACTGAGATGCATCAAGAACCACACGTTCTTAACTTTGGAAAAGCTGGAAATGGCCCTGAAATCATTCCTGGAATGGCACTTGCTATCGAGCCAATGATTACTCGCGGAACTCATAAGACCAAGGTGCTCGCAGATGATTGGACAGTGGTCTCAACAGATCAATCTCGCGGTGCTCACTTTGAGCATTCCTATGTGATCTGCCCAGATGGAAAGCCTTTTGTCTTGACCTCTATTGATGGTGGTACATCAGAGCTTGCTCGATTTGGAATTGAGACCTCCAACACACTCTCATAGGCTCAAATCTCGCAAAAGATTTTTCTGATACCAATCTGTTACCCAATTTCTATTCAGAATATCGGCAGATAGAGCTAGATTCTTCTTCACTGGCGCTGACTTACGGGGCGCCCAAAAGGAGAACTCATGCTTAAGAAGAAAGTTATTGCTCTCGGTGTTGTGGCAATTGCTGCCTCACTTATTGCAGCGCCATCAGCAAATGCTGGTGCAAAGCCTGCTGCAAAGGCAAATGTCGGAGATGAATGTCTTCGTGCAGGAACAAAAGCTGCAGCTCGCGGTGTAAACGGATCTGATCTCACATGTACCAAGGTTGCAACAGGTACTTTCGCTGGATCACTTCGCTGGTGGTACCCAGAAATGAAGCCATACGGTTCACTTGAGTGGGTTTCATCTTCTGCAATTGGTGGCGGTTACGGAACAACAGCAATCGCTATCGGTGATGCAATGAAGAAGGAAGGCCTTCTTAAGGATTACACCGTTACATATAAGACAAACGCTCCACTTGGTCTTGGATATTTCTATGACCAGAAGGATCGCAAGGACATGCTTCTTATTACAGGTTTTGCGATGCCTGGTGGACTTGCAACTAACGGTTCAAAGCTAACAATCACTACAGCAAATGCTGTTGCTGGAATCATGCGCGAAGCTGAGGCTTTCGTAGTTCCAACAACATCTAAGTACAAGACAATCAATGATTTGATGACAGATATCAAGGCAAATCCAAAGGCAGTTGCAATTGGTGGCGGTAACTACGGTGGCGTTGACCACGTAACAGTGGCAACACTTGCTGCAACTATTGGCGTCAAGGCAACAGACCTTAACTACATCCCTTACTCAGGTGGCGGAACACTCGTACCTGATGTTATTGGTGGACGTGTTGCTGTTGGTATCGCAGGAACATCTGAATTCGCTTCATACGTTGCAGCTGGAAAGATGCGCGTACTTGCAGTGACTTCTCCTAAGACTCTTAAGGCCATCAAGGGCAAGACTCTCGTTGCGCAGGGTGTGAACCTCACATTCGGTAACTGGCGTGGAATCCTTGCACCAGCTGACCTTCCTGCAGCTGATCTGCTCAATACCCTCAAGGTTATTGATGCACTTCACGCAACACAGTCTTGGAAGGACACATTGGTCGCTAAGTCATGGATCGATGAATACCGCGCTGGAGATGCATTCTCCAAGTGGATCAAGACAGAGAACGCAGACATCATCAGCGTTCTTACCGATTTCAAGTTGATCAAGTAAGGTCAATTAGACATCAACGTTAAATTGCCTCAAGGTGTAAAGAGTGAGCTCACATTTGTGGGCTCACTCTTTCTCCTTGGACTTATTGTTTTCTGGGACACAGCTACTAAAGAACTCCCAGCATTTAATCTGACTGTCAGCCCGAAGGTATTTCCCTTCGCAATTGCCTTTCTCTTAATGGGCCTTAGCGCCCTTTTGATTGTCAATATTCTGCGCGGTGATCGCGCAATCCCTGAAGGTCTTGAAGCAGGCGATGCCATTGAAAAATCTGATTACAAGACATTTTCTTTAGTTCTAGCATCACTATTTGCATACCTACTTCTGATTGAGCGTGCTGGTTTCATCATCGCCGCCTCCATTACATTCTTTGGTATTACCGTGGCTTTTGATAATAAGAAGCATCTACGTTCTGCAGTGTTTGGCACTCTCTTTATAACTGTTATTTATTACTCCTTCACACATTTTCTCCACGTCCAGCTTCCAGCTGGCATCCTGAAGGGTTTCTGATGAGTAGCTTTGATTCACTGATTGATGGCTTTGCTAGTGCGCTCACACTCAGCAACCTTGGATTTGGTCTACTCGGAACATTCCTTGGAACTCTAGTTGGAGTGCTGCCTGGTATTGGACCTGCCTTAGCAATCGCACTCCTTCTTCCTATCACCTACACAGTTAGCCCGGCTTCGGCGCTGATTATGTTTGCTGCAATTTATTACGGGGCTATGTATGGGGGATCGACAACATCGATTTTGCTCAATACCCCTGGTGAATCAGGTTCGGTAATCACAGCCCTTGAAGGCAACAAGATGGCGCGTAATGGTCGCGCAGGCCCCGCTCTTGCAACAGCTGCCATTGGCTCATTTGTTGCAGGAACTATTGCAACCTTAATTTTGGCATTTACCGCTCCTACAATTGCAGATTTAGCGATCAAGGTAGGTGCTGCAGACTATGTAGCGCTGATGCTGGTGGCATTTACAACGGTGTCATCTCTTCTTGGTGCATCACAAATTCGTGGATTTATCTCACTGGCGGTTGGACTTGTTCTTGGACTAGTTGGCGCAGATCTTCAATCTGGCCTCTCACGTCTGACCTTTGGTAACCAAGCAGCTGTTGAAGGTATTGAGACTGTTCCCGTCATCGTCTCTATCTTCGCACTCGGTGAAGCTCTCTATATTGCTAGCCGCTTTAAAGAGATGGGATGGAACATCATTCCCATGAAGGGCAAAGCGATGATGTCACGCGATGATTGGAAACGATCATGGAAGCCATGGCTACGAGGCACCGCGTTAGGTTTTCCTCTCGGTGTTATTCCTGCTGGTGGCTCTGAAGTTCCAACATTCTTAAGTTATTCGGTGGAGAAGAAGTTATCGAAAAACCCAGAAGAGTTTGGCCATGGCGCCATTGAAGGTGTTGCAGGGCCGGAGGCTGCCAATAATGCCAATGCAGCGGGAGCGCTTGTGCCACTGCTGGCTCTCGGTCTTCCCACGTCTGCAACTGCTGCAGTAATTCTTGTTGCATTCCAGACATATCAAATTCAACCTGGGCCAACGCTCTTTCTTACCAATGGTGCGCTCATTTGGACTTTGATTGCCTCACTCTTTATCGGTAACACCCTTCTCTTGGTATTAAACCTTCCACTTGTTCGCGTGTGGGTTCAATTGCTCAAGGTTCCACGCCCCTATCTCTTTGCAGGCATTGTTACCTTTGCGATGCTGGGAGCATATGCACTCAATACTTCTACCTTCGATGTTCAAGTGGCAATTGCCATTGGAATTGTGGGCTTCTTATTCCGCAGATTTGGAATGCCGATCACTCCACTAATTCTGGGATTGATCTTGGGGCCAAACCTTGAACTTCAATTCCGCCGCGCACTTCAAATTAGCGCAGGAGATTATGGAACTTTGTGGGCATCACCGCTATCAAAGGTGCTCTATACAGTGCTATTGATTGCTCTCTTTACTCCCATCATTACTAAGGTGATGCGCAAAGTTCGTAAGGACGCTCACGCGTAAGAGCTAATGTCACAATCTCGATGGGCTACGAAGCTTTTCTATAGTTCTGCAATCACGCAAGGTGCTATCTATGTAATCCGTCCGATGATTACCTATCGCGCACTTGAGTTGGATGCAACGGCTTCAACCATCGGATTTATCGCAGCTGTTTACGCCCTTCTTCCCGTCTTGCTTGCTCTGACTTTTGGCAAGATGGTGGGACAGATTGGTGAAGGACGTTTCGTTATCTTTGGAACTCTCTTCATTGGAGTTTCTGCAGGACTTCTCATGGCTGCAGATTCCCTCACCGTGTTAGCAATTGCAGCAGCACTGTCAGGTATTGCGCATCTTGCATGTATGGTGGGTGGGCAGACAATGGTTGCGCTCAAGAGCCCACCTGATCAATATGAAGAGCACTTTGGGCGCTACACATTTAGCGCATCCCTCGGTCATATGGTTGGTCCAATCCTTGCAACACTTGTTGCAGGTTCTACCGGTGTCATGCCGAAATCAACCAGTGCTGCATTTGCTCTAGCACTTGCACTGGCAGCACTTGCCATGGTTCCGGTTATTTCATGGAGGAACGAGCCACCAACGGTTGTGGGACGTAGAGAGGATTCAGGAGCGCTGCGCGCTGCAGGTAAGTTACTGAAGAAACCTGGAATCTTTGCAGCAATCTTTACATCTCTTGCCATCTCATCAACGGCAGATATCTTGGTGGTATTCCTGCCTCTCTATGGAAATGAGAATCAATTCTCCGCACTTTCCATCGGAATTATCATCTCCATTCGCGCAGCAACATCAATGGCATCACGCTTCTTCTTAGGTCGCCTCAGTGCACGATTCACTGCGCGCCAATTGATTACAAGTAGCAATCTCATCTCTATTGCGATGTGTGTTGCGATGGCATTTGCACCGAATGCATGGGTTCTTGGAGCAGTTGTCTTTGTTGCAGGATTTTCACTCGGAGTGGGCCAGCCACTCACGATGACTTTGATTTCTCAGTTGACCGCACCTGATGAGAGAGCTTTGGCGGTCTCAACCCGCCTGACTGGCAATCGCCTTGGCCAATTCATGATCCCTGCGGTGGCGGGGTTGGTGGCAGCCTCTGCTGGAACCAGCGCCGTCTTTATAGGCCTTGCGATCCTGGTTTCCACCACATTTATCCCTCGCCAATAGGGGTTTGATACCCCCTTTTTAGCCAATTTCCCTTATAAGGGGGGTCGGCAATAGAATCTCCCTTCGTTCATATGAAATAAGAGAAGAAGGTATTGATCCTTGGCTAGTAAAGATGGTGCGATCGAAATCGAAGGCACTGTTGCTGAGGCGTTACCTAACGCAATGTTTCGTGTTGAACTAACAAATGGACATAAGGTCTTGGCACATATCAGTGGAAAGATGCGAAAGAACTACATTCGTATTCTGCCTGCTGACCGTGTGATCGTAGAGCTCAGTCCATATGACCTTACAAAGGGTCGAATTATTTACCGTTATAAGTAAGTAGTTCGCCACTAACAAAAGGAATTTCGCGTGAAGGTTAATCCAAGCGTGAAGAAGATTTGTGACAAGTGCAAAGTCATTCGTCGCAAAGGTCGCGTAATGGTGATCTGCGAAAATCTTCGTCACAAACAGCGTCAAGGGTAATTCCGAGACAGAAGTAAGTACGCGTGATGCGACTTAACTAGCAATAGTTAAGACCCCCGGACCGGTAGGCCAGGGCTCAACAAAATGTTGAGGAGCATTGCGGAGGACCTCCGGATACAGAAACGGTTGAATACATGGCACGTCTAGTCGGTGTCGATCTTCCACGTGAAAAGCGTGTAGAGATTGCACTCACCTATATTTTTGGAATGGGTCTAACCCGTTCCCACGAAACGCTTAAGGCAACTGGAATTTCTCCAGATACCCGCGTTAAAGATTTGCAAGAGTCAGAACTTGCTCAGCTTCGTGAATACATCGAAGCTAACTACAAAATCGAGGGTGATCTCCGCCGCGAAATCGCAGGCGATATCCGTCGTAAAGTTGAAATCCAGAGCTACCAAGGTATTCGTCACCGTAAGGGACTTCCTGTACGTGGTCAGCGCACACACACAAACGCTCGTACTCGTAAGGGTCCACGTAAGGCAATTGCCGGTAAGAAGAAGGTGACTAAGTAATGGCCACTCCTAAAGCAAAGACTGCTGCTCCAGCAAAGGGCAAAGTAAAGCTTCGTAAGAAAGAGAAGAAGAACGTTGCAGTAGGTAAGGCTTTCATCAAGTCGACCTTCAACAACACAATCATCTCAATCACAGATCCAACAGGCGCTGTTATCTCTTGGGCTTCATCTGGCCAAGTAGGTTTCAAGGGCTCACGTAAGTCGACTCCATTCGCAGCACAGTTAGCCGCAGAAGCAGCAGCTCGTCGCGCACAGGAGCACGGCCTTAAGAAGGTAGATGTATTCG
>JBDLSZ010000107.1:0-6896 GCA_039799305.1 Actinomycetota bacterium
GCTGTGCCTGAGCTCTTGGCAGCCAGTACTAGCTTGCCTGCATTAGTGCGTGACATGGAGCTCCTTAGACAATCACGATCTCAACGCCAAGTGCGCGAAAATCTTTCACTATCTTAGGGTCAATTCCATCATCTGTTATCAACACATCAATCTCGCTGATGGGGCGAATTGAAGCAAAGGCGCTCTTGGCAAACTTTGAACTATCAGTGACAACAACTATCTTGCGGGCGCGAGCTGCAATCTGGCGATTCACGCGCGCTTCATCCTCATGGCGGGCAGCAGCACCGATGACAGAGTCGATTGCTTCAACGCCAAGGAATGCAATATCAATATTTACTTCCTTCAATACCTCTTCAGCAAAGGGGCCAGTGAGCTCATAGGAGTGAGGGCGAGCAACGCCACCTGTGACAACAATTTTGATTTGATGGCGCACGGTGAGCTCTGCTGCGATATTTACTGCATTGGTCACAACTGTGAGAGCTGGCTGTAGCTCTGATCCATCCCCTGGTGCAAATTCAGCGCGAGCAACAATGGCGCGAGCAACTGCTGTCGTTGTTGTTCCACCATTGATTCCGATGATGTCATAGCGAGAGACCATCTCTGCAGCAGCTTGGGCAATACGCTGCTTTACTTCATCTTCCTTAGCGACTTTGTATGTGAGTGGAAGGCCAAGGGAGCCACCTGTGGCAACTGCGCCACCGTGTGTGCGAGAGAGAAGTTGATTCTTTGCAAGGGAATCAAAATCTCTGCGGATAGTGGCTGCAGATACTTCAAGCTCTTGGGCTACATCTTCAACTTCAACGCTGCCTTTTTCGACAACTATCTCAAGAATTCTTGAGAGTCGCTCTTGTCTACTCACTTCACACTTCCGGCGGTGAGCCCGCCCACAAGCCACTTCTCAATGAGTCCAAAGAGGATAACGACTGGAACAATTGCAATGAGTGAACCAGCAAAGAGGTATTGCCATTGCACTTGATAGAAACCGATCAGTGCAGTCAGTCCAACGGTGAGTGGCTCTTGTTCAGGCGATGACGTCAAGGTAAGTGCGATAACGAACTCATTCCATGCGGCGATAAAGGTAAAGATAAATGCCGTTGCAAGCCCTGGAAGTGAGAGTGGAAGAACAATGCGCACAAGCGTTGACACACGACTACATCCATCAATCCATGCAGCTTCTTCAATCTCTTGAGGAATGCTTGAGAAGAAGCTGGAGAGAATCCAGATAGAAAATGCCATATTAAATGCGGCATAGACGAGGATGAGCCCTAGGTAGGTATTAGCCAAATTCAGCTTTGCAATTTCACGGAAAATTCCAATAACAAGGGCTGTTGGTGCAAACATCTGGGTGACAAGAACTAAGAAGAGGAAGCCCTTGCGCCCACGGAAATCATTACGGGCAACATAGTAGGCAGCAGGAACTGCGATGAAGATGACTATGAGAGTTGCAGATAAAGAAATAATAAATGAGCTCTTGATAAAAGTTCCTAGTGGAATCTCTTTCCAGACATTGATGAAGTTCTCAAATGCCCACTTCTTAGGAAAATATGTGGGAGGAATTGAAGTGATCTCTTCCTTTGGCTTCAGAGCAGTTAGAAGCATCTGGAAGTAAGGTGCGAAGAAGAGGAATCCCAAGACCCATGCAGAGATTGTCAGACTTACTTTCTTGCCTGTAAAGCGCTTGTGGCGCTTAGGCATCACTTGAGTTGTCATGAGTTGCGCTCCTGGCTCTTTGAGACCTTCAGGAATATGCCTATAAAGATCAGAATAATGATCAGGTTAAGCGATGCCATCGAGGCAGATTGGCCAATATCTTGATCGCGGAAGGAGATCTTGTATCCCAAAGTTGTTGTCGTATCCGTTTCATAGCCCGGACCACCTGCAGTAATTACCCAGATGATGGGGAATGCATTGAAGATATTGATCAAGTTAATTGCCATTGCAACTAGGAGAGCGGGCTTAATCAATGGGAATTTAATGAATCGATAACCCTTCCAGGCTGTGGCTCCATCGACTGTCGATGATTCAACGATGTCATCTGGAATCGTTGCAAGCCCTGCAAGGATCACAAAGGATGTGAAGGGAATAGAGACAAAGACTGCAACAATCATGAGCCAGACAAATGACTGCTTTGGATTTGCAAGAAAATCTACTGGCTCCTTATAGAAATGAAGGTCTATCAAAATCTTATTGAGCACGCCGTAATACGGGTCAAGAATCCACTTCCAAATAGTTGAGCTCATGACAACTGATGCAGCCCACGGAATGATGACTGCCCAGCGAACGACTTTGCGTCCTGGGTACTTTGCATTGAGAAGCTGCGCAACAGGTAGTGAAATGATGATGGTGAAAAATACAATTCCAACTACCCACACAAGTGTGCGGATAAGAACTGCTGGCAGATCTGGGTTTGCAAGGAGGGTTTTATAGTTTTCAAGCCCTGCCCAGCCTTGGGTAATACCGGATGTGCTCACATCTTGGAAAGATGTGCGGATCATTTCAAATGCTGGCCATAGAACAAAGCCAAAGATCATAAATAGCGCTGGGAATATCCAAGGAAGTGCACCGAGGCGTGACTTGCGTTTGAGCATTTTCGGCATTCGCCTTGATCTCCTTCAGTGTGGCTGCGCGGTCATTCTAATTGTTATCAGAAATAAAAAGTAGAGCGGGGGTTCGCGATTATTCGCGAACCCCCAACCCTTACTTCTATGTCACATAAAAGTGACAGGTAATACGACTACTTAGAAGCTGCAAGCGCCTTTGCTTGGAGTGCATCCATAGTCTTCTTTGGATTTACAAGTGCTGTTCCGATCTGCTGCTGGATAGCACCCTTAACTGCTGGGAATGCTGCCTGATCTCCTGGGTAGAAGATCGCAGATGGAAGCAACTTGATGAATGGTGCGAGCTTTGGATCCTTAGCTGCATTTGCTCCTGCTGACTTTGTTGCAGGAATGAAGCCGCCTGCAGCCTTAAGGAATCCTGCGTAGTTTGTTGGCTCGAAGATGAAGTCCATCCACTTTGTGATTTCAGCCTTATGTCCATTTGCCTTGTATGCAGTGAAGTAATCCTGAACACCAAGTGTTACAGGCTTCTTTCCTGGAGCAGCAACGAATGAACCAGAACCGATGTTGATTGAAGCTCCACCGTTATCCTTCAGCCATCCTTCAAGGAAGACTGAACCGTTGATGAATGCTGCCTTACCTGCTGCAAAGAGTGCCTGTGCACATGCTGTGCGGTCACACTTAGCTGGGTTTGGCTGAGTCAACTTCTGATCTGTGAGCTTCTTAAGGAATTCCATTGTCTGAATATTTTCCTTAGAGTTAAGAACCCACTTGCCGTTCTTAAACATTACGCCACCGTTACCGCCAGCCCAGATTGCGAATTCAGCTTGTGCTTCTTCTGGTCCGAGTGGAAGTGCATATGGGTAAACGCCTGGAACCTTAGCCTTGATCTGCTTGAGAACCTTCTCAAGTTCAGTCCAAGTAGTTGGAAGCTTTGTTACGCCAGCCTTCTTAAGGATGTCCTTGTTGTAGAAGAGTGCGCGTGCTGATGCTAAGTCTGGAACAGCATATGCAATGTTGTTGTACTTAGAGTTGTTAAGGAATGTTGGGACGATGTCATCAAGTGTTGCCTTGCTGACCATTTCATCCGCACGGTAGAGAAGACCTTCAGCAGCAGCTGCTGAGTAGTCACCCTTGTTCACAATGTCAGGTGTCTGACCTGTTGCAACAAGTGTCTTTACCTTGTCATCGATGGTTTCCCATGAGACTACGTTGACTGAAACTTTGATTGTTGGGTTTGCCTTTGTAAATCGTGCTGAGAGTTCATCCCAGTATGGCTGCATATTTGCGTAATCTGCTGCGACCATCTTTAGTTCGACTGGATCTGCTGCCTTAGCTGATGTGCCAAGGACAGAAGCTGCGATCAAACCTGTGGCTGCAACGAGTGCGCCGAGGCGAGTCACTTTCTTCATGCGTATTACTCCTGACGGGTATGGGCCCCGGCAAAGGGGCTTCGTTGGAGGTAGTCGACCACCTTCAGGGAGGTAAAGCAACGATTTGCAGGTAACTGTTTGATAACGAACCTATAACGACAAAAATGTGCAAAATTCTTGACTTTAGGGGTGGGCTCCGCCTACGGTTACGCCATGACAACCGCCCTCCACGCAGATGCCGAAATCGCCTCCCAGCCCCAGATCTGGCGCCAGGTAGCTGACTTCGCCCCTAGCGTCTTTGGCAAGCTGCCCCAGAAGGGCGAGCGCGTTGCCGTCGTCGGCTGCGGAAGCTCCTGGTTTATGTCGATGGCCTATGCCTCACTGCGTGAAGCAGCCGGCCATGGCGAGACCGATGCCTATGCAGGATCTGAATTTAACTATGACCGTAAATATGACCGCGTTGTCTCCATCTCTCGCTCTGGAACAACATCTGAAATCGTAGAACTCCTTGGAAAGATCAAAACCCCATCAGTTGTTCTTACCGCTATTCATAACTCTCCTGTGGAAGATCGCGCAAGTGAGACCATCATTATGGATTTCGCTGATGAGCAATCAGTACTACAAACTCGTTGGGCAACTGCAGCACTTGGCTTGCTTCGCGCCCACCTTGGCTTTGATCTCAATTCAATTGTTAAAGATGCTGAGGCAGCACTTGCAAGTGATATCTCTGAACTCGTTGAAGTAGAACAGATCAGCTTCCTTGGTCGCGGCTGGACTATCGGCCTTGCACATGAGGCAGCGCTAAAGACTCGCGAATCATCACAGTTCTGGGCTGAGGCATACCCAGCACTTGATTACCGCCATGGTCCTCTATCTATCTCACAACCAGGGCGCGCAGTCTGGGCCTTTGGTGATATCCCTGCTGACTTGGTGCGCGATATCAAATCAACAGGTGCTCTCTTTGAATCAAGCACTCTGGACCCAATGGCTCACCTCATCCGTGCTCAGCGCGTTGCTATCGCAATCGCCAAGAAGCGCGGCGTAGATGCTGATAATCCACGCGGTCTAGCTCGCTCCATCATTCTCGATAAGTAATTACACTCATCTCTGTGAACTATGTAGTCGCAGTAGATGTAGGCGGAACTGAGATCAAGAGCGCGCTCGTTGACTCTGATTTCAACGTCATCGCAACAACCACTGCTCCAACTCCTAAGGCCGACACAACGGGTGCCGAAACCGTTAAAGCAATCGCTGCCATCGTCACTCAATTTTCCACACAACACCCAGTCGATGCCGTTGGATTAGCAGTACCTGGCGCACTCGATGAGCCTGCTGGCACTTCTCGCTGGTCTGGCAATCTGCAATGGAAGAACCTTCCTATTCGCAAACTTTTAGAAGATGCAATCAATATTCCTGTCGCCTTTGGCCATGATGTGCGCACAGCAGCGGTTGCTGAGATGCGAAGCGGTGCTGCAAAGGGTGCACGTAATGCAATCTTTATTCCTGTCGGAACTGGCATTGCAGCAGCTTTGATTATCGATGGCGAGATTCGCTCCGCCGAAGGATTTGCTGGAGAGATCGGCCATATCAACGTCAATGGAAAATATCCATGTGTCTGTGGCAAATCTGGATGTTTAGAACCTGCAGCTTCCACTCTTGCCATCAGTAAGGCATATGAAGGCCAGAGTGGCAAGAGTGGAACAACAACGGAGGAGATTTTCAAACTCGTTGTTGCAGGCGATGCTGTTGCAATAAATGTTTGGAACGATGCAACTGCTGCCATGGCGCGTGCATGTGAATTACTCATCACCATTCTTGCACCAGAAGTTATTGTCTTTGGTGGCGGACTTTCTAATGCAGGTGAAACTTTCCTTAAACCTATTAGAGATTATTTAGAAACTTCCCTTACATTCCAACGCATGCCACGTCTTGAGATTGCGCACTATGGCGCAAAGGCAGGAACTATTGGATGTGCGATGTTGGCCTTTGATCGTGTGAAGGCAGGTAAGTAATGCATATCCATGGAGCATCTGCAGTCATTGATGGAACGCTAAAAGACAAGGTCTGCATCAAAGCAGCCGATGGCGTGATCACTACAATCACTTTGAACTGCGCAGAAACTCCTGATTCAAACCACTCAGGCACTTTGATTCCAGGATTTGTTGATATCCACTCACATGGTGGCGCCGGCTTCTACTTCTCAGATCTCTCACCCGAAAACGTCGCAGCAGCGCGTAATACCCACCTCACCCATGGCACAACAACTCATATTGCATCCTTAGTTACCGAACCTATTGGTGTTCTTGAAGAACAGATTCTTCGCTTAGTTCCTATGGTCAACGCTGGAGTCTTTGAAGGAATTCACCTAGAAGGTCCCTATCTCTCCCATGCGCGCTGCGGAGCACATGAGCCATCTCTTTTGCGATCGCCAAATATCGATGAACTATCAGCACTTCTTGATGCAGGCCAAGGTGCAATCACGATGATCACTCTTGCTCCAGAACTCGATGGTGGCATTGAAGCGGTTGAATACCTAACTTCTCGTGGAGTCACTGTGGCACTTGGCCATTCGCAAGCAGATTCGGCAACAACGAACGCAGCCTTTGCAGCTGGTGCCAAACTCATTACCCACTTCAGCAATGGAATGCCTAAGCCAGTGGCGGGTGCAACAACTATCGCTGAAGCATCTCTTGCACAGAAGAAGGTTCCACTTGAAATGATTATTGATGGCGTTCACGTCTCTGATGAAATCCTTAAGGAAGTTCTCGCATCCGGTGATCAACGCACTATTTTGATTACTGATTCAATGTCGGCCGCAGGGGGTGCTGACGGAAGTTACTCAATCGGATCCCTAGATGTGGTGGTTATTGATGGAGTTGCTCGATTGACCTCCAATCATTCACTGGCTGGCAGCACGCTGACCATGGATAAGGCTTTTGTTAATTTTCTTACCTTTAATAACAAT
>JBDLSZ010000108.1:0-3083 GCA_039799305.1 Actinomycetota bacterium
GTGTTGTAGCGTTTTGCCCTGCCATGCATGAAAGTGTACGGCAGAAGTAGAATATGTTGAACTTTCAACTACTTATCTCTATGCGAATTGGATGACATGAGCCTCACATCAGGAATCGATACCGCCTCCCTCGACCCACTCGTTAGCCCAAACGATGACCTCTTTCGCCACTACAACGGCAGGTGGGTCCGCGAGTATGAGATGCCGGCCGATCGCTCCAGCGATGGAATCTTTCGCAAACTCCATGATGAGGCTGAAGAACAGGTCCGCCAGATCATCGAGACATCACGTGGTGTAGGTGAAGCCCAGAAGATTGGCGATCTCTATAAATCATTTATGGATACCGATGCCATCAAGGCCCGTGGAATTTCTCCTATCGTTGATGACCTCGCTGCTATCGATGGCATTACCAACCTAAATGAATTCATCACCGTCATGGCCCGCCTCGAGATGCGTGGCATCGGTGGAATCTTTGGGGCAGCTATCTATCCCGATGCGATGGATTCCAATACCAATATTCTCTATATCGGCCAGGGTGGTCTCTCACTTCCTGATGAGTCCTACTACCGCGAAGAACAGTTCGCCTCAATCCGCACAGCATTCCTCGACCACGTGGCAAAGATGTGTGCTCTCGTTGGTATTGCAGATGGTGCAGAAGTTGCCAAGAAGATTCTGACTCTTGAGACAGAGATTGCAACCCACCACTGGGATCAAGTCAAAGATCGCGATGCCACCCTTACCTATAACAAGTACTCACGGGCAGAGCTTGAAAGCCTTGCCCCACACTTCTTATTCGACACCTGGGCCACCAACGCCAAGGTTCCTGCAAAGGCATTTGAATCTTTGGTTGTCTGTGAACCATCCTTCTTTGAATCAGTCTCTGCCATGTTTGCACGCTTTGATTCCCACCGCGATGCATGGGTTGCTTGGCTCAAACTCAACTTGGTCTCTGCGAGCGCCGCATTTCTTACTGACGATATCGTCCAGCAGAACTTTGAGTTCTATGCAAAGACTCTCTCTGGCACACCACAAATTCGCGATCGCTGGAAGCGCGGCGTCTCAGTCACACAAGGTGCACTAGGGGAAGCCATCGGCAAGGTCTATGTGGAAAAGCACTTCCCTGCTCGCGCAAAGCAAGAGATGAAGGTCTTGGTCGATTACCTCCTTGAGGCATATCGCTTAAGCATCTTGGAGCTGCCGTGGATGTCTGATGCCACAAAACAGAAGGCGCTGGAGAAGCTCAAGAAGTTCACTCCCAAGATTGGCTATCCCGATAAGTGGCGCGATTATTCAACCCTTGAAATCTCAGCCGATGACTTGATTGGCAACCTCTGGCGCATTGCAGAGTTCGATCATGCCTATGCGATTGCAAAGATTGGAGCCCCTGTCGATCGCGATGAGTGGCATATGACTCCTCAGACCGTTAATGCCTATTACAACCCACTGGCTAATGAGATCGTCTTCCCGGCCGCAATCTTGCAGCCGCCCTTCTTTGACCTGGATGCTGAGATGGCTGCCAACTATGGCGGCATCGGTGCCACTATCGGCCATGAAATTGGCCACGGCTTTGATGATCAAGGCTCTAAATACGATGGCGATGGCAACATGGTCGATTGGTGGCTTGATGAGGACCGCGCAAAGTTTGAAGAGCTCACTAGCGTCTTAGTTGCTCAATTTGATGCGCTCTCACCTGAGAGCACACCTGATATCCACGTCAACGGTGCATTCACATTGGGTGAGAACATCGGTGACTTAGGTGGGCTTGCAATCGCCTATAAGGCCTATAAATTGGCCCTCAAGGGCGCACAGAGCCCTGTGATTGATGGATTTACCGGTGATCAACGCTTCTTCCTCTCCTATGCGCACTCATGGCGCAATAAGAACCGCCCTGAAGAGGTGCGCCGCCGCATTGCAATCGACCCACACTCCCCCGATGAGTTCCGCTGCAACCAGATTGTGCGCAACGTCCAGGAGTTCTATGACGCCTTCGCTGTGACCGAAAAAGACGAGCTCTGGCTAGCGCCTACAGAGCGCGTTCGGATTTGGTAAAGGTAGAATCGCGACTATGAAAAAACTTTCTCGTAAGCAGTGGATCATCATCGCTGTCGTAGTCCTTATCGGTGGAGCAATCCTTCGATCAGTGACCAACGGTGGCTCTGATCTTCCTGCAGATAAGACAACCCTCGTTCAGGAAGAGGCTCCAACAGCCACCATCGGATTCGATTCACCACTGGATCTCGGCAATGGCGTCTTTGTAACAGTCTCTTCTCCCTCACGTTTTTCACCAACAACCTTTATGACAAACGTTGATCAGAAGCCAAAGACTTCTAACTCCTTTAACGTCATCATTAAAAATGGCGGAAAGACTGACCTCGACTTCACCACTGTCTCATTGCAGGCAGCATCTGGTGCCAATGTCTGCTTCGATGTCTTGGGCGACCTTGATATCAATGGCGCACCAACAGAAGCTCTGAAGGCTGGCTCTGAAGTCACCTATAAGTATGGTGTTGGTTGCCAGGCATCAGCAGGAGATCCATTGACACTGACAGTTCGCATCGGCGAATCAAAGGTTCAAGTAGATGGAAAGCTTGCATAAGCTTTTTTAACGATTAACTTATGAACAATAAGAAAGCCCCGGCCAATTAGTCGGGGCTTTCTTATTTCTCCTTCTAATCTTCTGGATAGTGGCAAGCGATGCGATGGTTTGGCTTTGCGCCGATCTGCATCAGCTCTGGAACTTGCGTGCGGCACTTATCTTGCGCCTTCCAGCAGCGAGTATTAAATACACAGCCTGCTGGCGGATTTACTGGGCTTGGTAGATCTCCCTGCAAGATGATGCGCTCACGCTTGCGACCCTTAATCGGATCTGCAACAGGAACGGCTGAAAGAAGTGCCTTTGTATAGGGATGGCGAGGATGGGTAAAGAGATCGACCTTCTCAGCCTCCTCCATCACCTTGCCGAGATACATCACAATCACGCGATCTGAGATGTGTTGAACGACAGAGAGATCGTGGGCCACAAAGATATAAGCCATATTAAATTCATCTTGCAGATCTTCTAGAAGGTTTACGACCTGAGCTTG
>JBDLSZ010000109.1:0-5956 GCA_039799305.1 Actinomycetota bacterium
GGAGCTGTCATCGCAATCTTTTGCTGGGATGAATTGCCTTGGGAGATATATCGAATGAGGTGAGAGAAGGCTCTACTTGTGGCGGAGGAGTACTCAGCTGTGACTTTTACTTCAGCGATTACGCAGGGTAAGTATTCACGGATTTCAAAATCACCATAGGTGCGTATCACTCGGAATTCTTGCCTCGCAGTCATGGATGCATCCTACTTTCTCTTTGATTGCAGCTCTGTAGTACAAGGTAATTTCTATCGACTTTGTCGCACCTAGCCATTACCCTGCTACACAACACCCGAGTGGCTTAGAGAAAGGCGCCTTCTATGCCTGTGCAGATCAAGAAATCAGTCTTTGCTCTTCGATTGAACTTCTTTTTTATGGGAGTTCTCGTAGCCGGTTGGTCCACACGTATTCCTGAAATCAAGACTGCTTTAGATTTAAGTGATGCGCAGTTGGGTAGGACTTTGATTGGTGCAGCCCTAGGAGCATTTCTTGGCTCTCGTGTGATTGGTCATTTAATTCATCGACTTGGCACAAAGAATACTTTCTATTTGGGTAGCTTCATCTTTCCACTTGGATATCTGACAATCGCGTATGCCCCTAATGGGCTCTTCGTTTTTCTTGGTGGTCTCTTCTTCTGCATCGGTTATCTCTTCATGGATAACCCACTGACAATTATTACCCAAGAGATTGAGGCAAAGGCAGATCGTAAGTATCTATCCGGCTTTCATGCCTTCTGGTCACTGGGCACACTCATTGCAGCTTTCCTTGGTTCATTTCTTATTGGCCATGTGAAGTATTCCTATCACCTGACAGGTCTTGCAGTGATTTCTTTCTTAGTCCTCATTATTTCAGCCCGGGGGCTTGAAGATAAGAAGATTGATGAAGTAAAAGTTGAGAAGGAAGCATTTCACTGGCGAAGCCATATCGGATATGTCGTTGCGATGATTGGCATAGGAATGCTCTGTGCCAATAGCGCTGAATTTGGAGCAACAGATTGGTCTGCTATCTATCTGCGCGATGTCATGGGAATTACGGGCCAGCTCTATGTGGGCGCATATATTTTCTTCGGTATCGGAATGGTGACAAGTCGCATCTTGGGCGATAGATATATTCATAAGTATGGTCCTGAGAAAGTTGTGCGCTTCTGTGGATTCTTCGGGTCATCTGCCTGGCTTGCAGGCATGGTGGCAGGTTTAACTCTTACTGATATCAGCACACCACTTGCATATTTCGTAGTGCTCCTTGGGTATTTAGGAGCCGGGTTAGGTGTTGGACCTATCTATCCAGGGCTAATCACAATCCTTGGAAGAGTCGAAGGTATAGATATGAGCGTTGCACTCTCTCGCGCACTTGTCATTGCCATGGTCGGCTTTGCGGGCGTCCCAGCAATTATCGGCATGATCTCTGATGCAACAAGCCTAACTTTCGGAATGCTCCTACCGATTACTTTACTCGCGATTGCAGGTTACTTATCTCGTGTAGCGCGGATTAAATAGTTTCGCAGGGTAATCCACAGTATTGATCAATTAGCTAAGGCGCTTAATCATCTCTCTCATCTGCTCGATTTGAGCAGATTGATCTGCTATCACTTTTTCACCAAATGTTTTGATCTCAGGGTTACTAGCATCACGAATCATGGTGGTCATATGGATTGCTCCATCGTGGTGACCTGTCATTCCCTTAAGCCACAAGATGTCGAACTTGGTGCCCATCTCAGCATTAAGTGCTGATAGTTCGGCGCCACTGAGCATTCCGCCCATTCCATCCATCGAGTGGCCCATATCCATTCCAGCGCCTGCATCTGCCAGCCACGCTTTCATCTTTGTAATCTCCGCTGCTTGATCGCGTGCGATTATCTTTGCAAGCGCTAGGAGCTCTGCATCTTTGGATGTTTTCATTGCAAGATTTGAGATATCAATTGCTTGTTGGTGATGAGGAATCATCATCTGTAAGAACATGATGTCGGCACCTGTGTAATCAGATGAGCGAGAATTGTGCTGGTTATTAGATCCATGGTGGCCCATACCCATAAAGCCATCGCGGTCGCCGCGATTGATACCAAGGGATACTAGGGCTGCAAGAAGCAGTGTGATGATGGCTAGAAATACGCCGGTCTTCTTATCGATGGTGATCTGCATGGCGGGCTCCTTTAACGATTTAAGCCTACGCCCGATCTTTGTGAAGTTCCTGTCGAAAGAGGTGAGATATATCCTTTACCCATGGTTAACCACGGCAATATGTATGGACCGGCCTTTACCTTTCTAGGAATTCCCGCATGCGATCTTGATAATCCTGCAACCTATAAGGGTGCAGATGTCATCATCGTGGGAGCACCGATTGATAGCGGAACATCACATCGCTCCGGTGCAAAGTTTGGCCCACAGGCAATTCGTGGTGGCGATTACCTGCCACATGATGGGCAGCGTCCACATTTAGCCTTGCGCACAGATGGTCTGAAAGATCTAAAAGTCTTTGATGCAGGTGATTTGCTTATGCCTGGTGGAGATTTGGTGAAGTCTTTGGCTGTATTACGTGAGGCAACAGAGAAGATCTCTCGTGCTGGCGCTATTGCAGTTGTCTTAGGCGGCGATCACTCGATCGCTTCTGCTGATGTTGCAGGTATTGCTAACCACTTAGGTCATGGAAAAGTTTCGATGGTGCACTTTGATGCACATGCCGATACGGGCGAAGATCAGTGGGGCGCACTTGTGGGCCATGGAACACCGATGCGTAATTTGATCAATGATGGCTATGTGCGCGGAGATCGCTTCCTGCAGTTAGGTCTTCGTGGATATTGGCCAGATAGTGCAACTCTTGAGTGGATGCGCGATCAAGGCATGCGCTCATACGAAATGACTGAGATTCATCATCGTGGACTTAAGGCAGTACTCGATGAATCATTTGCAACGCTAACTGATGGCTGCGACGGAGTCTTCTTATCCGTTGATATCGATGTGGTCGATCCTGGAATGGCGCCAGGAACTGGAACACCAGAGCCTGGTGGAATGACATCACGTGAATTGTTAGAAGCTGTGCGCAGAATCTGTCTTGAGCTGCCTGTGGTGGGCATCGATGTGGTGGAAGTTGCACCAGCATTTGATAGCGCAGATATCACTGCAATCTTGGCTAACCGTGTTGTGTTGGAGGCGTTAAGCGCCATTGCTAAGCGCCGCAATGGAAGTGCCTATAACCCAACGCAGAATTTATTGGATCGTTAAGCCCTGCCTCTACTTACTTTGCTTGAGCAGGAATGAGATCACAAGTTGCGCAAAGTCACTTGGCAGCTTGGGGCTATGTGATCCATCTTTGATTTTCCAGAATTGAAGATGGGTGTGGGTATCACAGGCATAGTTGATGATGGTGGTCTCTGCGCCCTTAATAGTGGGCTCAAAATCTCTCTTTGACGTTGTCGGATTACTACATTGATTTACTGATGCAATCGTCTTGATGGTGGTAGCAGCGCTTGTGTAGGAGTTGTTATTCATTACTCCCCCATTGACCTTAATCACCTTATCTGCGGTGCCGTGAATATTAAGCAGTGAGACCGGGGTTGTGGGTAGACACTCAGGGCTTTGATCCATCGCTCCTGCAATAGCAACAATTGCTGCAACTCTCTGCGTCTTACATGCAAAGGTGTATGACATGAAGGCGCCATTGCTATGGCCAATCAAGTAGATGCGCTGTGGATCAACAGGGGTCTTTGCGCTGATCTCATCAATCAGTGAGTTGATATAGGCAACATCATCGACTTCTTGGCTATATCTATTGCAACATGATTTTGAGGCGTTCCAGAATCTTTTCCCTTCAAGATTTGTGGTGCCATCGGGTGCGATATAGATAAGACCGCTCTTCTTAGCAATGGGTGCAAGTCTCATGTAATTCTCTTGGTGAGCACCTGACGTTGAGGCAGAGTGCAAGAGAATCAGAAGTGGTGCGGGATTTGCCAGAGTATCGGGGAGGTTCACAGTCACAGGGCGATCTCCGCCGACGATGTAGTTATTACTTGCAGTAGCGGGTGTAAGGAAGGTGAGAGTTAGCGCAAAAACGGAGAGTAGGCGCAACTTCATGAGTGCATCCTCGCCTGTGTCTGAGGTTTTGTCATACCGGACTGCGATACTGCATAAATGAACTTCACACAGGCTCGCAGATCCAAGGGCTGGATTGTTCTCCTTGCCACCGTTATCGGCCTCTCACTCGGGGCCTACTCATTTATCTCTAACGCGCGAGCAAACCATATCTATACGGTGACCTGCGGAATTATTGATTACAAGCCCAGCGTCTTCTTCCAAACCTGTGCCGATGGTGGGATTGCTGTGGGTGAGATGGAATGGGAATCCTGGTCACAAGATGGTGCGCGCGGCAAAGGCACCTATGCCATTAATGATTGTTTACCAGATTGTGCAACAGGAAAACTCTCAAAGAGCGCCGTCACCGTGGTCTTAACCGGCAATAGCCCACTTGATGAAGTGCGTGGCAAGCGCGTGCTCAATCAGATCACAATCACAACGGTAGATAAGAAACCACTGCCACTTCACTCATCCAATACCGATAGTTGGGTACTTGAGTAAGTAAAATTTTAGACACTACATCTGGAGGAAAAATGATAAAGCTCGAGCACTTCTTGGAAAAAATCATCTTCGCAGGGCGCTGGTTACTTGCGCCTCTCTATATCGGCCTGCTCCTGGCTCTCATACCTATCCTCTATCGCTTCTTCCACTCTTTCTGGTACATGATGACCCATATTCAAGATGCCACAACAGGTGAAATTACTCTTGAAGTTCTTGAACTTCTCGACACTGTGCTTCTTGGCAATCTCATCATCATTGTCCTCTTTGCAGGATATGAAAACTTTGTCTCAAAGATTAAAATCGCAGAAGGTGCTGAAGACCGCCCTCACTGGATGGGCCATGTTGATTACAGCGGCTTAAAGATCAAGCTGATTGGCTCACTCGTTGCAATCTCTGTCATCGAACTTCTCAAAGACTTTATGCAAGAGGGTCCATTTGATGCCGAGCGTGAAGGTTGGCGTATTGGAATTCACATGACCTTTGTGATTTCAGGAGTTCTCTTTGCGTTGATGGACACCATGGCAGATCGCCACAAGTCTGAGCGCTAGATAGTTTTCGAACGCATTTCGCCTAGGCCTTCGATGCCAGTAATGACTTCTTGACCACGCGTTAAGTACTTCGTTGGTTTAAATCCCATACCAACACCTTCTGGTGTTCCAGTATTGATGATGTCACCTGGGAATAGCTCCATAAATTGGCTTAAGTACCAGACGATGTGATCGATTCCGTAGATCAGATCGCTAGTGCGTGAATCTTGGCGCTTATCGCCATCGACTGTGCAATACAGGCGCACATCATCTGGCTTAAATTCATCCTCAGTAACAATTGCAGGACCCATGGGATTAAATGTTGGAAATGACTTTCCCTTCACCCATTGGCCTGCGCGTTCAATCTGCCAGTGGCGCTCAGAGACATCTTGGCTGATGGAGTAACCAAGGATGTGGCTACGAGCTTCTGATTCAGACTTTAAGTAGAGAGCGCGCTTTCCAATAACAATAGCAAGTTCAACTTCATAATCTGTCGCTGTTGAATTCGGTGGAATTGCGATTTCATCATTAGGGCCAATGAGGCAATCAGGTGCCTTCATAAAGACAACAGGCTCTGGTGGTGGCGTCATTCCAGCTTCAGCTGCATGGCGGGCATAGTTAAGACCGATGCAGATCAGTTTTGTGGGACGCGCTACCGGGCTTGCAATACGAAGACCTGCAATATCAAAAGGTGTCTGTGATGAGAGATTTGCCGACTTCACCTTCTCAAGCGCATCTGCTTCAAGTTCGCTGCGGTTCCAATCCTTAATCAGGTGATCTACATAGACAGCCTGACTCTGATTGAGCATTACTGCGGGACGTTCTGAACCTACTTGACCAAATCGAGCAATTTTCATAGTCGTA
>JBDLSZ010000110.1:0-18483 GCA_039799305.1 Actinomycetota bacterium
CTCTCGTTCTTGGTCCCACAGCAGGCGGCGGTGCTTACGGTCCTGCACTAACCGATGTTGTTGTTCTAGCACCCGAAGGTCGCATCTTCGTTACCGGCCCTGATGTTGTGAAATCAGTAACGGGAGATATCGTCGATATGGCTCTTCTCGGTGGGCCTGAAGCACATAGTAAGAATTCAGGTGTTGCCCATGTCATCGCACCGAGTGAAGATATTGCCTATAGCGAGATTCAAGATCTCGCTTCACTCTTTGCTAATCAAGGTTTGATGTCAGCACAGGTGGAAGATGTAAAGCTTGCACACCTAGTTCCAGAATCCTCTAAGCGCATCTATGAAGTCCATCCACTCGTTGATGCGATTTTGGATAAAGATGGCGAGAAGCTCGAGCTCCTTGATATGTGGGCAGAGAATATGACCACAGTCATTGGTCGCTTTGGTGGTCGCACAGTGGGAGTTATCGCCAATAACCCACAAGTCATTGGTGGAGTACTTGATTCTGCAGCTGGGGAGAAAGCAGCGCGCTTTGTTCGCACCTGTGATGCATTTGGAATTCCACTAATTGTTATTGCAGATGTCACTGGATTCTTGCCCGGCATCGGTCAAGAGTGGGAAGGTGCTGTGCGCCGCGGTGCGAAGTTACTTCACGCATTTGCTGAAGCAGTTGTCCCTCGCGTTACCGTCATTACCCGCAAGGCATATGGCGGAGCCTTTGTTGCAATGAATTCAAAGTCACTGGGAGCAACGCGTGTATTTGCTTGGCCTCAAGCAGAAGTTTCAGTCATGGGATCAGTTGCTGCCGTGCGCGTTCTCCACCGCAGACTTCTTGCTGATCTTCCTGCAGAACAACGTGAGGGTATGGAACTTGAGCTCGCTGCAGAGCATGAGAAGGTTTCAGGTGGCGTAGCGCGTGCAATCGAAATCGGCGCAGTCGATGAGATGATCGAGCCAGATAAGACTCGTAGCGCTATTGCGAAGGTTCTTGCAGCAACTGAATACCGCCGTGGATCACACGGCAATATTCCTCTTTAGTTAGAGTTACTTAACCGAGAAAGTAACTGAGACAGTTGATGTCACAGTCTTTTCAATACTGGAAGTGTCATATGCGCCAGTATCTTGCGTCATTGTGGAATCCGGTGTTGTCACCTGGAATACGCCTGACTTAACAGATTGCACGGAGCCGACCTTGCCTCCAACTGCCTTGGTGATCGCCTCTGCGCGGATCTTGGCATCTTTCATCGCCTCTTCAAGAAGTTGTGGGCGAAGCTTAGGAAGGGTCGAGAGGTAGTACTGGGGACCATAGTTATTTACAGTCACACCCTGCTGCAAGATAGTGCCAATTCCTTGAGATAACTTCGAGACAAGCTGCACATCTTTCGAGCGCACTACAACATCGCGTGATGCGCGGTAGTTAAGAATCTTGCCTGTGCTATTGCCATTAACCCATTGCTCATTGGCATAGGCTGAAACAGATCCCAATGTCAGAGCATCTGCTGGAATGCCAGCATCGGTAAGGTATTTGCTCACGATTGCAACATCGTTTCCAACTTTTGTTACGGCATCTGCAACTGCGGGGCGAGTAATTGAGACATTAAGTGTCCAGACAACGTTATCCGCTGTTGCCTCTGTCTTTGCAGATCCAGTAACAGTAATTCCGTTGGCATTACGTGCTGCAAATCCTGCACCAACCTTTACGAGTCCACCGCCAAGAGCCACTGCGAGAATAAGTGCAATTCCAATATAGAGAATAGATTGGCGACGTTCCGTTGAAGTCATAGGTGCTTGTGATGTCATGTCTTTATTCTATCTTGTTTAAATAGCTCTCAGTCTTTGCACTTCCTGTAGGTCGACGCCTCGATACGGTTCGAGTGCTTGATCCCACTGACTTCCCAGTGCCAGCCCTAAATTCTCACGAATTTCTAAGTCATCGTAATGGGCAAGGGCTTTGCGGATCACATCTTCACTCACAAGGATTGTGCCGACTTCATTCAGGGTTGCGCGATGGATTCCAAGCTCTGGGGTGCAGAGAAATATTTCACCGCCGTGATTACCAAGTTCGCTGACTTCAAAGCGAAGGTAATGCCAATTCTTTAGCGCTGTTGCAATCTTGGATGCAGTGCCAAGTGGTGCACGAAATTCCAATGTTGTGCGCACAGTGCCCGCAGCCAGTCGTTGATCGCGCCAGAAAATATTCTGTGGCGCACCAAGGAGTGAGTTCAGCCCCCACTCAATATGTTGGCGCAGGGCGGTAGGTGCGGAATGGATAACAACCAAACCAGCGAGGTTTTTTTCATGCATTTGCTGCTCCTAGCAAGGCTCGCTTTGTGCGACCTTCCCCGATCCACAACGACTACCAATTGCTAGTGAGTGCTCTATTTATACAACTTTCTACTGACTTTGTGAATATCTGCCCAGTTTGAGAGGCTATTTGAGCGTGGATGGCAGATATTGGGAATAGGCATACGGGTAGGTAGCAGGTACGATTTTCCCTAGTCGGACGCTTTATCAGTACCCGTTGTTAGATTTACTTCTTTACTCGGTATGGCTGAACGCAAGACGAAGACTGGAAGCTCGAGGAATTCTCGAACTCCTACACATATCGAAGGAATAGTAAAAAATATGGCAACAGGTACAGTTAAGTGGTTCAACTCTGAAAAGGGATTCGGTTTCATTGCAGTTGATGGTGGCGGACAAGATGTATTCGTTCACTACTCAGCAATTCAGGGAAACGGTTACAAGAGCCTTGAAGAGGGTCAGGCAGTTTCATTCGAGGTTGTCCAGGGTCCTAAGGGTCCTCAGGCAGATGCAGTGAACGCTAACTAATTTCACTTATAAATAAGGCCCGCTGAGAAATCAGTGGGCCTTATTTTTTTATCTATTTTTTAGAACTACTTCTTAGGAAGCGGCGGAATCTCGCCAACCTTAGCTTTGAGCGCAGCAACTGCCTTTACTGGCGATAAATCTTTCCCGTTCTTCCATGCATCCAGATATTTCCATGGCAATACTTCACCGCGTCTGACCCACCACGTATCAGCTGGTGTGGGCCAAGAAATTCCAAAGTGAAGGTGAGGCGCCGTTCCGCGCGCACTTCCAGTAGATCCGATTGCGCCCAATAAACGTCCACCCTTAACTTCTACTCCAGGTTGAATGCTTGCAGGAATCGAGCGCAGGTGGGAACCGTAGTAACGAACGCCATCGATACCAATAATTGAGACATATAACCCGCCACGATCAATTCCAAGGTTTGTCTTTCCACTCCAGAGATCGGTGCGATTGACCTCATCGACAACACCATCGATGGGGGCTACAAATTGACAGCCAGCTTTCGCCAAAATATCTGTAGCGGCGTAATCATGATGTGCTCTCGCATAGTTCACTTCACAATTTGCAACAGGAAATGTGTAGACAGGTGCTGCATGTGCAGTCGGTATTGCGGTGAAAAGAAGAGTGAGCAGAACGAGTTTTCTCAACATGACGCTAAGCCTAACGAATGAGAGATTAATTCTTCAGTGCGGCGCGGTCTAACTTGGCTGTGACAATCATGTGAGGAACTGTCAAAGCCCAGATAGTGACCAAGGTCAACCATAAGAATCTGTCACTGACATTGTTCTGAGAAAACCCAGCAAGCAGAGCCACAAATATTAGAGTTCCAGCAAGTGCTGGTAGCCCAGGAATCACTGCAAGGGCAAATGCTCGTCGAGAGTTATTTCGTTCATAGGCATCAAGGCAGCGAGGTAGCAGAGATGTCAGGCGTGCTGTGTGGCGCATTGCATGCCAACATCCGAAGTAGACAGCAAATGCCACAAGCGGTGGTGCAACAGATGCAAGGGCTGCAAGAAGTGTCAGATCCAGCAGATCGCGATATCGCTTGCGAGATATGAGCGCCATTGCTGACAGCGTTGCAATCGCAGCAACAGCAATCTGAATTTCAGAGGTATACCCATAATGCCAATTAATCAGTGAATCATTGACCTTAGTAAGGGCTTCAGTGCTTCGACTATTGACCAGTGGAATCACAACAGGAAGCAAACCTGCAGCTGGTGCATATGCCCACACAGGAAACTTCGATGAAGTATTACCTTTGAGATGATTGAGTTCAGAGATGAATGCGCTATCTCCAATTCCAAAGTGGGTTGCACTCATAAGTACTACTGCAATAAATCCCCATACATTCCACTGCAGGATCGCCCAAATTGCAGCGAGTGCAATAGCGACATAGATGATGACAAAAACTGCCATCTTAAAAGGTTGAGCTTTAGGAAGAGTCACAAGGTGATCCAGGGCTCCATGAGGAATTCCTATTGCTAGCGCAGTAACAGCCATCGCAACTTGCCAATTCAATGATTCAGCGCCAAGCCATGAGGAGAAAGCGATAGAGAGAGCGATGGCGATTGCAACGATGGCGCTTGAGAAGGTGCGCACCCGTGAGAAAGTCTTTAACTTGGCCATCTCCATAACCGTCACAGTAGCAATATTCATAGCGAACTATGCAAAAATGCAGCCATGAAACATTGGTCATATATGGGGATGCTGATCTTCACCCTATGTGGATCAGGCTGGCTTGAAGTTTTCTTAAAGACGGGAGTATTGCGTCGCATCAAGCGAGCAGCGCTGAGCATTCTTCCCATCAGCACACTCTTCTTACTGTGGGATGCCTATGCCATCTCTAAGGGGCATTGGTTCTTTGACCGAGAGCAGATGCTAGGAATTGTTGGCCCTTTGAGTATTCCGCTTGAGGAATATCTCTTTTTTGTCATCGTTCCTCTTGCAGCAATTTTGACCATCGAAGGTGTTACAAAGGTGAAGCCCCACTGGCGCAAAGGTGAGTTCGGCGAATGATCTACTCCGATATCGCAATCGCAGCCTTTGGTGTGGCCGTCATGGTCGATCTCTTTATATTTAAGAACTCTATGCTCACTCGCGCAGCATTCTGGACTTCCTACGCCATCATCTTGCCATTCCAATTACTGACAAATTGGTGGCTGACATCGCGCAATATCGTGATGTATAACCCCGATGCCATTATCGGCGTGCGAATCTGTTCCGCACCTGTTGAAGATCTTCTCTTCGGTTTCGCACTCGTCTTAAGTGTGATGGGGATGTGGGAGTTCTGGGGCCGCAGAGGGATGCAACGCCACTAATTACTTGCCATGTGCTGCAGCGACAGCTGCGTAGACAATTTTTCCCTCATTCACATTAAGCCCTGCTGCCAACCCTGCATCATCTGCCATCGCCTGCTGCCAACCCTTATTGGCAAGAGCAAGTGAGTACTTCAACGTTGCATTTGAGAGCGCTGCAGTCGATGTTGCAGGAACTGCGCCCGGCATATTTGCCACGCAGTAATAGAGAGAGTTATGCACCTTAAATGTGGGATCTGCATGCGTAGTTGCATGTGAGCCTTCAAAGCATCCACCTTGATCGATTGCAACATCGACGAGAACTGAACCCGGCTTCATCTTTGCCACCATTGCATCGGTAACAAGCTTGGGGGCCGCTGCCCCTGGAATAAGTACGCCGCCGATAACAAGGTCGGCTTGCGTGCAATACTCCTCAATAGCAAAGGCTGAGGATGCAACAGTCTTTACTTGACCGTGGAACATCTCATCAATTTCAACAAGGCGCTTGAGGTTGATATCAAGCAAAGTGACATCGGCGCGTAGCCCAATCGCCATCGCAGCAGCTGAAACGCCAACGCTTCCGCCACCTAAAATCACAACTTTGCCTGGTGCAACTCCGGGTACTCCCCCGAGCAAAATTCCACGGCCACCGTTAGGGCGCTGAAGTGCAGCAGCACCCACTTGAATAGACATACGACCTGCAACTTCTGACATCGGTGCAAGAAGTGGAAGGAAGCGATTTACTTCAACAGTTTCATAAGCAATGGCAGTTACACCTGCCGTGATGAGTGCATCTGTGCACTCGCGGGAGGCTGCAAGGTGGAGATAGGTAAAGAGAATCTGACCTTTGCGCATACGGTGATATTCCTCAGCAACAGGCTCTTTCACCTTAATGATCATCTCAGACTTCGCCCATACTTCATCGGCGGTATCGAGGATGGTTGCTCCAGCTTTTACATATTCAGCATCTGTAATGGATGAGCCAAGACCTGCGCTCTTTTCGACAAATACGCTGTGGCCGGCGATGACAAGGGAGTGAACTCCTGCCGGTGTGGTTGAGACTCTAAATTCGTTGTTTTTGACTTCTTTGGGGATTCCGACAAGCACCATTAACTCCTTAAGTCATCATTGACTGGACTTAAAGCATGCTACTCCTAAAGAGCTTGTATATAGAACAACAAACCACTCTCAGGCTTTAAGACTGGAAGTTGCAATCCCACGTGGGCAAGTTGATCTCCAGTCATTGTGAGTGCTGGCCACCAACCAGGTGCTCGCTTTTGAATGAAATCATCTGCGCTCAAATCTTCAACAACTGTGAGCTGATAGGTGGTCTCCTTATCAAGTCCATCAAAAGTTGTAAGTAGTGGTCCAAAGTTATCGAGAGAAGTCAGCTGCATATAGGTAAAGATTGCCTCTTTCTTATCCAGCGAAACCGTGCCATAGAGCTGAGCATTTCCAACAATCTCATCACTACGAACAACTATTCCAGAATGAAGTAGCTCACGATGCTTCTTATAGAAGGCGACGTATGCCTTAAGAACGCGCGTCTCTTTCTCATCTGCCTCATTGATATCCCATTCGATACCGGCATGGCCAAAGAGAGCGTTCAGTGCACGGAATGAAATTGAATGTGTGCGATGCATTTGATGTCCCACAGTTGGCCCCACATGAGTGCCGAGGAATTCTGGAGGAATGACAAGTCCTGTCCAACGCTGAATTTGCTGGCGCTCTAGTGGATCATTTTGATCTGATGTCCAGAAGCGATCTGCATGTTCAATCATTCCAAGATCAATACGTCCGCCACCTGATGAACAGGATTCGATTTCAAGACCAGGATGGCGTTTTTTGAGTTCATCAAACATGCGATAAATCGCTTGCGTCTGTTTGCGAACGACAGGGCGACCATCAGAGATTGGATCTGTCAGGTGACGATTATGATCCCACTTAATGTAAGCAATATTGTGTGCAGAGAGCACGGCATCAACTTGGTTGAGTACGTGGTTATATGCGCCCTCTTTTGTCAGATCCAATACTTGCTGCCAACGTCCTTCAATCGGCAAGCGCCCAGGTTCTTGCAGAATCCAATCTGGGTGTGCGCGATAGAGATCTGAATCGCGATTGACCATCTCTCCCTCAAACCAGAGACCAAATTCAATGCCTTTATCGTTGATGTATTTGATGATGGGATCTAGACCATTTGGCCATGCATCCTTTGAAACAACCCAATCACCAAGGCCAGCACGGTCGTTACGACGTGAACCAAACCAACCATCATCTAAGACAACGCGCTCGACTCCGATTTGCGCAGCCTTATCCACCATCTTGCGGATGCCATCTTCATTATGATCGAAGTAGACCGCTTCCCACATATTCAGCGTTAATGGACGAGGGCGCACCTTTGTAATGTGATTTGGGCGTGAGCGAATCCAGGAGTAATGATTATTCGTTACACCATCAAGACCGCGATCACTAAAGGTGGCAATGGCACGAGGTGCGCTATAGCTCTCGCCCTTCTTGAGAATTACTTCACCAGGGAGTAAATACTCACCAGCTCCAATTGATTTATGTCCATCAATGACTCGTTCTACGTGATGAATATTGTTGCCAGACCATGCCATCGCAAGTGACCATGCTTCACCGTGTCTAAATCCTGTTGCGTGACTGAGTGCTACTTGAGTAATGGTGTAGTCATGGCCTGATCGTCCTTCAAATCCTTCGCGAGTAATGAGACCGTAATCGATGGAACGACGCTGTGGTTGGCGCTCTTTCGTCCAGTGACCATAAAAATCAAGAACTTCATTAGCTTGTTCAGCAAGTGGAAGCCAGTAAAGGAAATGGTCGAGGAAGTAATCACCCTCTGCGGTATTGGTGACCTTTGCATCCATGAGCAAAACATCTGATGGTGTGAGCGTGTAAGTAATCTCGATCTCAAGTCCTGCGATTGCATCGACAAAAATTGCAACCATGGATTGATCTTTCTGGATTGCACTCTTTACGGTAAATGAATTAGATGCGCCTACTCCCCCACGGTGGCCGCGCAGTGCAGGGTGTCCTATCCATCCACGAGAATGTTCGCGGAGAATGAGGTTGCTTGATGACACATCAAGGCCGCCATGAAATGCTGGCTTTGTGAGGGCAGACATAATCGCTTCTGCTGACTTCTCAGTGATGTCACCTAGCTTCTTGCCCCAGTACAGAACTGCAAGTGAATCGCCATCGTGCTCGAAGATAATTGAGGAGCGCGCCTGACTGAGATGAATCATGGCGTTATCTTAATGAGCCACCCCGTAAGATTGCTCTCGACGAGGCGGTAGCTCAGTTGGTTAGAGCCCCGAACTCATAATTCGGTCGTCGTCGGTTCGAGCCCGACCCGCCTCACTCACTTCACCGGTCACGTTCATTTGCCGATTACCTCTTATTCACCCTTCTACGCCATCCTTAACCAGTGAAAGATACGCAAGTCACCTACCAAGATCGAGAGCTCACCTGGCTCGACTTCGATACACGGGTACTCGAACTCACCGAAGATCCCACCATTCCTCTCCTTGAGCGCGTGCGATTTCTTGCAATCTTCTCTTCCAATCTTGATGAGTTCTTTATGGTGCGTGTGGCATCCCTTAAGGCAAAGATTGAGCGCGGAGTCACAACTGCCAATAGCGCCGGATACACCCCACAAGAGTTATTGAAAATTGTTCTACAGCGCACTCAAGAGTTAGTCAGGATTCAGGCCGAGCGATTTAAAGATGTGATTGTTCCTGAATTAGCACAACACGGTATTGAATTCCTTAAAATTGATGAGCTCTCTCAGGATGAACGTGATCATCTCAAGGATTATTACAACAAGCGCATCTTTCCTGTTCTGACACCACTCGTGGTTGACCCTTCACATCCTTTTCCATATATCTCCGGCTTATCTCTTAGCATTGGAATTAATATCGAATCTAGCGATGACTTTGACATCAGCTTCGCTCGAGTTAAGGTCCCATCTAATCTGCCACGTTTTATTCGCACATCCGATACTTCTAAATTTAGATTCGTTCTGATTGATGAGCTCATTGCAGAACACCTCTCAGAACTCTTTCCTGGAGTTACTCTCAAAGATCACTTCTTCTTCCGTGTCACCCGAAATCAAGATTTAGATCTTGATGAAGATGAGACTGATGACATCCTGGAAACGATGGAGAAGGAATTAACAAGGCGTCGCTTTGGTCCACCTGTGCGCCTTGAGGTGGATAAGGTCATTAATACTCAAGTTCTTAACGAACTTATGGATGAATTACAGATTGATCCCCAAGATGTCATGAAGTATGACAGCCCGCTTGATTTGCGAAGCCTGAACCAAATTGCTGACCTCGATTTTCCAGAACTGAAGTACAAGCCATTTAGAAGCGAGACAGCGCCAGAGCTTCGCGATGTCGATCCTGACTCAACTGATTCATACTTCACAGCGCTGCGTAAGGGTGAAATCTTGCTTCACCACCCTTACCAATCCTTTACAACATCTGTCGTGAAGTTCCTTGAAAATGCAGCGCGCGACCCTCAAGTCCTAGCAATCAAGCAGACTCTCTATCGCACTTCTGGTGACTCACCGATTATTGAAGCTCTTATCGAAGCAGCTGAAGCAGGCAAGCAAGTGCTTGCCGTCATTGAAATTCGTGCACGATTTGATGAGATGGCAAATGTGCGATGGGCTCGCAAACTTGAAGAAGTTGGCGTCCACGTTGTGTATGGCTTGATGGGACTTAAAACCCACGCAAAACTATCTCTCGTTGTTCGCGAAGAAGGCGACACGCTGCGCCGTTATTGCCATGTCGGCACAGGAAACTACAACCCGAAGACTGCTCGCTTCTATGACGACCTTGGCTTACTCAGTGCAGACCCAGTTCTAGGTGAAGATCTCTCTCGACTTTTCAATGAGCTTTCAGGTCACTCAACAAAGCATGACTACTCACGATTGCTTGTAGCGCCTCACAGTATGCGGCAAGGCTTACTGATGCGCATTAAACGCGAAACCAAAAACCATCTCGATGGTAATCCTGCCTGGATTCGATTCAAGCTTAACTCTCTGCTCGATGAGGAGATCGTTGCTGCAATTTATGAGGCAGCTGATGCTGGCGTCAAGGTAGAAATCGTTGTGCGCGGAATTTGTTCTCTCCAACTGAACAATCAGCCACGACGTGAAAATATCAAGGTTCGCTCAATCCTAGGTCGATTCCTAGAGCATTCCCGCATCTACTACTTCCGCAATGGTGGAGCCGAGGATTATTACATCGGTAGTGCAGACATGATGCATCGAAATCTTGATCGTCGCGTTGAGTCACTTGTGCGCATTGAATCCGACAAACATAAAGAACGCCTCAAGGGAATTTTAGATGACTCACTCTCTGATCAGTATTCAACATGGAAACTTGCTGAAGACAATCAATGGGTCCGTCATATCAGTGATGCTGATGGAAAATACTTAGTGAATTTCCAAGACCACTTTATCGATAAGCATAACCGCGCGTGATTAGAGCAGCTGGTGCACTCCTGTGGCGAGAAGTTGATTCGCGCAATCTAGAGATTGCCCTCATCCACCGTCCACGATATGACGACTGGTCACTTCCTAAAGGCAAAATTGAAGATGGCGAGACAGCGCTGCAATGTGCTTTTCGTGAAGTCTTTGAAGAGACGGGAATCAAAGCAACATTCACTCGACAACTGGGTTCTGTTGAGTATGAAGAGAGTGGGCAGAAAAAGAGAGTTATCTTCTGGGTAGCTCGCTGTGCAGTTGATACAGGTACCTTCGTTGTTAACGAGGAGGTAGATGAGCTTGTCTGGTTCACGCCAGAAGATGCGCTAGCAAAAGCCACACATGACTCCGATCGTCAGATGATTGAAGACTTTCAAGCCCAAGAACAGCGAACAGATACTTTGATCATTTTGCGCCACGCCAAAGCACTAGAACGCGGCGACTGGGATGAAGCAGATTCTGAAAGAACTCTCGACGAAGTTGGATTTGATCAGGCACAGCTTCTGATCAAGCACCTTGAACCATTTGCCATTGATGAGGTCTACACATCCAACTACACCAGGTGTGTTCAGACCGTTACTCCCCTCTCCCACTCACGAGGGCTGACAATCACTCAGGTTCCAAGTTTGAATGAGGAAACTTTTGAAAATGACCCTCAGCGATCTGTCGCTTTCGCTAATGCTCTCAAGCAAGATGAGAAGAACATATTGATCTGTAGCCATAATCCAGTCATTCCAACCATGCTGCGTGGAATCTTGAATACAAAGTTAAAGAATAAGGATCTCATCAAGCTTGAGCCAGGGGATGCATGGATTGTGCATCGCGTCCGGGGTGAAATCGTTGCTTTGGATTACTTGAGCATTACCAACTAGCGCTCGATCCAGTCCAGTCTGTGGAGAACAATTCCTTCGCGAAGTGCCCATGGGCAGATACGAATTTCCTTTAGATTAAGCGTTTGCATGAGTTGTCGTGCCACCATCGCACCAGCGACTATCTGAGGTGCGCGTTCTGCTGAGATGGAAGGTAGCTCCATTCTCTGGCCAGTATCTAACTTCTGTAGACGCGGAAGAAATTCGTTGAGAGCTTCCAACGTAAGGTGTGGTCCAAGTTTTGGAAACATATTCTGTGAAATCTTTGCCAGAGTGCGAAAAGTCTTACTGGTACCCGTAGCAATATCTTTCTCGTAGGTGGATAAGGAATCTGCAAGTGGTGCAATCTCTTCCTTGAGATAATCTTCTAGAGATTTCAATGATTTTGAAGTGAAGGGATCGCCTTTAAGGAATTTTCGAGTCAGTCGTCCTGCTCCGAGTTGCATCGATGTCTTGAAGATGGGGTTCTCTTCTTCACCCCGTGCTATTTCTAGTGAACCGCCACCAATATCGAGCACGAGTAAATCTCCTGAAGACCATCCAAGCCAGCGACGTGCGGCAAGGAATGTGAACCGTGCTTCTTCTTCACCACTCAAAACTTGCAGATCGATATTGCATGTCTTATTCACATGCGCAATAACGTCATCTGAATTATTTGCCTCACGGATTGCTGAAGTTGCAAATGCCAGTAATTCATCAATTTCTAAATGCTCAGAGCTTTTCATATTTGTTGCAATGGCATCAGTGATTCGATCAATTCCTACTTGGGTAATTGAGCCAGCCTCATCAAGATATTCAGTCAGGCGTATGACAGATTTATGAGATGAGTTAGGAATTGGAGGTCCACCTAAGTGGCCATCAACAACCTGCAGATGAATGGTGTTAGAACCAACATCGAGCACACCTAATCGCATTTTCGAAGTGTAACGAGATTAAGCAGTCACGCCCATCAAATGCTCCATAGCGAGTTGGTCGAGGATTTCATATCCATAACCACGTTTGCCAGCTACATCTGCATCGAATGAATCCTTTGCAAGATCCTTCCATGTTTCACCTGCAGCAAGTGTTGGCTCTGAAAGCCCTGGAATATTTGATTCCTTCATTGCAGCAATCACCCGTGGATCCTTGCGGAATGCAGCTGCGCGCTCTTTGAGCACGAGATACATGCGCATATTCGATGTTGCAGATGCCCAGACTCCTGAATCGCCATCTGTGCGCACAGGCTTGTAATCAAAGTGCTTAGGACCGGCATATCCATAGCGTTCAAGGAGATCAACAAGGAAGAAGGCGCTCTTGACATCACCATGGCCAAAGACAAAGTCCTGGTCATACTTTGGACCGCGCTGACCATTGAGGTCGATGTGGAATAACTTCTTCTGCCATAGCGCTTGTGCGATTCCGTGAACAAAGTTGAGGTTAGCCATTTGTTCGTGGCCCACTTCTGGGTTAAGTCCAACCATCTCAGGATGATCGAGCATTTCAATGAATCCAAGTGCATGGCCAATTGTTGGAAGGAAGATATCTCCACGTGGTTCATTTGGCTTAGGTTCAATTGCAAACTTGATGTCATAACCCTTATCAATCACGTACTGACCAAGGATGTTAAAGCCTTCTGCATAACGCTCAAGGGCAACATAGGCATCCTTTGAGCTTTCAGATTCAGCGCCTTCGCGTCCGCCCCAGCAGACATAAATCTTTGCACCCAAATCAACTGCGAGATCGATATTGCGCATCGCTTTGCGGATAGCAAAGCGGCGGATATCGCGATCGTTACTTGTCAGCGCGCCATCTTTAAAGACGGGATGGCTAAAGAGGTTTGTTGTTGCCATCGGAACTTTCATTCCGGTCTCAGCAAGTGCTTTCTTAAAGCGATCAATATGTCCCTGGCGAGTTGAATCATCAGAGCCAAAGGGAAAGAGATCATCATCATGGAATGTCACACCATAAGCACCACGAGCTGCGAGTTCATTGACTGTGCGCACTGGGTCTAGCGCTTCGCGGGTGGGATCTCCGAATGGATCGCGTGCTTGCCAGCCGACAGTCCAAAGACCGAAGGTGAATTTATCTGCAGGTGTGGGTGTGTACGTCATGGCGCGACTCTACTTGAGCGCGTAAAAGAATGAAAGGTTTAAGGCTGTGCGAATTCGCCGGTAACGAGGAAGTAGACACGACGGGAAACAGAGACGGCGTGGTCTGCAAATCGCTCGTAGTAGCGACCTAGCAGGGTGAGATCAACAGCTGAGGCAACACCCTTATCCCATGTACCTGCAGTTAATTTCCCAATAAGTTCACGGTGCAAGGTATCGATGACGTCATCATCTTTTTCAAGTTCTAGAGCCATCGAGGTGTTGCGCGTTTCAATAACTGTTCCAACTTTTTCTGCAATCTTTGTCGCAGCATCGCCCATGTGGCGGACAATGTCATGAAGATCTTGTGGGACAGCTACCTCTGGATGGCGAAGACGTGCGATCTTGGCGATGTGGTGTGAAAGATCGCCCATGCGCTCAAGGTCTGCACTCATACGAAGTGCTGTGATAAGTGCTCGAAGATCAGATGCAACGGGTTGCTGGCGCGCAATGATGTCGATGATGCGGCTATCTAATTCATGTTGAAAATTATCAATCTTTTCATCTGCAGAGATCACATCTTCTGCAATGCGAAGGTCGGCCCCTAGTAGAGCTTCTGTCGCCTTCTTCATTGAGTCCGCAGCCATCTTGGAGAGGTCAACGAGTGATTGGGAGACGCCATCTAACTCATCTTGGAAGACCGATCGGATAAGAGCCATGTGCTGACGGTAGGGGGGTTCGGTGAATAATGAAAGTCATGGGAATGAACGGACGGTAAACAGGCCTTTTCTGCCATTACTCTTACAGCATGTGGCTTCGGAGATCTGAGGAAACAACCCGCGTTGAAGACCCCACAATTCTCTTTGAAGTCCTTGAACAGCTTGAACAAGATGCGCTTCTTCTAGCCCCGGGTGATGTTCCAATCTTTGCAACATCGGGTCTAGATAATCTCAATGTTATGAAAGATGGTCGACTACTGAGCCCTGAGCTCCTCGCCATCATTCGCGTTGTACGCAGAACCGGATTTACGCAAAGTGGAAAAATCGAAGTCCCGCGCGGTCCTATCGGTGAAGGACTTCGTGAGTTAACTGTGAAAGTTATTTCGCTAAAGAAAGAGTTGCAAATCCTTGTCTTGCTCAGTGATGAGAGTGAAGCAGAGCGCGTGCATGAAGTACGTCGCGACTTTGTAGCCAATATTTCACATGAACTTAAGACGCCTATCGGAGCTCTTTCACTCTTGAGTGAAGCGGTTCTGTCTGCAAAGCATGAACCTGAAGCTGTCGAAAAATTTGCATCTCGCATGCAACAGGAAGCCAAGCGCTTGACTGATCTTGTTCAAGAAATCATCAACCTCTCACGTCTACAAGATTCAGATCCGCTTCAGGTTGCTGAACCACTTTTACTCAGTGATTTGATTGCCGAAGCAGTTGATCAGTGCCAGACAACCTCTGCAGCTCGCGGCATTGGCTTAGCAGTCTCGGATCAAGTCAACGTCACGGTTTTTGGTGACCGCGATCAACTCTCTATGGCGATTCATAACCTGGTTGAGAATGCCATCAACTACTCCCCTGAAAATACAAACGTCTCCATCTCAACCAGCCTCGAGGATGAGATTGTGACGATTTCAGTTGCCGATCAAGGAATTGGTATACCGGAAGCCGATCTCGAGCGAATCTTTGAACGCTTCTACCGAGTAGATCCTGCCCGCTCACGCGAAACAGGTGGAACAGGACTCGGTCTTTCGATTGTGAAGCACGTTGCTGCAAAACACGGTGGCGAGATCAAAGTGTGGAGCTCACAAAACGTTGGATCAACATTTGCCCTTCGCTTGCCCGTGCATAACAACAACAATGGAGAGTCTCGAGAATGACAAGAATTTTGATAATCGAAGATGAAATTTCCTTCTCTGAGGCGCTGAGTTTCCTTCTAGAAAAGGAGGGGTTCGAGACAGAAGTTGCCGAGACGGGCAAGGCAGGTATCGCATCCTTTAATAAGAGCACCTTCGACTTAGTTCTCCTTGATCTGATGATTCCTGAAATTTCAGGTATCGATGTCTGCCGAACTATTCGCACAACATCGCAGATTCCCATCATCATGCTCACTGCAAAAGATTCAGAGGTAGATAAGGTTGTTGGGCTAGAACTTGGCGCCGATGATTATGTAACAAAGCCATACTCTGCGCGCGAACTTGTAGCGCGCATCAAGGCTGTATTGCGTCGTGGAACTCCTGAAGATTCATCTACATCGGAATCCTCGGGAATTCACACAGCAGCTGGTATCCGTATGGATATCGAGCGCCATCAGGTAACTGTTAACGGCAATTTGATTCCGTTGCCACTGAAAGAATTCGAACTTCTTGAATTCTTACTTCGCAATGAAGGTCGCGTCCTAACTCGCGGTCAACTCATCGATCGTGTGTGGGGTGGCGATTACTACGGTGATACCAAGACTCTCGATGTTCACATTAAGCGTTTGCGCTCAAAGGTTGAGGTAGATCCAGCTAATCCTGTACTTATTCAAACAATCCGCGGATTGGGTTATAAGTTCGAAGCATAGATTGACTCTAGGGATATCCCTTCTCGCATAAACCATTGGGCGGGAACTACCCTTATCTATGGTTAAAACTCTGGCGAATCCAGCGCGGGTCTTGCTCATTAACGATGATGCATTTGAACTCGCCACAATGTCTGCATCCCTTCGATTGCACAGCACCAATGTCGTCGGAGAAGCCTCCAATATCTTTGTAGCCGAAAATCTCTTTCGCTCACTTCAACCAGAAATTGTCATGATTGATCTGCAATTCTCAGGGGAAGAGGCAGTTGGATTGCTGCAGCGATTTAGAAAAGTGGATCCTGAGCTTGGAATCGTGATCATTACTTCTTGCCCAGATTTAAGGCTCTTTGGACTCCTTGAGAAGAACATCCCACATGGAGCAAAAATCATTCTCAAGCGCTCTGTCTCAGACCTCTCCATCATTACCTTTGCGCTCACAGAGAGTATGGAGTCAGCAAGTGATGGCTCAGATATGAAATGGATAAGTATCCACGCTGATATTCATGAGAATTCATTCATCAGTATTTTGAGTGACCTTACAGATATTCAAATAGAGACTCTTCGACTTGTTGCACAAGGCCTGAGTAACTCTGAGATAGCCCGTGTTCGTTTTGTTTCAGAAAAGTCTGTTGAACAAATTGTGGCGCGCATCGCACAACACCTTGCAATATCTCCAGATAGAAGTCGCAATCTTCGAGTGATTTTGGCTGGCGAATACTTCAAATGGCTCGGCGCACCTAGACATTAACTCCCGTGGGGTAAAGTCGCGCTATGCCCGCAGAACTTACCCTTGCTGACCTACGCCAGCGCTGGAATGAAGTTCTCGATCTCGTTGAAAGCCGCGACCGTGTTGTGTGGATCGCCTACTTTGATGCACGACTTGATTCATTTGAAAATGGACGATTAGCTCTGGATTTCAGAGATAGCAACAAACTTGCCACTGGCCATGATTATCAAGAAGCACGTCTGCGCCATCGCTCACTTCTGCAGAGCGCAATCTTTGATGTATTTGGTCTGACTATCGTGGTGGTCGAAAAGTGAAGAAGGCTCTTGCGCTCCTGTCCTCCGTCGCATTTCTCTCTCTATCTATCCAATCGATTTCTCCTGCGCAAGCAACAGACCTCAACCTGATTGGTCCAGGGGGACGAATCCATGGCGCAGATATCAGTCGCTGGCAACATCCCAATGACAAACCCATTAATTTTCAGAAGATGCATGAAGCGGGTCTGTCATTTGTCATGATCAAAGCTTCAGATACGCGTGATGATGCAGATCTTCTCGCGGTGAAATATCTCAAGATGGATCGCACGGGAGCACAAGAGGCAGGCATCTACACAGGTTTCTATCACTACGCACTTCTTCCTGATGTCACATCACCTTCTGCCATAGCTCGCGATGCTCGTGTTCAGGCACAGAAGGTTGTATGGAGAATTGCATCCCTCGGCGGATATAACGAGAAAGATCTACCGATTGCCCTCGATCTTGAAAACAACTGTGTGCGGCTGAGCTCAACAAAGGTCTGTAAGAAATATGCCACACGCAGCGCTGCAACCCTGTGGTCTAAGACATTTCTTAAGGTAGTCAAAGATAAGACAGGGCGCACACCCTTTATCTACTCTTCCCCTCATTTCCTTGAGAACTCAATGGTTCGCGATAAAGAGTTAAGTAGCTATCCATTGTGGATCGCACAATATGCAATCAACCCTGCTAAAGAAGGTGCAAAGCCCAATGTAAAGGCAGCGGGATGCTTTGTGCACTCATGGACAACAGCGCAATGCGCAGCCAATTGGACTGTCTGGCAATACACATCCTGTGGAATTGCACCTAAGTACGGAGTTCCTGGTAATCGCCTGGATCTCAATGTCTTTAGTGGCACACCAGAGAAATTCCAGAGCTTGCTCACTGGAACGTGGCTTCCAGAGCTTGCAGATCAGATGCCTCAAGGTGAGACCACGACAATAACTATTACGTCAGTATTTGCCTCAACCACAAATAAGAATGCCGTAATTTCAGTTGAGGTAAAGCGCCCAGATAACTCACCAGTTGTGACAGGTGCTGTGAAGTACTACTTCAACTCAACGAATCAAGTCGTTCCTAAAGTAGTTCAAACGATCGCGCGTGAGACAAGCGGCTCGTGGAAGTTATCTATCGCAGGGCTACCTGCTGGAACATGGGTTGGCAACGTTGGATTTAAGGATGCATCAGGTACACATGCTGAAATTAAGCAACCACTGGTACTGACAATCACACAGGGACCAACACCAACACCTGCACCGACAAAGAAGCCTTCAACAAAACCAGCTACCGATAGCTGCAGGAATCAGATTAAGAATTAATAAGCTCGACGAGAGCTTCTTCCTCTTTCTCAAT